>NZ_JBHTMP010000062.1:0-39714 GCF_042679305.1 Micromonospora sonneratiae | reverse complement strand
ACCCCGACCCCGACCCCGACCCCGACGCCGACGCCAACCGCCGCCGGCCCGAGCCGGACGACGACACCGCCGACCAAGACGTCCCAGCGACCGCCGACGACACCGCCACCACCACCCAAACGAACCACGGCTCCCCCACCGGCCGCGTCCCTGTCGGCCAGCGCCGGGACCAAATGTGTGTGGCCGGGCGGCGGCGGCTGGGTGATCAACCTACGCGGGACCGTACGCAACGGGACGCCGCGTAGTGCGACCGGCTGGCACGGCGGCAGCAGCTCCGGCTCCTACAGCCTCTCGGTCAGCGGCAACACCGTCTACGGGGAGATCCCGCCGAACATCTATGAGGTCAGCGAGTTGTTCGGCGGCTCGGCACCCTGGTCGATGACCGTGACGCTGACCAACGGGCGCACCCTGAAGGCATCGGGTACGGCCTACAACCCCTGCTGACCCGCCGGGCAGACCGACGACCGTCAGGCCGGCGGTTCCCACTGGGCAGCCGCCGTGGCGGCGCTACCCATCAGCCTCGGGTTGATCCGGCCCAGGGCGACGTCCCGGGCCCGCAGGGCCAGCCGACCCCGGGTCTGTAGCACCGCCGCCAGCCGACGGGTCTGCCGCACCATGGTCGCCGTCCGGGGGCGACGCAACCCGCTGTACGACTCAATCGCCGCGCACAGCGCCTTGCCGGGGACGGCCTCCCTGGTCACCGCCTGCAGGGTCGCCGCGTCCTCGAAGGCCAGGCAGGCCCCCTGGCCCAGATGGTGCGGCATGGCGTGGGCCGAGTCACCCAACAGCACGAAGCCACCCGGACCGACCGGAAAGCCGTACTCCCGGGGCAACGGCCGCAGCTCGCGTACCTCCTGCTGGATCAGGTCGTCGGCTTCGGTGGCGGCCAGCAGCTCACCGATCGGGGCCGGCCAGTCGGCGTACCACCGGCGCAGCAGGGCGAGCTGGGTCTCGGGTGGCTCCGGCCGGGATGCCCCGGCTGCGGTCGCCACCCAGTAGATGCCGCCCCGGGTAGATGCCCCCGACGAGCCCCGGTCTCCCAGCGACGCCACCACGAACCGGTAGCCCGCACCGAGGGTCTCCCCACCTACCGGACGGTCCGGCGGAAGTTGGGGTGCGCGGTACCACGGAATGACCGCCCGCCATGCCGCACACCCGGAACTGACCACCGTGGACTCGGGTGCCAGCCGACGACGCACCACGCTGTCGATGCCGTCGGCGGCCACCACCAGATCAGCCTCAAGGGTGGACCGACCATCCCCCACCGCCGGGCGCTCCCCCGCCGTCGCACGGACGTTGCGCACCGTCACGCCGGTACGGATCTCGACCCGGTCGCCGAGGCCGGCGATCAGGGCATCGTGCAGATCCTCCCGGTGGACGACCACCGGTGCACGCTCGGTCACCGTCGGCCGGGGTTGTACCAGCCAGTGTCCGTCGGGGCGGCGTACCCCGGCGTCGGGCAGGGTCGTGGCGATGGCGTCCAGCCCACCGCCCAGTCCGAGGGCCCGTAGCGCCCGTACCCCGTTGGGCCACAGCACCAGCGCGGTACGTTCCGCCCGTATCCGATCCGCGCGTTCGAGCAGGGTGACCTGCCACCCGGACCGGGCCAGGGCACCGGCGGCGGCCAGGCCAGCTATGCCTGCACCCACCACCACAGCCGTACGCATCGGCGCGGCTCCTTCGCTCAGCGGTCTCGGTCGGTGTTGTCCGCGCTGTCGGTGTCCCTGTCGACACCGGCCGGAGCACTGTCGACCCGGTCAGAGGTCGTGTCGACCTCGTCCGAGGTGGCATCGCCCCGGTCCGTGTCCGGGGCGGCCCGGTCCGATGCGGTGTCGATCGGATCCGGCACCGTCGACAGTTCGCCGGTCTCCCGGTACACCTGGAACTGCTCCTCGGTCACCACCCGGTAGCCGGCGTGCACCGGGGCGGCCTCTACCCGACGGGACACGTCAACCTGGGAGATGTCGCCCTTCGGGGTCTCCGGGCCGGGCGCGGCCGGGGGTGCCACCGGGATCAGGTACTCCCGGGGGCCACGGACCCGAATGAAGTAGACGAGTGCCCCGAGGAAGACCAGGCCGGCGGTCCACACGTTGACCCGCAGGCCGAGGATCTCGTTGGCCTGGTCGGTACGCATCATCTCGATCCAGAACCGGCCGGCCGTGTAGCCCATGACGTAGAGCGCGAACGCCCGTCCCCGGCCGAGCTTGAGACGCCGGTCGACCACGAAGACCAGCAGCGCCACTCCGATGTTCCAGAGCGCCTCGTAGGCGAAGGTCGGGTGGTAGAGGCCCGGTTCGAGGACCGGCTGGCCGGCCGGGTCGAGCACCGCTCGGCCGGCTTCCATCTGGTGTATCTCGAGACCCCACGGCAGCGTGGTGGGGCCGCCGTACAGCTCGTTGTTGAACCAGTTGCCGAGCCGGCCGATCGCCTGGGCCAGGGGCAGGCCGGGGGCGAGCGCGTCGGCGACCACGCTCAGTGGGATGCCGAGCTGCCGCGCGGCCAGCCAGGCACCGACCGCACCGCCGGCGACCGCGCCCCAGATTCCGAGCCCGCCCTCCCAGATGTAGAGCGCCTTGATCGGCTCGCCGCCGGCGCCGAAGTAGTTCTCCGGGGAGGTGATCACGTGATAGATCCGGGCACCGACGATGCCGAACGGGACAGCCCACACGGCGATGTCCAGCACCGCCCACGGGGCCACGCCCCGGCGACGCAACCGGAAATCGGTCACCACCGCGGCGACCACGATGCCGAGCACGATGCAGAGCGCGTACGCCCGGATGGGAACCGGGCCGAGCTGCCAGACCGCAGTGCTGGGACTGGGCAGGGCCGCCTGGGGAGACAGTGAGGCGAGGTTCACGATTGCATACGCTACCGTCGCCACCCCTGCCGGCGGCACCCCGGTCCGGCCGGGGTCACGCCGGCATGGTGCGGCACGGGTCAGCCTCGGCCGGCGCGTACGCCGTCAGCCAGCTCGGCGCTGAGCGCACGCAGGGCGGTCAGGCCGGTCGTCTCGTCGGGCGTGTCGAGCAGGCACCGGACGAGTGCGCTGCCGACGATCACGCCGTCGGCGTAGCCGCCCACCGTGGCGGCCTGCGCACCGTTGCCCACGCCCAGCCCCACGCCAACCGGCAGGTCGGTGACCGCCCGTACCCGGGAGACCAGGGCGGGAGCGGCCTCGGAGGTCTGTTCCCGGGCACCGGTGACGCCCATCAGGGCGGTGGCGTAGACGAAGCCCCGACAGTGCTCCACCGTCATGGCGATCCGCTCGTCGGTGGACGAGGGGGACACCAGGAAGGTGCGGTCCAGGCCGTACGCGTCGGAGGCCGCCAGCCACTCGTCGGCCTCGTCGGGGATCAGGTCGGGGGTGATCAGTCCGGTGCCGCCGGCCGCCGCCAGGTCCCGGGCGAAGGCGTCCGGTCCGTACTTCTCGATCGGGTTCCAGTAGGTCATCGTGACAACCGGGACACCGGTGGCGGCGACCGCCTCGATGATGCGCAGCACGTCCCGGGTGCGTACGCCGCCCGCCAGCGCGATGTCGCTGGCCCGTTGGATCACCGGACCGTCCATCACCGGGTCGGAGTAGGGCAGTTCCACCTCGATCACGTCGACCCCGGCCTCGGCCATCGCGACCATGGCCGCGATGCTGCCGTCGATACTCGGGAAACCGGCCGGCATGCAGCCGACCAGGAAGGCGCGTCCCTCGGCCCGGGCCTTCTCGAACGTCACCGAGATGCTCATGCCTGCTCCCCGTCGAGGATGCCGAAGTAGGTGCCGGCGGTGTGCACGTCCTTGTCACCCCGGCCGGACAGGTTGACCACGATGGTCGGCTGGTGCCCGAGTTCCTCGGTCAACGCCGGAATGATCTTGAAAGTCCCGGCGAGGGCGTGCGAACTCTCGATCGCCGGAATGATCCCCTCGGTACGGCAGAGCAGCTGGAAGGCATCCATCGCCTCGGCGTCGGTGACCGGCAGGTAGGTCGCCCGGCCGGTGTCGTTGAGCCAGGCGTGCTCCGGCCCGACCGCCGGGTAGTCCAGCCCGGCCGAGATCGAGTGCGACTCGACCGTCTGACCGTCCTCGTCCTGTAGGACGTAGGTACGGGCACCGTGCAGCACGCCGGAGGAGCCTCCGGTGATGCTGGACGCGTGCCGACCGGTGGTGATGCCGTCACCGCCGGCCTCGAACCCGTACAGCCGAACCGCCTCGTCACCGACGAAGGCGTGGAAGATACCGATCGCGTTGGAGCCGCCGCCGACGCAGGCGGTGACCGCGTCCGGCAGTGCGCCGGTGAGGTCGAGGCACTGCTGGCGGGCCTCCACCCCGATGCCCCGGACGAAGTCGCGCACCATCGCCGGGAACGGGTGCGGCCCGGAGGCGGTCCCGAGCAGGTAGTGCGTCTCGTCGACGTTGGCCACCCAGTCGCGCAGCGCCTCGTTGACCGCGTCCTTGAGGGTCCGCGAGCCGGTGGTGACCGGGATGACCGTGGCACCCAGCATCCGCATCCGCGCCACGTTGAGCGCCTGTCGCTCGGTGTCCACCTCCCCCATGTAGACCACGCACTCGAGGTCGAGCAGGGCGGCGGCGGTGGCGCTGGCCACACCGTGTTGGCCGGCACCGGTCTCGGCGATCACCCGACGCTTGCCCATCCGCTTGGTGAGCAGCGCCTGGCCGAGCACGTTGCGCACCTTGTGCGCACCGGTGTGGTTGAGGTCCTCCCGCTTGAGCAGGATCTGGGCACCCACCCGGGCGGAGAGCCGTTCGGCCCGGTACAGCAGCGACGGGGTGCCGGCGTAGTCGCGCAGCAGCGCGCCGAACTCGGCCTGGAACGCCTCGTCGGCCATGGCGTGCCGGTAGGCCGCGTCGAGTTGTTCGAGCGCGGCGACGAGCGCCTCGGGCACGAACCGACCGCCGTAGCGGCCGAAGTGGCCCGTGGCGTCGGGTAGCTGGCCGGCCTCCGGGGCGAGTGCGCTCGTGCTCATCTGGTTCGTCGTCCTCTCGCTGACCGTCACTCCGACCGTCCGGTCAGCGGACCGGACGGGGGGTGGCCGGGTGGTTGCCCGCGTTGACCAGTTCGGCCACCGCGTCGCGTGGGCTCTTCTTGGTGACCAGCCCCTCCCCGACCAGCACCGCGTCGGCGCCGGCCGAGGCGTAGCGGATCAGGTCGTGCGGGCCACGCACACCCGATTCGGCGATCTTCACAACGCTGTTCGGCAGGCCGGGTGCGATCCGCTCGAAGACGGACCGGTCGACCTCGAGGGTGCGCAGGTTACGGGCGTTGACGCCGATCACCTGGGCGCCGGCCTCGAGCGCACGGTCGGCCTCCTCCTCGTCGTGCACCTCGACGAGGGCGGTCATGCCCAGCGACTCGATCCGTTCGAGCAGGCCGACCAGGACGTTCTGCTCGAGCGCGGCGACGATGAGCAGCACCAGGTCGGCACCGTGCGCCCGGGCCTCGTGCACCTGGTAGCTGGAGACCACGAAGTCCTTACGGAGCACCGGGATGTCGACGGCGGCCCGAACGGCCGCCAGGTCGTCCAGGGATCCACCGAACCACCGGCCCTCGGTGAGCACGCTGATGCAGCGGGCTCCCCCGGCCGCGTACTCACCGGCCAACTCTGCCGGATCGGCGATCTCAGCCAGCTGCCCCTTGGACGGCGACGACCGCTTGACTTCAGCGATCACCGCGACGCCAGGGCGGCGCAGGGCCGCGTACGCGTCCTTCGGCGGTGGCGCGGCGGCGGCCAGTTGCCGAATCCGCTCCAGCGGAACCTGCTCCTGTCGACGCTCAACGTCCTCCCGCACTCCGGCCAGGATTTCGTCAAGCACGTTCGCGGACGGCGCCGGACCGGCCCCGTCCTCGTGCGCATGCTCAGCAGTCACCAGCGGACTCCCCTCTCCGGGTGTCATGGGCCGATGCTAGGGGGCGCCACAGAGTAGTCACAGCCGGGGGTATGGCGTGCCTCACGAATTGGGCTGGTGCATAATAGCCGGCTTCGAGTAACCGTGACATCACTCAATGTCACTACGCCTCATCGGCCGACGTCAGGCCCCTTCCAGGCGGGCAGAGCTGGGGACATATCCGACCACCGATGTGACGCAGCTCAAGGAAGCTACCGGAGCAGCGCGGTGTTGATCGATGCGGTCGGCCGGTCGGCCGACCGGTTCCCGGGTCACTGGATTTGACCGGTGGATGACCGTCTCGAAATACCGGCTGGGCAGCATGGGCCTGGGGCAGACTGGATCCGGCAGGCTGCCCGACCAGCAGATCGAATCTTGTCGCGTGGGGTGGACCATGAGAACTGTCGAGCCGGGACCGGCGATCGACCTGAGCAGCATCTCGCGGGCGGTCGCATCGGTCGCCGTGGGCGTGGTGCACACAATCGAACGGGCGGTGGTGGGCGACGCGGGCGGCCGGATCGCGCGGGACAACGCCTGGGCCGCCGTCTGCGCCGACCGCGCCCGCGCCCGCCGACGGGAGGAGATACGCCGGATGGTGGCCGCGCTGACCGATGCGGAGACCACCCCGCCCGGGTCGCCCGCGACGGATGCCGGCCCGGCCAGCCCGGTACGGGTCGAACCGGCGGGCCGCCCGGGCCAACCGGATCCGATCGGCCCGGCCCTCGACGAACCGAGAAGGGCGGCCTGAGTCCCGGTCAGCCGGCCGTCGGGTCCTCACCCCGGTCCAGGGCGTCCCACGCCTCCACGGTGCGCCGGGCAGCGACCCGATGGTCGCCCTCGACGGGCGACCGCTCGGCGACGACCGGTGTACCAGCCGTACGGCGCTCGTAACGGGCACCCATGGCCGGCCAGTTCCGTCCCCGGACCATGGTGATCGCGCCACCGGCCGCCGCGAGTAGACCACCCAGCACGCAGAGCCCCGGCCACTGCGGATCCACGTCACCGTGGACCAGACCGGCCGCGCCGTACCCGCCACCGGCGGTCACGCTCAGCCCGATGAGCAGTAGCAGCCCGCCGAGCAGCCGTCGGCCCATTCCCCGGGTGGCCAGCACCGCGCCGGTCCCGGCCAGGCCGACCACCGCCAGTGCCGAGAGCCAGGGCAGCAGTTCGCTACCGGTACGCGGCTCCCGCAGGGCGGGCAGGGGCTCGGGACGGACGGTCAACTCCACCACCCAGGTACGGGTCGCCGCGAAGACGGCCAACCCGGCCCCGGCCAGGCACAGCAGTACGGCAAGGGTCAACTGCCGACGTCCGGCCCGCACCTCGTCGACCTCGGACGCCCTCGCCTCGCTCATCGGGCCGGCCGCAACGTCTCGGCCGCGGCAATGGCCGCCAGAACAGCGGCGGCCTTGCTGCGGGTCTCCCGGTCCTCGGCGGCCGGATCGGAGTCGGCGACGATTCCGGCGCCGGCCTGTACGTACGCCCGGCCGTTGCGGAACAGGGCGGTACGGATGGCGATGGCCATGTCCATGTCCCCACCGAAACCGAAGTAGCCCACCGTGCCGCCGTAGAGGCCCCGGCGGGTCGGTTCCAACTCCTCGATGATCTCCATTGCGCGTACCTTCGGAGCGCCGGAGAGGGTGCCGGCGGGGAAGGTGGCGGCCAGCGCGTCGAACGCCGTGCGGTCCTCGCGCAGCGTTCCCACCACGGTCGACACGATGTGCATGACGTGGCTGTAGCGCTCGATCGTGGCGAACTCCGGCACCTCCACCGTGCCCGGCCGGCACACCCGTCCCAGGTCGTTGCGCCCGAGGTCGACCAGCATGACGTGCTCGGACCGCTCCTTCGGGTCGGCGATCAACTCGGCGGCCAGCCGACTGTCGGCCTCCGGGGTTCCGCCGCGGGGCCGGGTACCGGCGATCGGGTGCAACATCGCCCGCTGGACACCGCCCGCCGCGCCGGTCACCTTGAGGTGTGCCTCGGGCGAGGAGCCCACGATGTCGAAGCCATCGAAGCGCAGCAGGTACATGTACGGGCTCGGGTTGGTCGCCCGCAGCACCCGGTAGACGTCGAGCGGATCCGCTTCGGTCTGTCGCTCGAACCGCTGGGCCAGAACGATCTGGAAGCACTCCCCGGCCCGGATCGCCTCCTTGGCGACCTCGACCGCCTTCTGGTAGCCGCCATCCGGCGTACGGCTGATCACCTCGCCCGGCGGCGGGCTCTCGACCGTGGAGATCATCGGCGGGATCGGGCGGGACAGTGCGCTGGTCATCGCGTCGAGCCGGCCGACCGCCTGGTGGTAGGCGGCGGCGGCCAGCCGGTCCCGGTCCGGGTCGTCCAGTGCGGGCAGGACCGCGTTGGCCACCAGGATCGCCGACCCCTCGAAGTGGTCCAGCACGACCAGGTCGGTGGCCAGCATCATGCCGAGTTCCGGCACCCCGAGGTCGTTCTCGGCCAGCGCGGGCAGCCGCTCGAACCGACGTACCAGGTCGTAGCCGAGGTAGCCGACCATGCCGCCGGTCAACGGGGGCATCGTCGGTCCGGTCACCGGCCCGCCCGGACCGACCAGCGCCGCGACGGTGTCGCGCAGCACCGTCACCGGGTCGCCATCGGTCGGCAGTCCGGCCGGTGGGGTACCCAGCCAGTGCGCCCTGCCGTCCCGCTCGATCAGGGTTCCGCTGCTGCGGACACCGATGAAGGAGTAGCGCGACCAGGCGATGCCCGCCGATCCGGCCCCCTGCTCGGCGGATTCCAGCAGGAACGTCCCCGGCCCGCCGGCCAGCTTGCGGTAGACGCCGATCGGGGTCTCCCCGTCGGCCAGCAGTCGCCGGGTGACCGGCACCACCCGGCGCCGCCGGGCCAGGTCGTGGAAGGTCGCCTCGTCCGGGCTCACCGCACCGCTGGTCATGCTGGCTCCCCCGGTTCGCCGACGGTCGGTTGTCCGGTGACCGGCAACCCGTCCGGTTGCGGTCCGGTGACCGGCAACCCGTCCGGTTGCGGTCCGGTGACCGGCAACTCGTCGGAGAAGCAGTTCCGGGTGCCGGTGTGGCAGGCCACGCCGACCTGGTCGACGCTGACCAGCACGGCGTCACCGTCGCAGTCCAACGCCACCGACCGGACGTACTGGTGGTGGCCGGAGGTCGCGCCCTTGACCCAGTACTCCTGCCGGCTACGCGACCAGTAGGTGGCCCGCCCGGTGGTCAGGGTGCGATGCAGCGCCTCGTCGTCCATCCAGGCCAGCATCAGCACCTCGCCGGTGTCATGTTGGCGGACCACTGCGGCGACCAGGCCGTCGGGGGTGCGGCGCAGCCGGGCGGCGATGTCCGGGGCGAGCGCCGTGGGGCGAGCCGGGCCGGTGCGCTCCGGTACGGGCGGGGTGGCGGGAGCGCCAGCTTCAGTCACATCGGGTACGGGCACAGTGCCCGATTGTTCCGTACCCGGCGACGGGAGCGTAGCCCCGGCCCGGTCGGCGCGGCCCGGATCACTGGACCGGGCCCGGAGCGGCCACGAGTGCTGCGCCAACTGGGCGACGTAGCGGTCCAGTCGGCCGTCGGCCAGTGCGGTGGCGAGGTCGGTGCCGACGGCTGTCACGAGTTGGTCGGCGTACGGCCGGACCAGGGCGATCGTCCCGGCGACCAGGCGGCCCGCCGAGGCGTACAACTGTTGGGTCGACGCGGGCCGGAGCCCGAGGCAGGTCAGCATGTCGTCGCGGTAGCCCGCCGGCGCGACCGGCAGGTCCAGCGCGGCACCCAGCGCGGCCCGCCGGGAGGCCACGGTCACCGGCGGGTTGGCCAGCCGCAGTACCGACGGGCAGGCCAGGGCGAGATCGCCGGCGGCCAGCCGGGCGCCGAGCGGGTCCTGGGCGGCACAGGCACCGGCGACCTTACCGAGGGTGGCGACGAGATCCTCCAGGCGCGGTACGCCCGGTGGGTGGCGGACCACCGGCAGGTCGAGTCGGGACCGCCAGCCGGGCTCGGCCCAGAGCAGTCGGGCCGGTGCGGTGACCGGCAGCCCCAGGGCCCAGTCGGCGGGCTCGTCGAGCCGGGCCAGCCAGGACACCACGTCGCGGACCGCGACCGAGACGTGGGCCAGCCGGTCCCCGGCGTCCGCCAGGTACGCCGGGCGGGCGGTGTGCGGTGGCCCGCTGACCAGAACATCGATGTCGACGTCACTGAATGCGGTGGCGGCCCGTCGGGCGTGGCTGCCACGCAGCACGACACCCACGACGGGCCGGGGGGAGGTGTCGCGTAACCGGGCCGCCCACTCGTCGAGAAATCCGCTGTTCAGTAACGGACCGTAACCCACAGCGTCATCGTGCACCAGGAGCGCAGCTAGGCGCAATGTCCGGTCAAGGCCCGGCTGTCCGGTCGGTTAGTTACTGTCCCGAAGAGTATTGATGCCGGGTCATGTCGGCGCCCTGGCCCAGCCAACCGAGGAGGTCACCGGTCAGCCGCTGGCCGGCCGCCGTCGCGATGTCCTCCTCGATCGCCCCCAGGTCGAGGCGGTGGACCGAGGTGCGGTCGCGGCCGTGCCGACGCATGAACAGACCGCTACCACCGCTGTCGTCCCCGATGAGCACCCAGTGCGGGGCGTACCTGTGCACTTCGTACGTCTCGTTACGCTCAGCAATGGTGTGCGGGCCGTAGATCAGCACACCGTTGGGCAGCAGAACGCCGGGCGTCAACCGCCAGAGCCGGGCCAGGTCCGGGTTCGGACCGTCGCGGAGCCGGTTGGCCAACGCCACCTGGACGGTCAGGAAGCCCGCGAAGGAGTCCGCGTACGGCTCCTCGTCCCCGTCGTGGCCCACCCGGACGACCGGATGCTCCGCTCCGACGCGTTCGTCGAGGGCGAAGTAGTAGGTGTCACCGCCGTCGGCCTCGGTATGGAAGCACAATCGGTCCCCGGTCCGTCGCCAGGCGGTGGTCAGCTCGTCGTGTGCGTGGGCGCGATGTTCCGGGGGCGCGAGGGTGGCCAGCCACTCGCCGCCGAGTTGTGCGCTGCCGTACTCGGCCAACCACCACCGGTACGACGGTGACAGCGGGCCGATCAGGGCCTCGGCCTGCCGGATCAGCTCCTCCGGCACGCCCCTGCCCGGGCGGACGACCACCTCGGGTGAGGCTTCCACCAGCTCCCGCAACATCGTCAGGTCAGGTTCCACGGGCGCTGAGCGTGCCATGTCGGGACCACGACGCAGATTGCCCACCGGAAATATTTCAACTAGCGTTGAGTTCAACACTCGTTGAGTTTTCCCCTCGGGAGGACCAGATGGACACCGCGATCGGGGTACGTGACCTCGTCGTACGTCGCGGAAAGCGGACGGTGCTGGACGGCATCAGCTGCGCGATACCCCTCGGTAGCGTCACCGGGCTGCTCGGCCCCAGTGGCAGCGGAAAGACCACTCTGATGCGCGCCGTGGTCGGCGTGCAGATCGTCACCGCCGGCACGGTCCGCGTACTCGGGGAACCGGCCGGCTCCCCGGCGCTCCGCCGCCGGATCGGCTACCTCACCCAGGCACCGAGCGTCTACTTCGACCTGACCGTACGGGAGAACGCCCGCTACTTCGCCGCGCTGCACGGCGTCCCGGCGGCGCAGGCCGACCAGGCGGTCGCCGACGTCGGTCTGGCCCCGGCAGCCGGCCAACTGGTCGGCACCCTCTCCGGCGGCCAGCGCAGCCGGGCGTCCCTGGCCTGTGCCATCGTCGGCCGCCCCGAACTGCTCGTGCTCGACGAGCCCACCGTCGGGCAGGACCCGGTCCTGCGGGCGGACCTGTGGGCGAGGTTCCACGAGATGGCGGCCAACGGCACCACGTTGCTGGTCTCCAGCCACGTCATGGACGAGGCGGCCCGCTGTGACCGGCTGCTGCTGATCCGCGAGGGGCAGTTGATCGCCGACGACACCCCCGACGGGGTACGGGCCGCCACCGGCACCGGTGACCTCGACGCGGCGTTCCTACAGCTGATCCGCGAGAAGGAAGGGACGGTGGCCCGATGAGCCCGCGAATCCTGGCCGCGACCGTCGGCCGGATCCTGCGCCAGCTGCGCCACGACCGGCGTACGGTGGCGTTGCTGGTCGCCGTACCGGCGGTGCTGCTCACCCTGCTCTACTACATGTTCGGCGGCGAACCGGACACCCCCGCCGCATCGTCCACATTCGACCGGATCGCGCTGATCATGCTTGGCGTGTTCCCGTTCGTCATCATGTTCCTGGTGACGAGCATCGCCATGCTGCGCGAACGCACCTCCGGGACGCTGGAACGGCTGCTGACCACGCCACTGGGCCGGCTCGACCTGCTCTTCGGCTACGGCATCGCCTTCGGTCTGGCGGCCGTGGTCCAGGCCGCCATCTCGGCCGGCGTCGCGTACTGGCTGTTCGGCCTGACCACCAAGGGGAGCGCCGGGCTGGTCATCCTGATCGCGGCGGTCAACGCCGTACTCGGGGTGGCGCTGGGGCTGTTCTGCAGCGCCTTCGCCCGTACCGAGTTCCAGGCCGTACAGTTCATGCCGATCGTGGTGATCCCGCAACTCCTGCTCTGCGGCCTGTTCGTCGCCCGCGACCAGATGGCGGGCTGGTTGGAGGGGTTCAGCAACGCGCTGCCGCTGACCTACGCGGTCGAGGCGCTACAGGAGGTCGGGGCGCACGCCGCACCGACCGGCACGATGTGGCGGGACCTGGCGATCGTGGTCGGCGCGGTCGTGGTGGCCCTGGTCCTCGCGGCCGCCACGCTACGACGGCGGACCGGCTGACCGGTCCGCGTACGACGATGAAGGATGTTGATGGCACGACGGACCGGACGGCGGCCGGGTAACCCGGACACCCGGGAGGCGATCCTCGTTACCGCCCGGGAGGTGTTCGCCGAACGTGGCTTCGACGGCGCTTCGATCCGCGCCATCGCGGCCGGCGCCGGGGTCGACCCGGCGCTGGTCCATCACTACTTCGGCACCAAGGACCAACTCTTCCTGACGGCCATGAACGCTCCGCTGGATCCCCGCGAGGTGCTGCCGGAGGTGCTCACCGGGCCACCGGACGAGATCGGCCAGCGACTGGTACGGCTCTTCCTGAGGATCTGGGACTCGCCGGCCGGCACCGCCGGGGTGGCGCTGTTGCGTTCGGCCGTCAGCAACGAGTGGACGGCCCGCCTGCTACGCGACTTCGTGGTCACCCAGATCCTGCGTCAGGTGACCACCCACCTGGCGCTCGACCCGGCGCAGGCTCCGCTGCGTGCGTCGCTGGTCGCCTCGCAACTGGTCGGGCTGGCCATCACCCGCTACATCCTCAGGTTGGAGCCGCTGGCCTCCACCCCGGCGGAGACCCTGGTCACGGCGATCGCGCCGACCGTACAGCGCTACGTCACCGGCGATCTCACCGACGTCTTCGACCGGTAGCCGGGAATCGGGGAGGCGGTAGGTCCGGTCTGGCGATCACGCGCGAGGCGGCACTTCGCCCTGCTGTCCTGCGGGTAGCTCACCGAGTTGAGCCCGTACGAACCCGGTGGGCTCGGGGCCGTGGTGGCCGTCGGGATCGACCAGCAGTTCCCGCTCGATGTGGTGCAGCGGGTCCGGTTCCGCCTCGGCATAGTCGTACGGATCGACGTCGAAGGCGGCCCCGGCCCGTTGTAGCCGGACCTCGGCTACGTCGAGGTGGTACAGGGCGAACCCCCGGCCGACGTCGAGCAGGTCGCCGGTGGGAAGGATCTCGGCGAAGTCGAGGGCGGCCCGGCTGGCCTCCGCGCCACCGAGTCGACGGGCCCAGCCGGAGATCCATACCCGGCCCAGCGAGGGCGCTGCGGCGCTCGGCGGTTGATCCCGTACGTCGATCACGGTGGCGATGTCGTCGGCCCCGTCCTGTGGTCGTAACGCCTCGGCCAGATCACTGTCCACCGCCACCAGCAGCAGCACCCGCCCCTGCGCGTCGACGACGTGCCGGACCCGGTGCGGACCGGGACGGTAGGCGACGTACGCGAGGCCGGCGAGCCGGCCGGCTGACAGCGTCCGAGCGATCTCAGCGGGGCTGGGCTGCATGACAGAACCTCCGGGAAAAGGTTAGGCTCACCTAAGTAAGGGCAGGCTAACCCACCGAGTCGGAGACGTCCAGATGAATCACCCGAGGCCCAAGGCGCGACTCTCCCGCGCCCTCGGCATCCCGCTGACCCGCAAGTGCGCGAAGTACTTCGAGCGGCGGCCGTACCCGCCCGGCGTACACGGCCGGCAACGCCGTCGTACGTCGGACTACCAGGTACGACTGCTCGAGAAGCAGCGACTGCGGCACCAGTACAACGTCAGCGAGACCCAACTCCGCCGGACCTTCGACAACGCCGTCCACGCCAGCGGCAAGACCGGCGAGAACCTGGTCAGCCTCCTCGAACGACGCCTGGACGCGGTGGTACACCGGGCCGGCCTGGCCCGCACGATCTACCAGGCGCGACAACTCGTCGCCCACGGACACTTCACCGTCGACGGCGACAAGGTCGACCGGCCGTCGTACCGGCTACGCCCCGGGCAGGTCGTCCAGGTACGCCAGCGCAGCCGGACGAAGCCGCCGTTCCAACTCGCCTCGGCCGGTGCGCACCGCTACGACGGCCCGGGTGCGCCGTACCTGTCGGTCAGCCTGGCAGAGCTGAGCGTCACACTGGTCCGCGAGCCCGCCCGCCGTGAGATCCCGGTCATCTGCGACGAACAACTGGTCGTCGAGTTCTACTCACGCTGACCCTCACCGGACGACGGCATCACGCATTGGAGTCGCCCGGTGACGCGCATGGCGTCAAACCCCTTCTTCCCGGACCACCCCTTCCCTACCGTGATAGCTGTTCGTGTTCACGCAGTCGCTAAAGGAGGTTGCGATGCGTCGAGTGGGAGTCCTGGCCGGTCTCGCGATCGCGGCACTGCTGGTGGCGTCACCGGCACAGGCGTTCGCGCACAACGCCGTACACAACGCCTACCTGCACACCGCCCTGGACGTGCTGACCCTGGTCGCCGTGACAGCTCCACTGTGGACGGCCTATGCCTGGGGCCGCGAACGGCGTGGCCTGCTGGTCGCGTTGATCGCCGTGGTGCAACTGCCGGTCGCGGTGATCGGATTCGTGCCGATCGACAACCCGGTGATCCATCTCGCGGCGTTCGCGACGGCGTTGGCCCTGACCGGGCTGTCGTTGTGGACCGTACGACGCGCCAGGCGGTTGGCGGCACCCGCGCCCACCACCGGAACGACCCCCTGACCGGAAACAACCGGTGGCGTCAGGGTCCGATCGGAGGACAGCTGTCCGGAGCGTCGACGGCGACTCCGGGCAGGCTCCCCCAGGTGATCCACCGCCCGTGCGGGTCCCGGACCGCGAAGCCGGTCACCGGCGCGTCGGGATGCGTCAGGTCCCGAAGGACCCGCACGGCGGGGCAGCCGGCGGTGGCCGGTAGCCACGTACCGTCCTCGCCCCGCAGGGCGGAGTAACGACAGTGCTCCTCGTCGACGTACCCCCAGGCCATCAACAGTTCCCGGCCGCTGTGCCAGTAGCGTCCGACCGTGGCGGTACGCCCGCCGTCGTCGCGACGGTAGAACTCGGCACAGAGGCCGGGAACCGCCACACCGTCGAGTTCGGCATCGGTGACGGTGCGATGCAACCGGTACTGCGTCAGGTCCGGCAGGATCATCTGGTCGGTCCCCATCGAGGAACTGGCCGGAGCGGCCTTCCTCCTGACTCAACGACCGATCGGACGTACGGTGATCACCCTGGGCCGAACCTCCTAACGGGTCTGCTCCAGCCAGGACGCGTAGAGCAGGCCATAGACCGAGGACGGGTCGCGGACCAACTCGTCGTGCGGACCGCGCTGCACGATCCGACCCCGGTCCACGACGATCACCTCGTCGGCGGCCTGCGCGGTGGAGAGCCGGTGGGCGATCGCCACCGTGGTACGTCCCCGGGTCACCGCGTCCAGCGTTCGTTGCAGCCGTACCTCGGTGGCCGGGTCGACCGCGCTGGTCGCCTCATCCAGCACCAGCAGGTCCGGATCCGCGACATAGGCCCGCGCCAACGCGACCAACTGCCGCTCCCCCACACTCAACGCCTCACCCCGCTCACCGACCGGCGTCTCCAGACCGGCCGGCAGACCCGCCACCCAGTCGGCCAGGCCCAGTTCGGTGAAGGCCTCGGCCAACTCCTCGTCGGTCATCGTCGGACGGGCGAACCGGACGTTCGCCGCCACCGTCGAGTCGAACAGGAAGCCGTCCTGCGGCACCATCACCACCCGGGACCGCAGTGACGCGAACCGGACCCGGTCCAACGGCACGCCGGAGAGCAGCACCGTACCGGAGGTGGGGTCCATCAACCGGGTGAGCAGCTTCGCGAAGGTCGTCTTGCCACTTCCGGTCTCACCCACCACGGCGATCCGGGCCTTGGCCGGGATGTCCACCGTCACGTCGGAGAGCACCGGCGGCCCACCGGGGTAGGCGAAACCAACATCGGCGAAGCGGATGTCGAGCGCCCCGACCGGCAGGTCGACGCCCTGCTCACCCGGGTCGGCCACATCCGGCTCCACATCCAGGACGTCGAGCACCCGACGCCAGCCGGCGATCGCGTTCTGCGCCTCGTTGAGCACCTCGGTGGCGATCTGGACCGGCTGGATGAACAGGGTCACCAGGAAGAGAAAGGCGGTGAGCTGACCGATGCTCAGCGTCCCGTCGACACCGAGCCGTACCCCGAGTACCACCACAGCGGCCAGCGCCAGCCCGGCGGCGATCTCCCCGGTGGAGAAGCCGATCACGCTGGTACGCAGAGCCCGCTGCTGCGCCACGCGCTGGGAGTGGATGGTCTCGTCCAGTCGGGCGGCGGTCCGCCCGGACACGCCGTACGCCCGGATGACCGGTGCACCGACGACGCTCTCGGAGATGGCGGCCAGCATCGCACCCATCCGTTGCCGGACCAGCCCGTAGGCACCGGCCAGCCGCCGCTGGAAGAGCCGGATGATCACGATCGCCGGCAGGAACGCGGCGAACACCACCAGGGTGAGCTGCCAGGAGTAGACCGCCATCACCGTCGCGGTAACGAGCACCTGTCCGAGGCTGATCAGCAGGATCACCCCGCCCCACTGGAGGAACTGGGTGATCTGGTCCACGTCGCTGGTGACCCGGGAAACCAGCGAACCACGCCGTTCCGACTGCTGGTGCAGCATCGACAGGTCGTGCACGTGCCGGAACGCCCGGGTGCGTACGCCGGCCAGTGCGGTCTCGCTGACCGTGAACAGCCGCCGCATCATCAGGTAGCCGCAGAGAGTGGTCACCACCAGCACCGCGGCGGTGAACGCCACGACCGCGCCGACCACGCCGAGGTCCGGGCCACCGGGCACGGCCAGGCCCCGGTCGATGCCCTGTTGCACCGCCACCGGTACGGCGGCCCGGCCGACCATCGACACCACGGCCAGCGCGAGGGTGCCGGCCAGCCCAGTGCGCAGTTCCGGCGAGAGGGCGAGCCCCCGGCGCAGGGTACGCCAGGTGCTCTCCACCGGCTCCGGCGTCACAACCTCGGTGGTCACGCCATCCCCTCCCTACGGTCGGCGCCGCCGTGACCGATGCTGAGCCACCCAGTTCGCTCACTACGCTCACTCACGCCATCCCCTCCCTACGGTCGGCGCCGCCGTGACCGATGCTGAGCCACCCAGTTCGCTCACTACGCTCGCTCACGCCGTCACCTCTTCGATCTCGTTGGCGGAGTCGAGGGCCTGCTGCTTCTCCCGCTCACGTTCGGCTTCGGCCTTCTCGTAGGCGGTGACCAGATCGGCGTAGCCGGGCGTGGTCGCCAGCAACTCCTGATGTGTGCCCCGGGCAACCACCCGGCCGCGCTCCACGTACACCACCTCGTCGGCGAGTGCGATCGTGGCCCGGCGGTACGCCACCACGAGGATGGAGGTGGCCGGGGCGTCGCCGGAACCGGCCCGCAGCCCGGCCAGGATCGCCGCCTCGACCCTCGGGTCGACCGCGCTGGTGGCGTCGTCGAGCACCAGCAGCCGGGGTCGGCCGGCCAGCGCACGGGCCAGGGTCAGCCGCTGGCGTTGCCCGCCGGAGAGCGAGGTGCCGCGCTCACCGACCATGGTGTCCAGCCCGTCCGGGAGCGCCGAGACGAAGCCGGTCGCCTCGGCCAGCCGCAACGCGGCCCAGATGTCGTCGTCGGTGATGCCGGGCCGGTCCAGGGCGATGTTCGCCCGTACGGTGTCGTCGAAGACGAACGGCACCTGCGCCACCAGCGCGACGTTGCCGGCCAGCGAGCCGGCGGTCAACGACCGTACGTCGGTTCCGTCCAGTCGTACCGTGCCCGAGTCCGGGTCGACCAGCCGTACGGCCAGCGACGCGATCGTCGACTTGCCCGATCCGGTGGGGCCGACCAGTGCGACGGTCCGGCCGGGCGCGACGGTGAACGAGACGTCGTGCAGCACCGGCGTGGCCGACGCCTCCTGATCGGCGGGCTCGTAGCCGAAGCTGACCCGGTCGAAGTCGAGCGCGGCCGGTGTGCCGACCGTCGGGTCCAGGACGCGATCGCCGTACGGCATCTCGCCGGTGGCGGTGAGTACGGTCTGCAACCGGTCCCAGCCGGCGACACTGCGGGGTAGTTCGGCCAGCACCCAGCCGATCGCCCGGACCGGAAAGGCCAGCACGGTGAAGAGGAACGCCACGCTGACCAGTTCGGTGACGGTGACCGCGTCCTGCCGCAGCCGGATCGCGCCGACGACCAGTACGGCGAGGGTGCCGAGGCTGGGCAGGGTCTCCAGCATCGGGTCGAAGACGCCACGCAGCCGTCCCACTGCGATCAGCGCGTCGCGTAGCTCGTTGGCGCGGGCGGCAAACCGGGCGGTCTCCCGCTCCTCCCGGCCCATCGTCTTGACCACCAGGGCACCGTCGAAGCTCTCGTGGGCGATGGCGCTGACCTCGGCCCGCAACTGCTGCGCCCGGGTCTGGCGGGGGGCCATCCGCCGGGAGTAGACGACGTTGAGTGCGAACAGGGCCGGGAAGATCGCCAACCCGACCAGGGCCAGTACCCAGTCGGTGAAGAACAGCGAGCCGATCGCGGCGGCCAACATCACCACGGTGCCGACCGCGAAGGGCAGTGGCGCGATCGGATACCAGGCGGCTTCGACGTCGGAGTTGGCGTTGGACAGCAGGGTGCCGGTGGCGTGCCGGTGGTGCCAGGACAGCGGCAGGTCCAGATAGCGACGGGTGACCCGCTGGCGGTAGCTGGCCTGGAGTCGGTACTGCATGAAGCCGGCACCGAGCCGACGGCCGAAGATCCCGGCCACCTTGAGCAGGCTGACGGCGACCAGGGCTGCCGCACCGAGGGCGACCAGCCCGGTGTCGGCCTCGCCACGGGCGATGGCCGGTACCGCGACCTCGCCGACCACCGCGCCGACCACGTACGCACTGGCGATGATCATGAGCCCGAAGACGACGCTGCCGGTCACCGCGACCGCGAAGATGCGCGGTTCCTCGCGGATGGCCCGGCCGAGAATACGGATCCCCCTACCGAGCACGTCTCGCTTTGTACTGGTCGCCACGCTTTCCCCCGCCGTAAGCCGCCACTCGGTCGTCTCATCCTTACCGATACGGCCAATGATTACGAACCGGTATTGATTATGTCGGCGATCACGATGTCGGGACGGGCGGACCGCACCCCGAAGCCGCCGCCCGGTGCGGGCGATCCGGGTCGGGAACATGGGCGTTCCCCTACCATCGGAACCATGCCGAGGTACGCGCGGTCGGAACGGCAGGCCTTCGCCGATCTCCTGCTGGCGCTCGGACCGGACGCCCCGACCATCAACGAGGGTTGGGCGGCCCGGGACCTCGCGGCCCACCTGGTGGTTCGGGAGCGCCGCCCGGACGCCGCCGCCGGCATCCTGCTCCGGCCGCTGCGCGGACACGCCGAGCGGGTCCGGTCGGCGATGGCCACGCGGCCCTTCCCCGAGTTGGTCGAACTGGTCCGCCGACCGCCGTGGTGGAGCCCGGTGAGCAATCCGTTGCTCGACGAGCTCACCAACACGATGGAGTTCTTCATCCACCATGAGGACCTCCGCCGGGCCCAGCCGGACTGGCGACCCCGGGAGCTGTCACCCGGCCTGGCGGCGGCATTGTGGCGGCGGATCCCCGTACTGGCCCGACTCACACTGCGCCGGTTCCCGGGCAGCGTGCTGGTCCGGGCACCGGGTCACGGCGAACTGTCGGTCGGCACCAGCGGGGAGTCGGTGCAGCTGATCGGCCCGCCCGGCGAGTTGGCGATGTTCGTGTTCGGGCGGCAGCGGGTGGCTCGGGTCGAACTGGTCGGGTCAACCGCGCTGGTCGAGAAGCTCCGCACGGAGGACTTCAACCTCTGAGCTCCCATCCACCATGGACATCGACATATCTCAAAATGCAACTGTTGCCCCACTCAGTCTAGGGTTTGGGAAGCGTCCCACACGTCCTCTGCGCGTACGCGCGCACCAGGAGGAAGCATGCGAGCGTTCGTCACCGCCACCCTGATCGGACCGCCCTTCTCACCGCAGGTCAACCCACATGCCGCCGCGATCGGGGAACAGTCCACCCGCTGGGCCGAGGAGTTCGGGCTGGTCGCCTCGGCGGCTGAGGCCAACCGGCTCAACCGGGCGAACGCGGCGGACCTGGCTGCCCGGGCCTGCCCGGACGCCGACCCGGACCGGCTCGCGCTCCTGACCGACCTCGTCACCTGGCTGTTCACCTTCGACGACCGGTGTGACGACGACGGGCTGGGCGCGGACCCGGCCCGCCTGTCGCCGGCGGTCGCCCAACTGCTCGACGTACTCGACCTGATGGGCGGCGCTGCGCCGGCGGAGCTGCTGTCCACCGTCGGGCCGACCGGCGTCGCACTGCACGACCTGTGCGGACGGGCCCGGCAGCTCGGGCACCCGAGACTGCTGACGCGGTTCGCCCGTCAGCTCCGCAACTACCTGCTCGCACTGCTGTGGGAAGCCGCCAACCGTGAACGCCGCCGCGTGCCGGCCGTCTCCGAGTACGTCCAGATGCGGCGGCACACCGGCGCCGTCTACCCCAGCTTCACGCTGACCGACATCGCGCACGGTGCGCTGCCCACCGACGAACGGCTCGCCCACCCGGATTTGTCCACTCTGGACGCCCTGGCTGCCGACCTCGTCTGCTGGTGCAACGACGCCTTCTCCTACGACAAGGAGCGCCGCATCACGGCGGACGGCCACAACCTCACCACGGCCATCGCCTACGAGACCGGACAGGACGAGAAGGCGGCCCTGGCGGAAACGGTGGGCCGGTTCAACGCCGGGCTGGAGGCCTACGTCGAGCTGGAGGCAACCGTACTGGCCGGTGACGATCCGGACGTCGCCCGGTTCGCCGCCGCCCGCCGCTGCTGGATCCGCGGCACGTACGACTGGTCGATGGGGGCAAGTCGCTACCACTGAGCCGCCTGACCCGGCCAACCGCGCGCCCCCGGCCGAGCCGTCATCCCGACAAGCCGTCAATCCCAGGACGCCACCGGTCGCCCGGCCACACAACGCAGCTCCACCTCCACCTCACCGG
The DNA here is from genome assembly GCF_042679305.1 of Micromonospora sonneratiae. Taxonomy (NCBI): domain Bacteria; kingdom Bacillati; phylum Actinomycetota; class Actinomycetes; order Micromonosporales; family Micromonosporaceae; genus Micromonospora; species Micromonospora sonneratiae. Next base: position 18,291 of record NZ_JBHTMP010000062.1, on the reverse strand, counting down.
CCGCCCCCTCGAAGGACACCTGTACGTGGTCGTCCGGCTCCTGGTCGACGGACTTCACGCCGTACCCCTGGGCCGGTGCCCACGAAAGCAGCACCACCTCCTCGCCGACGCACCGTGCCACCACCGTTCCGCCCGGGGTGGACACCACCCTGCCATCGGTGGGGGCGACGGTCGGCGACGTGCCGCCGGGGCCCGCCGACGCCGGTGTCGGGACCGGGGCGGCCGGTGGCGTGGCGGCCAGGGACCGGCTCACCGCCTCCTCACTGACCACCTCGCCGACCGGGCCGGTGATGCCGGCACCGATCACCCGTACGGCAGCCAGTCCGGTGACCGTGGCGGCCACCGCGGCGACGAGCCAGCCGGCCACCGCGAACACAGTACGGCGATACATGAACCCGACTATGCCCCCCGAGATGGTTAACGGCGTGCCCGGACACCCCTAAGACGCGGTTAAGCCCAACGGCATCGACGGTCCGGTCGGGCTACCGTGGGACGGTGGCCCGCCTGCTGCTGATCGAAGACGACCCCGCGATCCGCACGCCACTGATCCGGGCACTGCGCGACCGTGGCCACGCGGTGGCCACCGCCTACACCGCGATGAGCGGGCTGCAGACCATCCTCGACGAGCGCCCCGACCTGGTGATCCTCGACCTTGGACTGCCCGATCTGGACGGCCTGGAACTGCTCCGGATGCTGCGGGCGGTCAGTAGGGTGCCCGTGATCATCGCTACCGCCCGGGACGACGATGTAGAGATCGTCCGGGGCCTCGACGCGGGCGCGGACGACTACGTGGTCAAGCCCTTCACCTCGGCCCAGCTCGACGCACGGGTCCGGGCGGTGCTGCGCCGGGGGGCCGGTCAGCCGGATCGGGCGGCGATGATCGCAGTCGGCGAGCTCCGGCTCGACCCCTCGGCCCGTACGGCGAGCCTCTCCGGTACGCCACTCGACCTGACCCCCCGCGAGTTCGAGCTGCTGCACCATCTCGCCGCCCGGGCCGGACAGGTGGTCTCGAAGCGGGAACTGCTCACCGAGGTGTGGCGGGTGCCGTACGGCAGCACCGACAAGACGGTGGACGTGCACCTGTCCTGGCTGCGCCGCAAGCTGGGCGAGACCGCGCAGGAGCCGCGCTACTTGCACACCGTGCGCGGGGTCGGGATCCGGCTCGACGCTCCCCCGGACCAGCGGTGAGACGCCGGCTATCCCTGCTCGTCGCGGCCACCATGTGCCTGGTCCTGCTGGCCTTCCTGGTGCCGCTGGCGGTGCTGCTCCGTACCGTGGCCCGGGACCGGGCCCTGGTCGCCGCCAGCGCGGACGCGCAGAGCCTCGTCTCCCTGGTCGGCACCGCCGACCCGGCCGCCCTGCGACTCAGCACCGAACAGGTCGCCGCCGCGTCCCGTCGGCCGGTCACCGTCTTCCTGCCCGACGGTACGGTGCTCGGCACACCGGCCCCCCGTACCGACGCGGTACGGCTGGCCGCCCTCGGCCACAGCCTCACCGTGGACCACGCCGACGGCTACGAGATCGTGGTGGCCGTACAGGGTCGCCCGGATGGCACCGTGGTGATCCGTACCGTCGTACCCCGGGCGGAGCTGAGCCGGGGTGTGGGTCGGGCCTGGCTGGTCCTGGCGGTTCTCGGCGTCACGCTGCTGCTGCTCGGTCTGTTCGTCGCCGACCGGCTGGCCCGGTCCCTGGTCGCCCCGATCGCCGAGCTGTCCGCCGTCTCCCACCGGCTGGCCCGCGCCGAGCTGAACGCCCGGGCCCGACCTGCCGGCCCGCCGGAGCTACGCCAGGTCGCCGGGGCGCTCAACCATCTCGCCGGCCGGATACAGGAGTTGCTCCGGGACGAACGGGAACAGGTCGCCGACCTGTCCCACCGGCTGCGTACGCCGTTGACCTCCCTGCGGTTGGAGGCCGAGTCGTTGACCGACCCGGCCGACGCCGCCCGGATCACCGCACGGGTCGACGCGTTGGAACGCGCGGTGACCGGGCTGATCCAGCAGGCCCGACGCACCAGCGACGGCACCGGCGGGCGGACCTGCGACGCGACCCCGGTGGTACGGGACCGGGTGGCGTTCTGGTCGGTGCTGGCCGAGGACACCGGACGTACCGTCGTCCTCGACCTCGCCCCGACTCCCCTACCGGTACGGCTGTCCGCCGACGAACTCGGGGCCGTGGTGGACGCACTACTGGGCAACGTCTTCGCCCACACACCGGAGGAAACCGGGTTTTCGGTGGCCCTGCGGGCACGGCCCGAGGGAGGGGCGTCGCTGACCGTGACGGACCAGGGGCCGGGTCTGCCCGGGACGGGCGGCAGGTCGCCGGGCCGTGACGGTACGGTCGGGCCGCCGGTACCGGTCGTACGTGGGGTCAGCTCGGCCGGGTCGACCGGTCTCGGCCTGGACATCGCCCGGCGGGCCGCACAGTCCAGCGGTGGCCGGCTCTACCTGTCGACCGGACCGGCCGGTGGCGCCCGGGTGACCCTGGAACTGGGGCCGCCATCGGCCTTTACCTCCGCTTAGTGTTCGGGTAGCGCGCTGCTATCCCGCCCCGGGCGAACCTCGGACCAGTTACCGGAACACCCGTTACCGGAACACCCTCCGAGGAGGTTCGTCATGACCCGCAGGTTCCTGATCCTGGTAGCCGGTGGCGTGCTCACCACCGCAGTGGTCGGTACGGCCATCGGGGCCGCCGCCGCGACGTCCGACGACCCGCCGTCGTCGACCAGGGTCGCCACGTCAGCCACCGTCTCGTCACCCGGACCGGCCACTGTGCCGTCCCCGGATCCGGCCGCGCCGACGGATCCGGTGGCACCCACCTCCGTCACCGCGTCACAGGCTGTGCAGATCGCACTGGCGCACGTCGGTGGTGGCCGACTCGTCGAGGTGGAGGCCGAGCAGGAGCACGGCCGACCGGTCTGGGATGTCGAGATCGCGAAGAGCGGCGCCTGCCACGAGGTGGACGTCGACCGGGTCACCGGCCAGGTCCTCCGCGCCGAGCAGGAGTCCGACGACGACGATGACCGGGACTGCGACTGACGCCGGTCCGGTGTCGGGCGACACCGCCCGGTCCGCCGACGTCAGCCGGACGCCGGAGACCACGACCATGCTCCGGGGGCGTACCGCGTGTCGGTACGCCCCCGGAGCATCCGCTCATCTCCGTCCATGCGGCAGCGGGACCGTGGAACGTCCCACCGACCGAGCGGATCAGTTGGCGACGTGGAGCAGGTGGTTGGGCGAGCCGGGGCCGGGGTTGACGACCACGTTGGGCGTGGCGTCGGCAACCAGCTGGTCACGTACCTGCTGCGGGGTCCACAGTGGGTTCCGGTGCAGCAGCAGGGCGGCGGCCCCGGCGGCGTGCGGTGCGGCCATCGAGGTACCGCTGATCGTGTTGGTCGCGTTCCGGCTGGTGTGCCAGGCGGAGGTGATCAGTGTGCCCGGCGCGAACAGATCCAGGCAGGGACCGTAGTTGGACGACGGTGCCCGGTTGTCGGCCTGGTTGGTGTTGCCGACCGTGATCGCCGTCGGGGTCCGGGCCGGCGAGTAGTTGCAGGCGTCGCTGTTGGAGTTGCCGGCGGCCAGGGTGTAGGTGACCCCCGAGGCGATCGAGTTGGTGACCGCGTTGTCCAGGACCGCGCTCGCCCCGCCGCCGAGACTCATGTTCGCCACCGCCGGCTTGATCGCGTTGGCGGTCACCCAGTCCACCCCGGCGACCACACCGGCGGTGGTGCCGCTGCCCGAACAGTCGAGCACCCGTACGGCGACCAGCAGGGCCTGCTTTGCCACCCCGTGGGCGGTACCCGCCACGGTTCCGGCGACGTGCGTGCCGTGTCCGTTGCAGTCGTCGGCGGTACCGCCGTCGACCGCGTCGAAGCCGCTGGTGGCACGTTTCCCGAAGTCCCGGTGGTTTAGCCGGATGCCGGTGTCGATGACGTACGCCCGCACCGAGGGCGCCTGGTTCGGATAGGTGTACGCGGCGTCCAGGGGCAGGTTGCGCTGGTCTATCCGGTCGAGTCCCCAGGACGGCGGATCGGTCTGGGTGCCGGTGACCGACACTCTTCGGTCCTGCTCGACGTAGGCCACGTCCGGGCTGGCGGCGAGGCGCCGGGCGGCCTGCTCACCGAGCCGTACCTGGAAGCCGTTGACCGCCGAGTGGTAGACCCGGGTGACGCTGCCGCCGTACCGGTCGGCCAGCTCGGTAGCGCGGGCCGGTACGGCTACTGCGGCACGGCTGGTGCCGGCCCGGGCAGCGATCGCGTCGTCGGCGAGCACCACCAGGTAGCTGTCGGTTATCGCGGTCGGGCTGTCGGCGTAGCGGATGTCACCGACGGCCGGTGCGGCAGTGGCCGGGCTGGCCAGGGCGACGGCGGTGGCCACCGCGAATCCGGCCGCGAGCACCGGGGTCAGCCGGTTGCGGCGGCTGCTTCGGTCGGATGGACTGGAAAGAGTCATCTTTCCCCCCTCTCGATCAGGTGCATCCAACCGTCCAGCATTCAATCGATTATTGTCAATAGACTGCACCTTCCGCCCGTACGGATCGCGGCCGGGATCGTCACCGACGTGGTCACTCCGACCACCCGCACAGCGGGACAGCGACCAACTCGGGTCTAGCCGACCCTTGCAGCACACGCAATACTCTTCGGTAACCGCAATTTAACGTGACGCCAATCACGCAGATACCCCCGAAGGCGGCTCAAGCGATGACTCTCAAAGTCCCCTACCGCTCCATTCCGGATATGTTCCTCAAACGTATCGCTGCCTCCCCCAACGGCGACGCGTTCGGCCACCCCGCACCGGACGATTCAGGGCCGGTCTGGCTGACCTGGGGGCAGATCGGACAGCGGGCCAAGGCAATCGCAGCCGGACTGCGCGGCCTCGGCATCGGCGCGGAGGACCGGGTCGCGATCCTGGCCAACACCCGACTCGAATGGGTCATCGCCGACCTCGGGGTGATGTGCGCCGGTGGCGCGACCACCACGGTCTATCCGACGACCGAGCCGGAGGACGCGACCTACATCATCGCCGACTCGGGATCCCGGATCCTGATCGCGGAGAACCCCACCCAGGCCAGCAAGATCTCCGACGCCGACCTACCGGACCTGACCCATGTCGTGCTGATCGACGGCGCAGCCGACCCGGGTGCCTCACCCACCCAGCTCACCCTGGCCGACCTGGAACAGCGCGGCGCCGAGGCGCTGGCCGAGGACCCCGGCCTGATCGAGCGGATCGTCGAGGAGATCAAGCCGGACCACCTCGCCACCCTGATCTACACCTCCGGTACGACCGGCCGCCCCAAGGGCGTCGAACTGCTGCACGCCGGCTGGTGCTGGGAGGGCGTGGCCCAGGCCGAACTCGGTCTGCTCAAGCCGGAGGACCTGCAGTACCTGTGGCTGCCGCTGTCCCACTCCTTCGGCAAGACACTGCTCTGCGGCGTGATCCACGTCGGGCTGCCCACCTACGTCGACGGCCGGCTCGACAAGCTCGTCGACCTGCTCGGCGTGATCAGGCCGACGGTGATGTGCGGTGCCCCCCGGATCTTCGAGAAGGTCTACAACAAGTCGGTCACCACCGCCCAGACAGGTGGCGGCGCCAAGGCCAAGATCTTCGCCTGGGCGGTGCGTACCGGTAAGACCAAGGTGGCCCTGGAGCAGGCCGGTCAGCCGGTGTCCGGTGGCCTCCGGTTCCGCTACCGGCTGGCCGAGAAGCTGGTGTTCAGCAAGCTCCAGACCAAGCTGGGCGGACGCATCCGGGTGATGGTCTCCGGGGCCGCACCGCTGAGCAAGGACATCGCCGCGTTCTTCGCCGCCGCCAACCTGCCGATCTCCGAGGGCTACGGTCTGACCGAGACCAGCGCCGGCAACTTCGTCAACCGGCCGGGCGCGCTCCGGATCGGGACGGTCGGCCAGGCCCTCGGCGACCTCGAGTGCCGGATCGACACCGACGGCGAGATCCTGCTGCGTGGCGCACCGGTCATGCGTGGCTACCACAATCTGCCGGAGGAGACCGCTGCGGCGTTCACCGAGGACGGGTTCTTCCGTACCGGCGACATCGGCGAACTGGACGCCGACGGCTACCTGAAGATCACCGACCGGAAGAAGGACCTGGTCAAGACCTCCGGCGGCAAGTACATCGCGCCGTCGCACATCGAGGGCATGTACAAGGCGCTGTGCCCGTACATCTCCCAGGCCGTGGTTATCGGCCAGGCCCGCAACTACTGCACCATGCTGGTCACCCTCGACCCCGACGCGATCAGCGCCTGGGCCGCCGGCGGACCGCTGGAGGGCCGGACGTACGCCGAGATCGTCGCCTCGGCCGAGGCACAGGCGATGGTCGACGGCTACGTGCGGGAACTCAACGCCAAGCTCAACCGCTGGGAGACCATCAAGAAGGTGACCATCCTGCCCCGTGACCTGACCGTCGAGGACGGCGAGATGACACCGTCACTGAAGATCAAGCGCCGTAGCGTCGAGACCAACTTCGCCGCCGAGATCGACGGCATGTACGCCGGTACCGTCGCCGAGATCTGACCTCGGAGCCGATGTGGGCCGTGGCCCGGACCTCCGGGCCACGGCCGCCGGGACGATCAGCGGTGCCGACGCCGCCACTTCGTCTCCTCCACCTCCAACGCGATCTGCTCCCCCAGCGCCTCCTCCCGGATGCGGTGGCGACTGGGAGAGGAGCGCCAGACCTGCACCACCATCAGTATGAGAATGATCAGTGTCAACATGCCCAGGGCGACGATCGCCGGCACCCGGACCGCCAGCGGTATGAGCAGGATGAGCACGGTGGCAGCCCCGGTCGGGGCAACCCGGATGGTCCGGAAGGCACGCAGTGACAGCCCGAGCAACGCGAGCTGATAGATGATCACTCCCGCGTAGAGCACGAAGACGTCCATCCGGTCGACGGTGTCCCGCCAGCCGGAGACCTTCGGGTCGGCGACCTCGACGAGGATCCGCTTGAGGCCGAGGGCGAACATGATGATCCCGGCGATCATCGGCAGGTGCAGATAGGTGTAGGCGTCCCGGGCGAGTGTGATCCGGGCCAGGCCATGGACCCGGTGCAGTCGCTGCTCGACAGCGAGGGCGAGGGAGTCGAAGTACGCCCACCAGAGCCCACTGATCACGGTGATGCCCGACACCGCAGCCAGGATGATCGGCCAGGTGATCGGTAGACCGGAACGCAGACTCGGTCCCGGACCGGTGCCGAGGGAAATGATCGACTCGCCCAACGCGACCAGCACGATCAGCGCATGCCGCTCGGCCCAGTGTCCGGCCGACACCACGTTCCCACCGATGGTTCGTAGCACCATGCCCACCCCGTACTCGACGAGCAGCGCGATCGCCCACAGCCCGAGTCGTGCCCCGGACTCGGCCGGCTCCTCGAGTTCCCGCAACGGCAGCAGTGCGGCGGCCAGGATGAGCACCGTGCTGATCAGTGCCGGTACGGCCAGCAGCAGGCGCCTGACCCACCCGACCTCAGCACCGACGACCCACCCGAGGACGAGTACCTGTAGTCCCCGGACCACGAAGTAGCAGGACGCGAAGACGAACGGTCCGGGCAGCCCGCCGGGTTCGTCGTGGAACGCCTCAGGAATGGTCAACGCCAGCACGAAGACCGCGGCCGTGGTCACCAGGCTCACCAGCGGAATGATGCCCTGGTCGGCACGGACGTTGTTGCCGACGACGGCGAACCCGGTCCAGCACCACCACAGCAGGGCCAGTACCACGAACCCACCCAGCAGGCTGGGGCCGGTCAACGTCTCGGAGAGCAGCACGGTGACGTTGAGCAGCGCGAAGACGAAGACCAGGTCGTAGAAGAGTTCCAGCCGGGTCACCTTCAGACCGGGCGCGCCACGGTGGATCCGGCTTTGCCGGCGCGAACCGTGATCCCCCACGTCCGGATTGTGTCAGTTGCCAGGGTGTCGGTCGTCGCCTTCCGCCCAACACCAGCCCGTCAGGCCACGGGCAGCGGCTCCGGCGTCACGGCGCTGTCACTCGCCCGGACCCACGACCGGGGCTAGGCGATCACGGCGGGCATCGACCACTGCGGGCGGCTGGTCCGATCGAGGTCGTAACGCACCTCGGCGATCCGACGAACGGCGTCGACCAGGTCCGCGGCCGGCAGGGTGAACGGCAGCCGGAGGAACCGTTCGAGGGTGCCGTCGAGGCCGAACCGGGGACCGGGGGCGAGTCGTACGCCCACCTCCTCGGCGGCGCGGGCCAACGCGCTGGAGACCGGCCCGTCCAACTCCGCCCAGAGGGTGACCCCACCGTGCGGTACGGTGACCCGCCATCCGGGCAGCATCTCCGCCAGCGCACCGAGCAGGGCCTGCCGCTGGACCGACAACTGCGCCCGACGGACGGCCACGATCGCCTCCGCGTCCGCCAGCAGGCGAACGGCCAGCAGTTGGTCGAGCACCGGACCGGCCATGTCGACCCCGACCCGGGCTGCGGCCAGCCGCTGCACCTGGGGTGCCGACGCGCGGATCCAGCCGATCCGCAGACCGCCCCAGTACGGCTTGCTCATCCCGCCGATCGAGATGACCCGCGAGTGCCGGTCGAAGGCGGCGACGGGGGGCGGCACGGTGATGCCGTCCAACGCGAGATCTACGAAGGACTCGTCGACCACCAGGTCGGTACCCACGGCGTGGGCGGTGGCCACCACCCGCTCCCGCAACTGCTCCGGCATCAGATGGCCGGTGGGATTCTGGAACTCCGGAATCAGGTAGGCCAACTGTGGCCGGGTCTGGCGCAGGCTGCCGAGCAGCAACTCCGCGTCCCACCCCGTACCGTTGGCGGCCAGGCCGTGGGTGGTGATCCGGGCCCGGCGCGCGGAGAGTGCGGCCAGCGCGTTGGGATAGGTCGGCGATTCGACCAGCACCCGGCCCCCGGGCGGTAGCGCCAACCGCAGCACCAGGTCGAACGCGTGCTGCGTGCCGCTGGTGACCATGATCTGCTCGGGGCTGGTGGGCAACCCTCGCTCGTCGTACGTCCGGGCCACCGCCTCGCGGAGTTCCACGATCCCGGTGGGGTGGTAGCCCGCCCCACCGAGATAGCGGGGCAGGTCCTCGGCGGCGGCGCGGGCAGCCGCCTGCAACTGGACCGGAGCGGCCAACGCGGCACAGCTCAGGTCGAGCATGTCGAGGTCGTCCTCCGGCGTCCACAGACCGGAACTGGCGACCCGGTGCCCGTCGGGCAGCATCGTCCAACTGCCCGCGCCCCGGCGACTGTTGAGATGCCCGGTGCCCCGCAACTCTCGGTAGGCGGCGGTGACGGTGGTACGGCTGACCCCCAGCGCCTCGGCCAGCTCACGCTCGGCGGGCAGCCGTACGCCCAGGGCCAGCCGACCGTCGGCCAGCAGTCCCCGTACGGCACCGGCCAGCGCGAGATAGTCGGGGCTCCGCCGCCGCCCGGGTAGGGCATGCCACTGGCCGAGCAAACGAGCCAATTGTGACCCTCGAACCAGGGGCGTCATGGCCAGGTCCTCCAAATTGGCTCTTTCTCCAGCACAATTGGCACTTAGAGTGGCACGTGTGACCTTGATTGGCAACTTTTCCGATCGCCCGGCCCGGCGACTTGTGCAGCTCTACGCCGGTTTGACGCTCTACGGCGTCAGCATGGCTCTGATGATCGAGTCGACGCTGGGCCTCGATCCCTGGGACGTGTTCCATCAGGGCCTGTCGAAGCGCACCGGGCTGTCCATGGGCACGATCACCATCGTCGTCGGGGCACTGGTGCTCCTGCTGTGGATTCCCCTACGCCAGCGCCCCGGCATCGGCACCGTCAGCAACGTGGTGGTCATCGGTCTGGTCGTTGACGCCGCATTGGCCCTGCTACCCACGGTGGCACCGCTGGCGGCCCGGATCGGCTTCCTGGCCGCCGGCATCGTGCTCAACGGGATGGCCACCGGCCTCTACATCGGCGCCCGCCTCGGACCCGGCCCCCGCGACGGACTGATGACCGGCTATGTGGCCCGGCGGCCCGGACGGTCCATCCGGCTGGTACGGACCGTCATCGAGGTGGGTGTGCTGGCCGTCGGGTGGCTGCTCGGCGGCACCGTCGGCCTCGGCACCGTCGCCTACGCGCTGGCCATCGGTCCCCTGGCCCACGTCTTCATCCCGCTCTTCACCGTGCCGACGAGCCGACCAGCGGGCACCGACGGTACGGGCCGACCGGCTGAGCCCGACGGTACGGGCGGGCCGGCGGGCACCGGCGCCATCGGCGGGCCGGCCACGACGGGCGTCGAACCCGTCTAGCCCGGCCGGGTGCACCCGGTGGGTCTTCTGTTCCGGTAACCGATCGGCTACCGCCATAATGGACAAATGATTAAGTGGGAGTACGCATTGCTCGTCCGACGTCGTCACGCGCAGGGTCAGGGATGGGGTCTCTCCTTCACCTGGTACGGCCCGGACGGGTCCCGACGCGACGTGTCGGACTACGGGGACACTGCGATCGCCCACCTCAACCGGGTCGGTGCCGAAGGCTGGGAACTGGTGTCCTCAGAGGAGGACGTCAACAACCTCCAGGGAACGACCGAGGTGCACCGCTACCACCTCAAGCGGCCGCTCGACTGAGCAGCGACGACAATCGCGATCCTGGGCGGTCGGACGTCGGCCGGCCGCTCAGCACCCGGCAGTTTCCTCCGGAGCGATCACACGGCATCATTGTTGCCATGGGGGACGAGGGATGGCGCCTTTCCGACGCTTGGATCTTCGTATCGCTGGTCATCGCCGGTGGAGCCGGCCGGCACCGGCGGGCAGCATCGACACGTCGACCGGAAGGCGTACGACTCGCCGACGTCCTGTCGACCGCTGACCATCTCAGGCGCGCCATCCCCGCCCGGCAGGAGGTGGAACTCGCGGTACGTCGGCTGAGCGGGGCCGGTCTGATCAGCGTGACCGACGGCTGGTTCCAACTCACGCCCGCCGGCGAGAACCTCTGGCGGACCCGCCCCCACGGCGGTCTCGCCGCTGCGGTGGAGACCATGCGGGGAGTACTCAGCCGCCGCCATGTCCCCGGCGACGACGACTGGGTGCTGGGCGAGGAGGATCATGCCAGAGCGGTGCAGGAGTACTCCGCCCGGCTGATCCCCACGCCACGCCGTTCGCCCGAGGGTGGCCCCCGCTAGGCGGTGACGCTGTCCCGGACCGGGTGTCCGGCCGTCCGCAGCGCCCGCTTCACGTCGCCGACGCTCAGCTCGCCGAAGTGAAAGACGCTGGCCGCCAGCACCGCGTCGGCACCGGCCGCAACGGCCGGCGGAAAGTCGTCGACCGCCCCGGCACCACCACTGGCGATGACCGGCACGTCCACCACCTGACGCACCGTACGGATCAACTCCAGGTCGAAACCGGCCCTGGTGCCGTCCGCGTCCATCGAGTTGAGCAGGATCTCCCCGGCGCCCAACTCGGCGACCCGGCGAGCCCAGTCGACCGCGTCGAGGCCGGTGCCACGGCGTCCGCCATGGGTGGTCACCTCGAACCCGCTGGCCGTGCTCCCGTCCGGTGCCCGCCGGACATCCAACGAGAGGACCAGCACCTGCCGACCGAACCGGTCCGCGATCTCCGAGATCAGCTCCGGTCGGACGATCGCAGCGGTGTTGACGCCGACCTTGTCCGCCCCGGCCCGCAACAGTACGTCCACGTCGGCAACCTGGCGGATGCCGCCACCGACCGTCAACGGGATGAACACCGACTCGGCGGTACGGCGTACCACGTCCAACATCGTGGCCCGGCCGTCCGAGGAGGCGGTCACGTCGAGGAAGGTCAGTTCGTCGGCACCTGCCTGGTCGTAGGCCGCCGCCAGTTCGACCGGGTCACCCGCATCCCGCAGGTCGACGAAGTTGACCCCCTTGACCACCCGGCCGCCGTCCACGTCGAGGCAGGGGATCACGCGTACCGCCACTGTCATGCGTCGAGCCTATCCACGCGCGCCGTACGGCCGGTCACGGCTGAGCCAGTACGGCCAGCGCCTCGGCGACGGTGAACGCCCCCGCGTAGAGCGCCTTGCCCGCGATCACGCCCTCCACCCCGATCGACTCCAGCGCCGACAGTGCCCGCAGGTCGTCAAGGGTGGAGACGCCACCGGAGGCGATCACCGGAGCGTCGGTACGGGCGCAGACCTCCCGCAGCAGGTCGAGGTTGGGCCCGCGCATCGTGCCGTCCTTGGTGATGTCGGTCACCACGTACCGCGCCGCACCCGCCTTGTCCAGCCGTTCCAGCACCTCGAACAGGTCACCGCCGTCGCGGGTCCAGCCCCGGGCCGAGAGGGTACGCCCCCGGACGTCCAGCCCGATCGCCACCCGGTCGCCGTACTCCCCGACCACCCGGTCGCACCAGACCGGGTCCTCCAGCGCCGCGGTGCCGATGTTGACCCGGGCCGCACCGGTGCCCAGCGCCGCCTGCAGCGACTCGTCGTCGCGGATGCCGCCGGACAGCTCGACCGCCACGTCGAGCTGACGTACCACGTCGGCCAGCAGATGGGCGTTGGACCCGCGTCCGAAGGCGGCGTCGAGGTCGACCAGATGGATCCAGGTCGCCCCGTCACGCTGCCAGGCCAGGGCCGCCTCCAGCGGGTCCCCGTAGCTCGTCTCACTGCCGGCAGCGCCCTGTACGAGGCGTACTGCCTGGCCGTCGGCCACATCGACGGCGGGAAGCAGGGTGAGGCTCAACTTGATCTCCTGTCTAGGTACGACGTCCCAGGGCGATGACTACGACCGCCGGCAACACGAGCAGCATCAGCACGATCAGCATCAGGCGAAGTGCCAGCGGGTCCACCAGCAGCCAGATGGCGGCCAGCGCGGCCAGCGAGAGCACCACCACACCGGCGCGTTCACCCCGGCTGTGGCGGGCGAGCCGGCCCGTACGCCGGTCCGGCAGTCGCGGGGTGAGCCGACGCAGCAGCGCCCGCCGACGCTCCCGCCGGGCCACCTTCCGGGCCCGGCGGGCACGCTCCCGTTCCGCCTCGGCCTGCCGGACGGCCCGCCGCCGGGCCCGTTCCTTGCTCACAGCGTGGCCAGCCAGTTGCGCAGCAGCGCCGCCCCGGTGTCCGCCGACTTCTCCGGATGGAACTGGGCCGCCGACAGCGGACCCCGCTCCACCCCGGCCACGAATCCGCTCTCGTGACTGGCCGTCGTCACCAGCGCACCGGTCCCGGCCAGGGCCGCGACATCCGTGGCGGCGTACGAGTGGACGAAGTAGAACCGGCTGCCGGCGGGCAGACCGGCGAAGAGCACCGTCCCGGCCGGCGGGGCGACCGTGTTCCAGCCCATGTGCGGCAGCCGCCGGGCGGCCAGCCGGGTCACCCCACCGGGCAGCAGGCCCAGCCCCTTGGTGACCACGCCGTGCTCCTCGCCGTACTCGAAGAGCACCTGCATGCCGACGCAGATCCCCAGCACCGGGCGACCGGCGGCGACCCGCTCGGCGATGACCGGACCGGCGCCGAGCGCCTCGATGCCGGCCATGCAGGCGGCGAACGCGCCGACCCCGGGCACGACGAGCCCGTCGGCGGCGAGGGCGGCGTCAAGGTCATCGGTGACGACGACGTCGGCACCGACCCGGGCCACCGCCCGCTGCGCCGAGCGCAGGTTGCCCGACCCGTAGTCAAGCACCACCACCCGGGCGGCCATCAGCTGTCCACCGGAATGAGGCGGAGAACGCCACTGGCGGCGGCCAGCACGGCCAGCAGGACGACGAGGACGATCGCCTTCACGGAGGCTCCCTGCCGGTGCATCGACCACGCCCCACCGACCAGGACCCCGGCCAGGGCCAGCAGCAGAATGGGTAGCGCGCCGCCCATCAGAGCGCGCCCTTGGTGCTGGGGATCACGCCGACGGCCCGGGGGTCGATCGAGGTCGCCTCGCGCAGGGCCCGCGAGACGGCCTTGAACTGGGCCTCCACCACGTGGTGCGCATCCGGGTGACCGCCGGGCCGGGCGGCCCGCAGCACCGTCACGTGCAGGGTCAGCCGGGCGGCCTGCCCGAACGACTCCCAGATGTGCCGGGTCATGCTGGTCGGATAGACCGGTCCGATGTACGGGGCCAGCGGCGGCTCGTCGTGCACCACGTAGGCCCGGCCGGAGAGGTCCACCGCCGCCTGTACCAGCACCTCGTCCATCGGCAGCGTGGCCGAGCCGTACCGCCGGATACCGGCCCGGTCACCGAGCGCCCGGTCGAAGGCCGTGCCGACGGCCAGCGCGGTGTCCTCGATCGTGTGATGTGCGTCGATCTCCAGGTCGCCGACGGTCTGCACGGTGAGGTCGAAGCCGCCGTGCCGGGCGATCTGGTGGAGCATGTGGTCGTAGAAGCCGACACCGGTGCTGATCTCGGCCTTACCGGTGCCGTCGAGGTCCAACTCGACGAGGACCTTGGTCTCCGCGGTGGTCCGCTCGACCCGGGCGGTTCTGCTCACAACGCTACCTTTCGGAGGGGGCCATCGCGGCGAGGAAGGCATCGGTCTCCTGCGGGGTGCCGGCGGTGACCCGCAACCACCCTGCCAGGCCGACGTCACGAACCAGTACCCCCCGGTCCAGCAGTGCCTGCCAGACGGTCGCCTGGTCGCCGCCGACCTCGAACAGTACGAAGTTGGCGTCGCTGTCGGCCACCGTGATCCCGTTTCGGCGCAGCTCGGCGACGATCCGGTCGCGTTGCTCCTTGATCACCTCGACGGTGGCGAGGAGGGCGTCCCGGTGGGCCAGCGCCGCACGGGCGGCGGCCTGGGTCAACGCGGAGAGGTGGTACGGCAGCCGCACCAACTGGATCGCGTCCACCACCGCCGGGTCGGCGGCCAGGTAGCCGAGCCGACCACCGGCGAACCCGAAGGCCTTGCTCATCGTGCGGGTCACCACCAACCGGGGATGGCCGGGCAGCAGGGACAGCGCGGACGGGGTGCCGGGACGGGCGAACTCGGCGTACGCCTCGTCGACCACCACCATCCCCGGCGCCGCCGCCAGTACGGCGGTGACCACCTCCGGGTCGAGCGCGGTGCCGGTCGGGTTGTTGGGCGAACAGAGGAAGACCACGTCCGGCTGGTGCTGGCGTACCTGCGCCACCGCGTCGGCGGGGGTCAGGCCGAAGTCGGCACCCCGCCGTCCGTCCAGCCACCGGGTGCCGGTGCCCAGCGCCAACAGCGGATGCATCGAGTACGCCGGGGTGAAGCCCAGCATGCTCCGGCCCGGCCCGCCGAACGCCTGGAGCAGTTGTTGCTGGATCTCGTTGGAGCCGTTGGCCGCCCACAGGTTGGCCGTGGTGAGCCCGTGACCGAGATAGTCGGCCAGGTCGGTACGCAGCGCGACCGCATCCCGGTCGGGGTAGCGGTTGAGGTCACGCAGTTCGACGGCGACCGCCTTGCCGATGGCCTCCACCACGGCATCCGGCACCGGGTAGGAGTTCTCGTTGGTGTTGAGCCGTACCGGCACCTCGAGCTGGGGTGCCCCGTACGGGCGACGACCGCGTAGCTCGTCGCGGATCGGAAGATCGTCCAGCGAGGTCATGCCGACGTCGTCTCCTGCCCGGTCGAGAACCGCGCCCGGACCGCCTGGCCGTGTGCCGGCAGGTCCTCGACCCCGGACAGGGTCACCACGTGCGGGGCCACCTCACGCAGCGCCGCCTCGTCGTACTCCACGATGTGGATGCCACGCAGGAACGACTGAACGGACAGGCCGGAGGAGTGCCGGGCACAGCCACCGGTGGGCAGCACGTGGTTGGAACCGGCGCAGTAGTCGCCCAACGACACCGGCGAGTACGCCCCGACGAAGATCGCCCCCGCGTTGCGTACCCGGAGCGCCCAGGTCCGGGCGTCCCGGGTCTGGATCTCCAGGTGCTCGGCGGCGTACGCGTCGACCACCCGCAGTCCCGCCTCGAGATCGTCGACCAGCACCGCGCCGGACTGTTCACCGGTCAGGGCCGTGGTGATCCGTTCGACGTGCTTGGCGGCGGCGACCTGGCGGACCAGCTCACGCTCGACCGCGTCGACCAGCGCGGCCGATGGGGTGACCAGCACACTCGCCGCAAGCGGGTCGTGCTCGGCCTGGCTGATCAGGTCGGCGGCGACGTGTACCGGGTCGGCGCTGTCGTCGGCCAGGATGGCGATCTCGGTCGGCCCCGCCTCGGCGTCGATCCCGACCACACCGCGCAGCAGCCGCTTGGCGGCGGTGACCCAGATGTTGCCCGGACCGGTGATCATGTCGACCGGCGCGCACCGCTGGCTGCCCTCGGCGTCGGTGGCCGCACCGTAGGCCAGCATCGCGACCGCCTGCGCGCCGCCGACGGCGTAGACCTCGTCGACACCGAGCAGGGCACACGCGGCCAGCACCCGAGCGTCGGGCAGCCCACCGTTGTCCGGCTGCGGCGGGCTCACGACGACCAGGGACCGGACCCCGGCGACCTGCGCCGGCACCACGTTCATGACCACCGTCGAGGGGTACATGGCCAGGCCACCGGGCACGTACAGACCGACCCGGTCGACCGGTACCCAGCGCTCGGTGACCGTCCCGCCGGGCACCACCTGGGTGGTGTGGTCGGCACGCCGCTGGTCGACGTGCACGCGGCGGGCGCGTTCGATGCACTCGACCAACGCGGCGCGTACTTCCGGGTCGAGGGTCCGCTCGGCGGTGGCCAGCGCCTCGGCCGGCACCCGGAGCTGGTCGAGGATGATGCCGTCGAACCGATGGATGGCCTCACGGATCCCGTCGAAGCCATGCTCACGCACCGCCTCGACGACGGGGCGGATCTCCTCGACCGCCACTGACACGTCGATCTGGGCGCGGGGCAACAGGTCCCGCGGGTCACGCGCGTCGCCGCGCAGGTCGATCCGATTCAGCACGCTTGCGAGTTTAAGCGGCTCCCACCTGCCGGACCGACACTGCCCAGGTAGCGAGACGGTGAGCCGGGCCACGCCGGAGGCAGGGCGGCCCGTCCGCCCCAGTCCGTGGAACTTGCGCCGCGCACGGTAGCGCGCTCATGCCGTACGGGGGGCTAGGCTCGACCGATGGGCTCGCGGCTGCCGGTTTTCCCGCTCGGAACGGTGTTGTTTCCGGGACTGGTGTTACCGCTGCACATCTTCGAGGAGCGCTACCGGGAGCTGGTCCGACATCTGGTCAGCCTGCCCGCCGACGCGCCCCGCGAGTTCGGGGTGGTGGCCATCCGCAGCGGCTGGGAGGTGCTGCCACCACCGGGCACCCGGGCCGGGGCACCGGACGATGCACCGGTCAGCTTCTACGAGCTCGGCTGCACCGCCGAGGTCCGGCAGATCACCGAACTGCCGGACGGCAACTTCGACCTGGTCACCGTGGGACGACGCCGGTTCCGGATCAACGAGGTCGACGAACGGTCGACGCCGTACCTGACCGCCGAGGTGGAATGGCTGGCCGAGCCGAAGGGGCACGATGACGTCGCCGACCTGCTCGCTCCCCGGGTGCTGGCCGTCTTCCGGCAGTACCTGAGCCTGATCCGGGACGATCCGCACGAAATATCCGAACAGCTGCCGGATGATCCGACGGTGCTCTCCCACCTCGTAGCGGCCACCGCCGCACTCACCCTGCCGGACCGGCAACGCCTGTTGGCGATCCCGGACACCGCCGGTCGACTGCGCGCCGAGTTGCGGCTGCTCAACCGCGAGGCGGCTCTGCTGCGCCAGATTCGGGCGGTGCCGGTGCCGCTGCCGGAGCTGGCGGTGCCGACCAGCCCCAACTGACCGCCGGCGGCTCCGGCTCCGGACGCAGCCCGGGCCACCGGGACCAGCCGGCCAGCAGGGTGTACGTCACCACCGCGCCGAAGGCGGGCAGTAGCAGGTCGCCCTGCACGGTGGGGATCCAGCCGTAGAGCCATTCGACGGCACCGGCCCGCAGGTCCGGCGGCTTGTTGAAGAGCTTGTCGACGGGTGCGGTCTCCAACAACCGCTGATATTCGGCGAGACCGATCCGACGGCCCACCTGCCAGGCGACGATTGCCGCACCGACGCCGCCGAGGGCCAGCACCAGCAGGCTCGACGGCCCCCGGTACCGGCGCAGGAGCAGCCAGAGCGCGATCGCCGCCAACACACCGAACCCGAGCCCGAGCACGCTGAACCAGCCGTCCGCCGCGATGAACTCCTCCGGCTGCGGGTTGGTGAGCACCGCCCCCTCCTCGGTCTTGCGCACCGGGATGCTGGGGGCGACCGAGGCCCAGAGCAGTCCGAGCGGCAGGCCGAGCAGGATCAGCGTCAGTACCGCGCCGGCACCCACGAGGATCGCCCGACCAGGCCGACGCGGCGGCCCCGGCGGCGGCGCGGACGGCAGCCCGCCCTGGTACGGGCCGACCGGCG
>NZ_JBHTMP010000061.1:0-39989 GCF_042679305.1 Micromonospora sonneratiae | reverse complement strand
ATCACGCCACTGGCTGACGAGCCCACCAACATCGCCCGCTGCCCACCCATCGACCAAACGGACCGGCTGATAACCCCGCGCGACCAAGCCCTCAACCATACGACGCACACCATCGGCATAACCGACCGACGGAAACTCGACCGAATACCGCAACCGGCCACGAACCCCAACCTCGGACCCGGGCCGACCCGGCCGCGACTCCGCCGCCTCGTCGACAACCCGCCGCCGTACCGCCTCCGGATCCTCGTGCGGCCGAACCTGCTCCCGACGGGACCCACCACCGGCCGCCGCCGCCTCATCCACCGCCCGGCTGATCCCCGGCTCATGCCGAGCAGCCAGATCCAGTGCGTCAGCTACGCCGCGTAGCTTCCCGCCTCCGGCCAACTCGCCTTGCTGCCGTGGTACTGCATGATCTTCCAGAGCACCCGCTCGTACTGGCCGTCCGCCCGCCCATCCGTCGGATGCGCCGTCAGCGAGTCCTTGGTGATCACCAACTGCCGGTCCATCTCCGGGGGAAACCCGAACGTGTACTCGACCTCCTGACTGTCTTCCCGGACCTTCCGAAAGTCGATCAGTATTGCCATCAGTCCGCTCCGATCCCCATGAAACATCCAAATCCTCGCCGGTACGACCCGGCACCACCGCTTCCCAGTTGTGCAGACTGTTGGCGTGGACGTGTGAGTCACGATAGGTCGCGCCCGGATTTGCCTGCTGGTGGCCAAGCTCGGCCAGTTCGTGCTCAAGCAGGATTCGGTCGGTGTCGAGCGGCCGACCCTCGCGCAACCGGATCCACGCCTCCGCGATGTCCGGATCCGGATCGAACCTCCGCCGCACCAGCCCACCGTCGTAGTCGTCGAGCAGATGCTCGGTCATCATCAGGTGGCGTTTGACCTGCCCGATCTCCTCGGCTGTGAACCCACGCCGGCCGTTCGGCCGTTCGACATCCGCCAGGTTACGGGCGATGTCATCGATGTCGACGTCGGACCGCCGGAACCGGTCGTACGCCTCGGCCGCCCACGCCATGGCTCGCTCGTAGTCGCGAGGTCGCATCCGCGCCCCGCTCTGTAGATCCGAATCACCGTAGTAGGTGTGGTCGTCGGTGGTCGGGGTGCTGTTCGGAGGGTCGGTGACGGGTTTGCCGGTGGGGTCGAGGTGGAGGGTGGTGATGTGGCCGATGTTGGTGAGGTGGTGGTGGGGGTGTTGGGAGGTTTGGCCGGTTTGGCCGTCGAGGTAGATGATGCGGTTGTTGTGGTTGACGGCGAGGAGCATGTGGGCGGGGGTGGTGGGGTCGGTCCAGGTGTGTCCGATGATGGTGGCGGAGCCGTGGCCGGTGTTGGTGAGTTGTTGGGCGATGGTGTCGAGGGTGGTGGGTCCGGTTCCGGTGGGTTGGAGGGGTGCGCCGAGCCAGGTGTGGAGGATGGTGGGTTTTTCGCCTTGGTGGTGGGGTTGTTGGGCGGCGGCGACGGTGGGGTGGCCGTACCAGGTGGCGATGAGGGCTCGGGTGGTTTCTACGCAGTTGGTGTTGCGTCCGGGTTGTTGGTGTCCGCCGTCGTTTTGGAGGGTGATCCAGGGGGTGGTGAGTGGGTCGGGGTGGGGTGTGGGTTGTCCGTGTTGGTTGTGGGGGAGGGCAGCAAGAAGCCGATCATGGTCGAGTTGGCTGGCGGGGCTGAACCCCTCCCGGCTGTCGACGAGCCCGGCCAGCAGGTGATCGGTAGAGACCTGTGGGGTTGCGGCGATCTCGTCCCGGATCCTGCGGTCACTGGACCCCTGTTGTCGTACGGTGTCGACGTGCTGCCGGACATCGTCCGGTAGCAGGGCCGAATCGGCGGCCCAACGCTGTTCCGCGTCGGGCAGGCCCGACCGGTACCGACTGTCGTCGATCCAGCGGCCCAGATCGCGCGTTGCCGCCGGATTCCCGTCCAGATCGGCACGCGCCAGCACGACGCCTTCTGCGATGCGATGGTGCTCGGCGGTCGAACCCGTCTCATGGGCGTACAGCGTGCCCAGCGCCCGGGCCAGCGCCCGCTGTACGGGCAGACCGTTGGTTCCGCGCGACAGGTGTGCCGCCAGGACGATCCGGTGTGTACGGGGCCGGTCGGGGTGCCAGTTCAACTCGTTGGGACGTAGTTCGATGGTGGAGTCCTGCCCGCTGGGCAGTACCCGGGAGTCGATCCGGACCCTGAACGTGGTGCCGGTGCCGGTGCCGGTGCCGGTGCTGGTCCCGGTCCCGGTCCCAGTGCCGGGGCTGCTGCCGGTGTCGGTCGGCGTCAGTGCCAGTGTCTCGGAGCGGTTGTCGAAACTGACCTTGGTGAACATGGGGGTCAGCCCGGTGGCCAGCGGTTCGACCTGACTTTGCGCCAACGCGCGTACGCCGTCCGGGTCCGGTCTACGCACCAGGTGGGGTTTCCGGGCTGGGTCGGGGGTGGCGAGTTCACCGTCGTGGCCCGGATCGAGCTGTCCGGTACGGATCTCCTCCGCCCGGTCGAACACCCGGTTCAGGTGATCGTGGTATCCGGCCAGTTCGTTGATCCGCTCGGCGGCCTGGACGAGGTCCTGGAGGTTGGGCTTGGAATAGCGACTCCAGAGCTGCCCAGCCTGGTACGCCCGGGCACCGTTGATGTTGCTCACCGCATGGTCGGACCAACCGGCCAACAGCATCCGGTACACGGATCCCTCGGCCGCGTACTGCGCGAGCGCCAGACCGCCGCCGATCCCGTAGCCGCCCTGCACCGTCCCGGCAACGCCGTTGTTGACAGCGGACTCCCTGAGGAAGGCCTTCAGCCCGAGCCGACCCGACGGGCGGTCCCGGAAGATCGCAAGTTCGTCGTTCAGCCGCTCGGTCAGCTGTCTGACCAGTTCGTCGCGGCTCTGTGTCGCTTCGGCGTCACCGATCGAGACCTGGTTCGGCACGATGACGGAGAGGTCACCGGGACTGTCCGACTCCAGCCGTACGGCGCGTATCTCATCGATCCGGGAGTGGTTGAATACGACGACCACCGGATCGGCGTCCCGGACGGGCTTCCCGTCGGCGTCGAGCGGGGCGTACGCGTACGTGTTCTCGCTGATCCGGATGCCCTTGAACCCGGGTGTCTCCAGTCCCGGGACGACCTCGGCCAACCAGGTGGACATCTCCCGGTGTGGATACGACAGCCCGTCGAGCGCCTGCTGGGCGAACTTCCGTTGCTCGTCCGTGCTGGCCGGGTCGGCCAGGATCTCTCCCAGCCGACGTCGTACCGCATCCGCCTCGGCGTCCACCGAGTCGACGGCGTCGGTGAGGAACCGTTCAAGGTCGGCCCGGGACTTCTCCTCGGGTATCGCCATCTTCAGGTCTGCCGTCGATCGTCGGCCGGCCTGCCGCTCGCTGAACCAGCGGGCCATGTAGGCACTTGCCGGCGCGAAGGCGCCGAGCGCCAGAGCCGCCCCGATCTGTAGTGGACTGGCCTGTGCCAGGGCACCCCGTACGGCGATGTGCAGGCTCGACGGCACGTTCTTCACGAAGGCGTTGACCGCTCGTGGGCCGAGTGCCTCACGTTGGATCGTCACGAGGTCGCGGATTCGGTCGAACTCCCGGGTGACGATCTGCTCGACCTCGGCTGGCAGCGCCTCTCCGGAGAATCGGATCAGGAACGTGTTCGGGGACAGCGGTACCGAGGTACCGGTTCGTAGCGCCGTGGAGTAGTCGGCCAACACCCCGATCTCGATCCGCCGGCCAGCGATTTTGAAGATCCGGGACGGTACCTCCGTCTTGTCGCGCTTCTGGGGCTGCTGGGTGAGGCGACGCTTCAGCCGCTCCAGCCGGGAGGGCGGACCGGTGGTGACGGGGGCACCGACCTCCTCTTCGAGGAACGCATCATGCTGGGCCAGCACGGCGCGTGGGTCCGGGGTCGTGCTTAGGGTCTCCAGCACCGTCAGGAGTTGGGCCTTCCGGTAGTCGGTGAGCTGTTCGAAGCTCTTCAGCGTACGAATGAGCTGCGGGTCCGCGACGATCGCGGCCCGTTTGTCGTCGGACAGTTTCTCCGCGACGCTCACCGCTCTGAAGGTGCCCAACCCCTGGACGAAGTTGAGCTTGTCCGCGATCGGCTGCTGCCTGACCAGGTCCAGCCGCTGAGCCAGATCCATGGCGTCCAGGACGTCCAGTTTCTCGTTGGAATCCAGATCCTCGAAGACCAGAAGATCACGGTACGTCTTCGCCGAGACCAGCAGATCGTCCTGTTGGTCCGCGGACAGTTGCTCGAACGGCACCAGACCCTGCACGACCTCGGTGTCCCGGATCGCTTTGATCTTGTCAGCCAGCTTCTTCTTCGTGAAGTCCAGTACGGCGTCCGGCTTGTCGCCCAGCGCCGTTGCCTGATCGGCTTCGGGTAGTGCCTCGAAACTGGTCAGGGCGGCCAGGTCGGCGAGCTCCCCGAGCCGTTTCGTACGGTCGGCCTCACCCAGCCCGTCGAACTCGGCCCGCTCGTCCGTTCCGTTCACCGGAGTGGAGCCAGCGGACAGTCGGGTCAGCTTCTCGACCAACGGCGACCGGTCGAACGGCTCCAGCCGGGTCTTACCCTGCCATTCGACCGTTTCCGCCAGGACCAGTGGCTTGGTCGGCCTACCTCCCAGTACCTCCAGGATCTCGACGGCCTCCTGGGTCCGATCGTCGCGTGACTCGACCCGCTGGGCCGGGACGTCGTCACCGGGCTGCCGGGCATGGTCCGTCCTGCTTTGGTCCGCACTTCTGCTGATCAGTTCGGCCAGTTCGCGCTGACTCTTGGCGACCTTGTCGTCCTGGCCGACCTCGATGCGCCAACCACGTGGGCCGAGCACCCGGTCCCGGAGGAACTTGGCCTCCGCCATCGAGCCGGCGGCCTGGGCTTCCTGGGTGGCCCGGTCCAGGCCCTGGCCGATGAGTTTGCGTCCCTGGTCGGCCAACTCGGCGGCCATGTTCGGCGCGGAGGTGGCGGCGCTGGCCGCACCGGCCTCCAGCCCGGCCTGGATCCCACCGGCCACGTTGCCCGGGTCGAAGTTCCTGGAGGCCTTCTCCCCGATGCGTACGCCCCGGGTGCTGAGCGACTGGCCGACGGGGGCACCCTGCTTCAGCAGCGGGCTCGCCTTGCGCGTCGCCTTCACCAGTGGGTCGACGGCCTGCGCGATCGCCTTCCGGACGTTCTGCTGGTACGACTCGATCGCCTCGTCGTACTTCTCCCGTACCTCGCGCTGATAGTTCTCCAACGCCTCCCGGTACGCGGTTCGGGCCGCCTCGTCGGCGTTGTCGGCTGGCGGGGGCGGCTCCTCCAACCCGGTGCGCTGTAGGTCGGTGGTGAAGTCCGCGAGATCCTTCTGGAACCTCTCGTACCGCTCCTGGTATTCCTGCGCAGCGGCGGTGGCCCAGTCCGCAGCCGAATCGGGAATCGCGACACCCTGCTTGCGTAGCCGGGCGATGTGCACGTTCAGGTCGCGGTGGTACCGCCGTTGCGCACTCCGGTACTGCGCCAACTCCTTCCGGCTGGCCCCCGCTGGTGGGGGTGCCGGACGCTGTGGTGGCTCCTCGGGCGCCGGACGCCCCGGGCGGTTGAGCTTGTTCGGGTCCACCCGTAGCCGAATGTGTCCCCGCCCGAGGGGCAGCCGTTCCGCCGATACCTTCGGGTCGTTGTCGAAGTCCGGCACGAACTCGACGTGCACCGTCGTCTGCCACCGGCTGAGACCGTTGCGGCCCTCGATCCGGTACGCATTGTCGAATGTCTCGCCCCGATGGTCGTGTGTGCCGTCGAGCTTCGTCGCCGCCCAGGGAAACTCGCCGTGCTGGACGTCGAGCACCGTCTCGTCCATCTCGGAACGGAACAGTTGGCGTGCTGGTTCGTCGAAGAACATTCGTCGTACGGCCGGTCCGGGTGACCGTGCCGCGACGATGAGCGCGGTTCGCAGCCGGAGTCGGCGATGTTCGGCCGGGTCGTTACCGCCCGCGGAGTTGGACGGGCCTGGCCGAAGTAGCTGGCGGGCGTTGACCCGGAGCCGGACATGGCCGGGCGAGATCAGCGAGGTGTCGAACACCCAGGGTCTTCCCTGCGCGCCAGCCGGGGTGGCGACGTCGACGAACCGGACATGGACCTCGACGGCCGTCGGCTGTGACGAACCGGTCCGCCCGGCCAGTTCGTACCGGGCGTCGAAATCCTCGTTGGCATGCCGGTGGGCACCCTCGATTGACCGGATCGGGCGCTGGTCCAGCGTCGCTACGCCGTGGATCGCCTGGTCCAGGTCGGTACGGAGCACCGCTGCCAGGTCGTCTGGGTCCACCGTCGGGTTGGTCGTCACAGTCCCGGCACCGGAGTTGGTGGAGTGGCCGGCAGCGGTTACCGCAGGTGGGCTACCAACCGCGCCGGGATCCGGACCGGTTACGCCGGGGTCTGGGCCGGCCGTGCCGGGGTCTGGGCTGGTTGCGCCGGGGTCCAGGCTGGTTGCGCCGGGATTCGACTCTGCGGGGGTAGCCGGCGACGGTGTCGTCCTGACCGGCGCATTGTCGACCAGCTTGGGCACGTTGCCCTTCCTGCCGGTGCTCTCCTCCACCCGGGCCCCGACATCGTCCAGCGCCTGCTGCGCGTCGTAGATGGTCGGGCGGTCCCGAAGGCTTATCTGCTCGTCGAAGTCGCTACGCCACCGCTTCGCTTTTGCTTCCCGGCGGATCTTGCTCGGCGCGTCGATCGTGCTGGCGGTGCTGTTGGCTGCGGCGGACTCGGCCGCCCGTGCCACGACCTCCTTGACCCCCGGCGGCAGGGGCAGCCCGGCCGGCAACAGGCGAATGGCCGCCCCCTTGGCTCCGTCCCACCAGAGTTGCCGACGGCCCGGTGCGGGAAGGACCAGGTGCTGCCGAAACTCGATCATGGCGGCTACCGCGTGCGATGCCGACCGTGCCAGGCTCTCTACCGGCGTCCCGGGCCAGTACCGAAGGTTGAAGCTGTTGGGATAGGGCTCTAGTACGACCGCGAAGTCGTCGGGAACCGCCCCGTCGGCCTGCATCGGAAGGAGTCGGAGCAGCCAGGGCGTGCGCTCCATCCGTTCTCGGTCGTCGGGCGACTCGACGAAGCTGACCTCGTACTCCGGCGTCCACTCACCACTGTCCGCGTTCCGCTTGAACCCGTTGAAGTCGATCCGTAGGGGTTGGTCCGCCGTGGCCGCCGTTCGTAACGCGTCGACCACGGTGATGAGGGCCCGGTCCTCGACGCTGGTCGCGGGTTGTCGACTTGCGCTGTCCAGTTCGGCGGCGGCGTGCTGCCGAAGCGCGGCCTCGACCAGGCGTCGCCGGTCCTCCGCACCGGGATAACCATGGCGTAGCCCGGCCCGGTCGATCCATTCCTGGATCGACTCGCCAGCCTGCTGTCTGTCGACGGCCCGGTGGAGGCTTGCGCGGTCCTGCTCGGTGAGTCGGTGCCCGTCGGTGACGGCGCTGTGTCGATGCAGGACGTTGCGGCCCGGATCACCGGCGGTCGACGGGTTGGCCTCGGTCCCGGCGTAGACCAGTTCCTGTTCCCGGCTGGTGGCGTCGGTTACGGGTTTGCCGGTGGGGTCGAGGTGGAGGGTGGTGATGTGGCCGATGTTGGTGAGGTGGTGGTGGGGGTGTTGGGAGGTTTGGCCGGTTTGGCCGTCGAGGTAGATGATGCGGTTGTTGTGGTTGACGGCGAGGAGCATGTGGGCGGGGGTGGTGGGGTCGGTCCAGGTGTGTCCGATGATGGTGGCGGAGCCGTGGCCGGTGTTGGTGAGTTGTTGGGCGATGGTGTCGAGGGTGGTGGGTCCGGTTCCGGTGGGTTGGAGGGGTGCGCCGAGCCAGGTGTGGAGGATGGTGGGTTTTTCGCCTTGGTGGTGGGGTTGTTGGGCGGCGGCGACGGTGGGGTGGCCGTACCAGGTGGCGATGAGGGCTCGGGTGGTTTCTACGCAGTTGGTGTTGCGTCCGGGTTGTTGGTGTCCGCCGTCGTTTTGGAGGGTGATCCAGGGGGTGGTGAGTGGGTCGGGGTGGGGTGTGGGTTGTCCGTGTTGGTTGTGGGGGAGGGCAGCAAGAAGCCGATCATGGTCGGCTTGGCTGGCCGGATCAAAACCATCCCGACTTGCGGTTGGCCGGGTGACACCGCTGGCCACCGGCGACGCGTCACCCCCGCCCGCCGGGTCGGTCGGCGTGGCGGTGGTACCCACCCGGTTGGCGCCCGTGCCCGCGTAGATTCGATCCTGGTCGCCAGCTGACGGTTCACTTCCGGCTGGTCGGGATGGCCCGTCACCGGGCAACGGTCGGTCCGGGCCGGTTGCGATCGCATCGCTGTCGGGAGTTATCGAGAGCGTCCGACCATCCTTGATCACGACTACTTCCGTGAGCCCGGCAACCGGGTCGGAGGCGAGTGCCAACCGGAGCTCAGCCGGCGTCAGTGGGCTTGCATCGAGGTTCAGGACGATGACCGGAGTTCGCTGCTGGCGTACCTGGCGGCTGATTTCGTTACGAACCGCACGGGGGTCTGATGACGTCGTCGCGTGGAAACCGGCGAGTGTTCCGTCGATCTGATGGCCCAGGTGTCCGCCATCGGCTGCGATCGGCCTGCGCTCCGGGAGAGAGCCCGTGCTGGCCGGCACGTCCGAGGCGTCCGAGGGCATCCGTACGGGGTCGGTGTTCGGTAGTTGAGTCGGACCGCTTCCGACGTCGAGTGCCGGTTCCCGGCCAGCGCTGGTTGTGCTGTCCGGCGTGGGGGGCTGTGTTCCGCCCGTAGTGGTACGCGGATCCGGCTGAGTCGACGTGGCGTCCGGCCCGGCCGGGCGGTCGACCGTGAACTCTGCAGCGGTCGGACGGTCGGTGGACGTCGTCGGGCGGGTCAACGCATCGTCGTACGGTGCTTCTCCGGGTCGGCCACCCGTACGCGGTGGTTCCGGGGTGGTCACCTGCTCTGTGCGCTCGATCGGCCGGTCGGGCCGGGTACTTTCGTTGTCGCCGGTCTGCTGATTCCCGCCCGGGATCCGGCTCTCACCGCCGGTGGACCCGGAGTTGCCGCCGCTGCGGCCGGAGGGGCCGGAGGGGCCGGCGTCGTTGGTCGCCCCGGATCCGCTCCCGCTCTGCCCAGACCCGCTCCCGCTCTGCCCGGATCCGCTCCCGCTCTGCCCGGATCCGCTCCCGCTCTGCCCAGACCCGCTCCCGCTCTGCCCGGATCCGTTCCTGCTCTGCCCGGAACTGCCGCGGTCACCGGTGGCTCCGGTGTTGCCGCGCTCCCCGGTCCCGCCGGTCGCACCGGTCCCGCCGGCGTTGCCGCTGCTCCGGCCGGAGGAGCCGGTGCTGTCGGTCGTGCCGGACCCACCGCTCGAACGCGGCGTACGGGAATCGGTGGTCTGGCCGGCGTTGGAGCCGATGGTCGACGGTAGCCCGGTGAGGTTCTTCAGCGCGTCGGTCGCCCGTTCACCCAGGCGGGCCTGCTCGCTGACCCTGTCCCGAGCCATCCCACCGAGGGTGTTGCCGAGCAGATTGTCGAAGTCGGCGGACCAGTCGCCGCTTCCGACCCCGTTGACCACCACCTGCGCGCCGGTCTCCGTGATGATCTCGTCGGCCGCGTCGATTCCGAGGTTGGTGGCGCCCCGGCTCACCGGGTTCTTGATGCCGCCGGCCGCGTTCCGGCCGATCTGGCCCGGCAGGCTCAGGGCTGCACCCGTCGCACCGCCCAGTGCGGCGAGTCCGGTCTTGCCGGCATCGATCTGATCCCGGGTGCCCATGAACATTTGGGCCAGCTGTGCGGCGAGGTCCGTGCCGACCTCGGCCCCAATCTCCTGAAGTATCTCGATCGGCAGGGTACGGGTCAGGGCGGTGCGAAGCAGGCTTCTGAGCGCCACCCGACCGAAGGTCTGTGCCGCACGTTGGATGAGCAGCCGCATCGCGGCCGAGATGATGGTCTGGGTCGCAGCGATCGGGCCGGCTGCGGCGGCAAGTGCGGCACCGAAGGTGAAGAACGCGGCGACGATGATTATGAAGATCTCGACGAACAGCGTGCCGAGCGAGATGATGACGGTCAGCTTCTCGTACTCGACATCCAGCGCGGCCTGGTCGGTGCCGGACGTGATCTGCGGGATGAGATTGAGGATCTCCTCGACGGCCGGTCCGTCGAGTTTTGCCCAGGCTTCGGCAAAGGCCCGACCTGAGTCACCGGCCCATTCGGCACGCAGGGCCCGCCCGGCGTTCAGGACCCCCGGTAGTTCGGCCCGGAGCGCCGCCTCGACGCCGCGCCAATCGTTGGCGAGGGCGCGGATCTGGTCCTCGTCGGCCTCCGGCCAGGATCCGCCCCCGGTGCCCACCCAGACGATCGCGTCCCGCAGCGAGTTCCACGGGTCACCAAAGTCGGGTAGCTCGATGCCCACGGAAAGTTAACCACCGAGGACCCGGTTGGCCCGGTCGTCAGCCTCGATCAGGTTTTCGACCGCCTTGGTGGAGACCTTTCCCACCTCGCTGAGCACCTGGGCCAGCCGCTGGGTTGCCTCCAGTACCTGCTCGCACTGGGCGTAGTTGGCGCGGTACTGCCGCCCGGCCTCGTCGTTCCCCCACAGTGGAGCGGTCTGTTGGGTCTGTTGGACGAGTTGAGCGGCGCGGGCCACCGCATCCTGCAGTCGGCTACCGTTGGCGTGTAGTTGAGCTGCCGCGTTCAGAGCGGCGATCTTGCTGGCGAACTGGGATTCAGCGACCATCTTCGGCCTTCCGAAGGGTGGACAACTCACCTACCAGGCTGGCTAACAGCTTCTTCGGATCACGTTCGACGAGTGAGGAGAGAGCCTCACCGGGGAGCAGCGGTTGGTAGAGCTCCAATGCGCGACGCTGGGCCTCTTCCACTGCCGCGTCGGCGGTCTCCAGGATCGACCGCGCCAGGTCGGCCGCGTTCGGCTGGTGATAGATGCGCGGATCGAGGTGCAACGCCCGGAGCCGGCCGTCGATTCCAACGGTCGCGACGATCAAGCCGTCCCCCGAGGTCGCGGTCACCTCGACCGTCCCCGCATCCCTGGCGACCTCGCCCAGCGAATTGGTCATCCGTCTGATCTGACTGGTTAGTTCCTCGGCCTGCGCCCGCATCTGCGCGACCCGCTCAGCCGTTGCCCCGCTGTCCCCCGACATACCATCGACGCTACGCGACGGTCGCGAGGCTGGCTAGACCGTCCGGATTGGAGCGTACGCGGCTGCCGACGTCGTTGCTGGCGTTGTCGCGAGCACTTCCAGTAGCGTTCAACGACATGTCCCGGGAATCTACGGTGGCGGGCGATGATCGATATTGACGAGGCTCGGCAACGGGCCAACGAGTGGGTTCGCCGCGAGGATCCAGAGGCAACGGCTGGGATCTACGAGTTCGATCTCGGTTACGTCACTTGGCGGATCGACGAACGACCACTGATCGAGCGGGAGTTCGGCAAACCGTGCGCGGTGATCAGTCGGGACACCGGTGAACTCTCCCTCTGGCCGTCACTGGCACCGGAACAGGTCGCCGAGTTCTACCGGGTGCATACCGCCGCCACCCGGCGCTTCCCGGCCGACATTCGGGCCCTGTTGCGGCTCGGCGGTTGGCGGCCGGGCCGGGACGTGTCGGGAGTGGTCGGGCAGTGGTGGCGGAACAACAGCGACGAGACGCCGTTGTCTCCCGCCGCCGCAGCAGTTCTGAACGAGTTCGGCGGGCTGCGGATGCGCGTACTCGGCTGGACGTTCGTGCCGCAGCAGCCGGACGAGGCACCCCGTTTCCATCCGGACCTCACCCGCCGGCTGGGGCAGCCGGCGCTGACCGTGGCCGACGCCGCTGACGGCCCGTTGGTCGTCGACGCGGAGGGACGTACCTATCTCATCCGGACCGACGCAGTTGACGCCGAACTGGTCACGGAGACCTTCGACCAGATGCTGACGGCGCTGCTCGGCACCCCGGGCGGACACTGATGCGACGCTCGTACGGCGGGCTCCGCCGGATCTCGCACGCCGGCCTGGTCGTGCTCGTCGGGCTGATCCTGTCCGGCCTACCCGGGGCCGCCGATCCGGCCCGGGCGGCGGGCTGTGTCTCGGCGACCGGAACCGACACGATCACCCACCGGCCCTGGGCCAACCGGTGGCTGGCACCGGAGCGGGTCTGGCCGTTCAGTCAGGCCGGGGCGGGTGTCAAGGTCGCGGTCGTCGATACGGGCGTCGACGCGCAGCATGCCCAGCTCAACGGGGCCGTGCAGCCCGGAATCGATCTGGTTCAGGGCCGTGGGGACGGTCGGCTCGACTGCGCCGGTCACGGCACCGCCGTGGCCAGTCTCATCGCAGGTCGCCCGACCTCGGGTGTCGGTTTCGTCGGTATGGCACCCCGGGCCCAGATCCTTCCGGTGCGGGTCGCCGAGCGGGTCGCCAACGATATCGATCCGAACCGGGTGGCGCAGGGGATCCGCTGGGCAATAGCCAAGGGCGCAACCATCATCAACGTGTCCCTGACCGTGGCGGACCACAAGGCCCTGCGCAGCGCGGTGGCTGACGCGGTGAAACAGGGCATCGTGGTGGTGGCGACCGCCGGTGAGGGCAGCACCGGCAGCACCCCGACCGGCTCGCCCTTCCCCGCCGGCTACGACGGGGTGCTCGGGGTACGGTCGACCGGTGAGGACGGTGCCGCCCCGACGGGGGGCTGGCCCGGTGCCCATGTCGACCTGGCTGCGCCCGGCGAAAAGATGATCACGGTCGCGCCGATGCTGGGGCACACCGTCTGGTCCGGTGGTGACATGGCGGCGGCTGTGGTCAGCGGGTCGGCCGCGCTGCTCCGGGCGGGGTATCCGAAGCTGGCGGGTGCGGCCGTCGCGGAACGGTTGATCCTGACGGCGGATCCGGCTCCGGGTGGACCACACAGCACCAGCTACGGCTATGGCTACGTCAATCCGTACCGGGCGATGGTGACCCCGGAACTGCCGGGGCCGGTAGCCTCCCGGCCGGCCGGGCACCTACCGCCGCCGGCGGCTGACCGACCGGACACCCGGGTGGCGGACGCGTCCATCGTGGTCGCCGGTGTGTTGCTGGCGGCAACGATCCTGCTGGTCCTGGCGCTGTCCGTGAACAACCGCAGACGTGCGGCAGCGGGCGGTCAGCCGATCGGCGGGCCGCCCGCTGCCGGTACGACCTTAGAGGTCAGACGGAGTACTGGCGTTGCGAGAGGATGGCAGCGGCCTCGGCGTCCCACATGATGTTCCGGGACGCAATCACCTTCTGGCTGAACATCATGCCGATGTCGTTGAGTTCGCTGGCGG
This sequence comes from Micromonospora sonneratiae, assembly GCF_042679305.1. NCBI lineage: Bacteria > Bacillati > Actinomycetota > Actinomycetes > Micromonosporales > Micromonosporaceae > Micromonospora > Micromonospora sonneratiae. The sequence continues at coordinate 26,756 of NZ_JBHTMP010000061.1, read as the reverse complement.
CCTGCTTCCATGCCGTCTGGTTGTCGTAGTAGACGACCTGGGCCTCACCCTGCCAGGTGTCGACCATCGGTTGGAGCCGGTTGGCCATCTCCACCAGGTCGGCCTCCATGGCTTCCATGGCGGCATGCATGGCTTTCGCACCCTCTTCGAGCGAGTCGAAGTGCACCCGCATGAAGTCGCTACCGGACATCACTGACCCCCGCTCGCCAGTACGACGGTGATGTTCGTGCCGCCGGTGCCGCCGGCACTGCCACCGATCATGGATTCGACCTCTTCGAGCTGGAAGAGTTGGTCCTGCTGCGCCATTCCGTACGCCTGGGCGTTCCCATCGACGATGCTTGCCAGCTGCTGAAGCTGGCCGTAGAGGGTCTGCAGCTTGGCATTGAACTGGACCTTGAGGTCGTCGAACTTGAACCCGCTCCGGCCCTGCCATTCGGTCTGGAGGATGTCGAGCCTGCCCATCAGGCCGGTCAGGTCCTCGCGTAGCTTTTCGGACAGGTTGTCCACGTACTTGGCGCCAGCCGACATGAACTCGATGTCGGTCTGGAATTGTGCTGTCATGTCACGCCCTTCCCTCGTGTCTAGTGTCCGGTTCGGACGACGGATTCGACCGCGTCCGGGCCGGCCACAGCAATGGCGATCGAGTCGAACGATATCGACAGAACGCCACCGGCGACATCCCCGGATCAGCCCACCCGCTCGGGGTGCCAAATCCGGCGTGCCGACTGGCGGTCGAGGCTGGGCCCTTCGGGCAGCAGGTCGAGTAGACCTGCGGGCACCGGGACCGGGGTGCCGGAGAGCCCCATTGCCTTGGCGGAGTCGGCGTCCGCCAGGGCGTAGCGGATGCCGAGGTCGGTGACCAGCGCCCGCGCTCCGTCCGGCGCGTTGTCCGAGGCCAGCCCGGTGACCAGGGCACCGTACGTGGCGGGGACGATCACCGCGTCGGCGACCGGTGCCTGTCCGGCGGGCTGCTTCGACGGTGTTATCCGGTCGGCGGTCGAGGGCAGCGAGCCGTCCAGGACCACGCCGACCGGTAGGCGGTTCCCGAGCGTCGCGCAGATCGACTGCTCCGCTGTGCGGGGGCTGGCGAAACTCGGCATCGTCGTCGGCGGGGCGATCCCGGTCCAGGTCATCGGCGACATGATGGTGAGGCCCGGGGTGGCCAGGTCCGTCGGGGAGAGCGTGACGGGCGGCTGGGTGTTGTTGGTGCGTACCAGGCTCTTCTGTAGTTCGGTCACCTCCTGTAGCCCCTGCTGCTGTGCCAGGTAGAACCGCGTCGTCCCGTCCGCGTTGGTGACCCTGGCGAGTTGACCGACCTTCATCCGGGGCAGTTTCGGTAGGACCTGGCCGACTCCGGTGACCTCGATCGGCCCCAGGGTGGCCCCCACCGGAATCGGCGCCAGCCAGGCGGCCCCCACCGGTACGCCCTGTGCCGGGGCCAGCCCGAGTACCGGCAGCACGATCTCCGGTTTGGAGATGGGGTAGCGGGTGCCCCGCCAGATGAGCTGACGGCCGCCATCCGGACCGGCGACCATCAGTGCCCGGTCGCCGACGGACTGGCCGCCAGCCGGACTCGCGCCGACCAGGACGACGGTGCTGGGGCGGCCCGTTCCGGTCTCGTCCGGACGGATCACGCTGCACAGGCTCCAGCGTCCCTTGAGCAGCCGCTTCGGTTCGGGCAGGTTGTCCGGAGCGCCGTCGATACCGACCGGCTCGCCCCGTGGCCAGGTCAGTGATGCCCGGGCGACGACCACCTGCTTGGTGCTACCGATGATCATGCTGGCGGACGCGAAGTTGAGCGTCGGGTGCAACTTTCCGGCGGTCACGCCGCAGACGTACTTCGCGCCGGTCTCCCGTTCGACGATGACCGCGTCACACTTGCGCCACGCCTTGCTGCCCCCAGGAAAGATCTTGCCGTAGATCGCGGTGCCACCCAGTGCGATGACCAGGACCATCAGACCGGCGAACATCGCCGTCGTGGCATGCCGCCCGGCCCAGTCCAGCGGGTCGGGCCGGTGGGACACCACCGCGCAGACCAGGCGCTGCCGCAGGTGCTGCCGGGAGTGGATCAGATCGCGACGACTGAGCATGTCAGCCGCCCAACAGCCCGCGCATGTAGCCGAACAGGCCGAGCACCAGCGCGACCAGGATCGGCACCGCCACCGTCAGCAGTACGTCCACGATGTCGCTGATCCGTCCCAGATGCGGCGAGGGTTCCTTGCGTGAGTAGTGCGAGCCGACCGTGATGGCGAGGCCCGCCGTGATCAGGAGCGCGCCGAGCATGGGAATCAGGGCAGCCGACCGGCCCTGGGGGGCGAGACTCTGCCAGCCGTGCCACATCAGGGCGGCGGCACCCGCGGCGCTGGCCAGCAACAGCGACAGGCGGTGGCGCTGGGCGACGAAGGCCCGCGCCCGCAGCGCGCACAACAGGAGGACCGCTCCGAGTAGCAGCAGCTCACCGAGGTCCCAGCGGACGGCCAGCAACCATTCACACACCGCGAGCGCGGCGCAGACACCCATCAGCAGCCCGGTCAACAGTTCGTCCGACCGGCGGACCGCAACGGCCAGCACGTCCTCCGGCGGCGGCGGCTCCTCGGCGGCCCCGGTGAGGCTCGGCATCGGTGGGGCGGGCACACCACCCTGGTACATCGCCAGCCGGGGCAGTACGAACACGGTCAGGGCGACCAGGCCGGCGATCACGGCCGCCGCGCCACTCACGGTGGTCACCCCGGTCGCGGTCAGCAGTGCGGCGATGCCCGCCGCAGCGGCGAAGGTCACCCCCGCGACACAGAACTGCCCGTACGAGGGCAGCAGCACCCGGGCAGCCGCGCTGGCGAAGAGGAGGGAGGCGGCGCCACTCACCCACTGCCAGGCGGTGATTCCGCCGGTCAGCGGGGCGATCGCCGGGGTCAACAGGCCGCCCAGCGCGGCGTACCCCGCGCCGAAGCCGGCCAGCATCGCGGCCGTCACCCGGTCGGTCATCACCCGGGCTAGGACACCGGCGGCCACCAGCAGCCCGAGCGCGACACCGTAGGCGGTGAAGCCACCCAACCTACCGGCGGTCGGCGACGCCACGATGGCAACCAGCCCGAACAGCAGGATGATCCCGGCCGCCACCCGTCCGGTGGCCAGGGTGGTCGAGGCGGTCCAGGTCCAGCCGAGGCGCTGCGCGGTGGACGCCACCGCTTCGGCGACGTCGTCGAAGCTGGGCTCGGGCCACTCCTGGTCGCGCGGGGAGAGCACCAGTGTCTCGCCGTCATGCACCCCCAGCGCGGCCAACGACCGGTCGCTGCGCAGCAGCGTGCCGTCCAGACGGCGTAACACCCAGCCGCCGTGTTCGACGCCGTCCTCGGCGAGTGACGGCCCACCGTGTTCCAGCAGAGCCGGCAACATTCCGATGATCGGCACATGCTCCGGAACGGCGACCTCGATCCGGCGCTTCGGAGCGAGCATGATGATGCGGGCAAGGCCGCCGCCAGGGGTGGTCAACGAAGACGCCCTTTCATAAGGTCCACTTTAGATCTAGCGGTACCGCGCTTCGGGGGAGATTCGCGATGACCACGTTAGTCAGGAAGAGGCCACCGCGTCGCCCCGCGCCGCCGTACCCATCGGGGGACGTGGTGCTGGCCCAGCCATCGGAGATTCCGGCTCCGGAGGGACGGTCGTGGGGCCGCCTGGTGATGCTGCTGCCGATGGCCGCGGGTGCCGTGGCCATGGCGCTCATCTTCGCTGGCCAGAGTGGAAACAGCCTGCGCCTGATCACCGGTGGTCTGCTGGGCGTGTCGATGCTCGGGATGGTCGCGATGCAGTTCTCGTCGCACAATTCCGGTGCCAGCAAGCAACAGATGGCGGCCCTACGGCGTGACTACCTGTTCGAACTGGGCGCGGTACGGCGTAACGTCCGGTCGGCGATCCGGGCCCAGCGGACCGCCGAGTACTACCGGCACCCGGATCCGCAGGCACTGTGGTCGCTGGTCAACAGCAGCCGGTTGTGGGAACGGCGGGCCGGTGACGCCGACTTCGGCCAGGTACGGATCGGGCTGGGGTTGCGGGACCTGGCGACGCCGCTGGTCGCACCCCCGTTCATCCCGGTGGAGAAGGGCGAGCCGGTCAGCACCGGAGCCCTGCGGCGGTTCCTGACCACCTACCGGCAGGTGCCGCACCTGCCGGTCGTACTGGCGCTCACCGGGTTCTCCCGGGTGGTGGTGACCGGCGATACGCGGCAGGCCCGGAGCATGGTACGGGCGATCCTGGCCCAGTCGACGTTCTTCCACGCGCCCGACGACCTGATCGTCGGGGTGTGTGCCGGCGACGACCAGCGGTTGCAGTGGGAGTGGGTGAAGTGGCTGCCGCACGCGGCGCATCCGAGCGAGTCCGACGCGCTCGGTCCGCTGCGTCTGCTGGCACCCTCGGTCGTCGGTCTGGAAGCACTGCTGGACAAGCTGCTGGCGGGCCGGCCCCGGTTCAACGTCAGCGCGGCGGACGGCAGCCTCTACGGGCCGCACCTGCTCGTCGTGGTCGACGGAGCGGAGACCGCCGGGTCGGACCATCTCATCGTCGACGGTGGCCTCGAAGGCGTACTGGTCGTCGAGATCAACGGTGAGCCGCCGCGGCACCCCGACCGGACCACCCTCGTCCTGTCGGTCGGCGAGGACGGGACGCTCAGCGCCGTCACCTACGACAGCACCGAGCAGCTCGGCCGGGCGGACGAGTTTTCGATGATCCACTCCGAGGCGCTGGCCCACCAGATGGCTCCGTTGCGGCTGGCCCAGGCGAGCACCGACGACCACGCCCTGACCACCGTGCACGGCCTGGCCGAGATGCTCGACCTGGGCGACCCGTACGAGCTGGATCCGACGCGGACCTGGCTGCCCCGCCCGAACCGGGACCGACTGCGGGTGCCGATCGGGGTCGGCCCGGATGGCACCAGGGTCGAGCTGGACATCAAGGAATCGGCGCAGGACGGTATGGGGCCACACGGTCTGCTGATCGGAGCGACCGGTTCCGGCAAGTCCGAGCTGCTGCGTACCCTCGTGCTGGCGCTGGCGATCACGCACCCGCCGGAGACCCTCAACCTCGTGCTGGTCGACTTCAAGGGCGGCGCGACCTTCGCCACCATGGACCGGCTGCCGCACACCAGCGCCGTGATCACCAACCTGGCCGACGAGTTGCCGCTGGTCGACCGGATGACCGACGCCATCAACGGCGAGCTGGTCCGGCGGCAGGAACTGCTGCGCAAGGCGGGCAACTACGTGTCCCAGCGGGAGTACGAGCGGGCCCGGGCGGCCGGGGTGCCGCTGGCCCCGATGCCCAGCCTCCTGATCGTCTGTGACGAGTTCAGCGAGCTGCTGTCGGTCAAGCCGGACTTCATTGACATGTTCGTGCAGATCGGCCGGGTGGGTCGGTCGCTGGGCGTACATCTGCTGCTGGCCAGTCAGCGTCTCGAAGAGGGCCGGTTGCGTGGTCTCGACACGCACCTGTCGTACCGGATCGGTCTGCGGACCTTCTCGCCGATGGAGAGCCGCACGGTCCTCGGGGTGACCGACGCGTACGAACTGCCACGCGCACCGGGCCACGGCTACCTCAAGTTCGGCACGGATCCGCTGGTCCGGTTCCGGGCCGCCTACGTCTCCGGGGTCTACCAGCGGGAAGAGGACAAACCCTCGGCGCTGCCGGATGCCGAGGAGGTACGGAAGTTCGTCTCCCGCTACGTTGCCCCGGCGCGTCAGGAGAACGACAACGGTCCGGTCGAGGCGCGACCGGAGTCGGCGGAGGACGTGACCGGCGAAACCCTGATGGACGTCCTGACCGAGCGGCTGGCCGGCAAGGGGGCCCAGGCACACCAGGTCTGGCTGCCGCCGCTGGATGTCGCGCCGATGCTGGCGGAGCTGATTGGCCGGGTCGGGCCCCGGCCAGGTCGCGGACTACAGGTCACCGACGACGAGCTGATCGGCCGGCTCTGCGCGTCCGTGGGCATCGTGGACAAGCCGTTCGAGCAGCGCCGCGACGTGCTCCGGATCGACCTGTCCGGGGCCAACGGGCACCTGAGTCTGGTCGGCGCTCCGCAGTCGGGCAAGAGCACCTTCCTCCGTACGTTGATCATGAGTTTGGCGTTGACCCACACCCCGGTCGAGGTGCAGTTCTACTGTCTCGACTTCGGTAACGGACTCACCGCGCTGCGCGGACTGCCGCACGTCGGCGGGGTTGCCACCAGGCACGAGCCCGACCAGGTCCGTCGTACGGTCGCGGAGATGGCCACCCTGCTCGGACACCGGGAGCAGACGTTCGCGGCGAAGGGCATCGACTCGATCGCCAGCTACCGGACACAGCGGGCCGAGGGCGGCCTGCCCGACGAGGCGCACGGGGACGTGTTCCTGGTGGTCGACGGATGGTTGTCGCTACGCAACGACTTCGAGGACCTCGAACCCGTCGTGATCGACCTGGCCAACCGTGGTCTGGCCTACGGCATCCACGTCATCACCGCCACCGGTCGCTGGTTCGACCTGCGGCCGTCCGTACGGGACGTCTTCGGCACGAAGCTGGAGCTCCGGCTCGGTGACCCGGGTGACTCGAACATCGACCGCCGGGCGGCGGCCAACGTCCCGCAGCAGGCACCCGGGCGGGGCATCACGCCCGACGCGTGCCAGTTCCTCACCGCCGAACCCCGACTCGGCTCCACCGAGAAGCCCGGACCGCCGCTGCCCGAACTCGTGTCGGCGGTGGCCCAGGCCTGGACCGGTCCCGGGGCACCGGCGGTACGGCTGCTCCCCGGCCAGGTCGACTACCTGGACCTGCCCCGGACGCCGGACCAGCCCGGACCACTGATCGGGATCGCCGAACACGACCTGAACCCGGTCTTTCTGGAGGCCGGGAACGACCCGCACTTCCTGCTCTTCGGGGACACCGAGTGCGGAAAGTCGGCCTTCCTGCGTACCGTCGCCCGGGGTATCGCCGAACGGTACTCGCCGGACCAGGCACGCATCATCGCCCTCGACTATCGCCGCAGCCTGCTCGGTGCGCTACCGGAGAGCCACCTGCTGGCGTACGGGATGGCGGCGAAGCAGGCCACCGCGATGATCAACGAGGCGGCTACGGTACTGCGGACCCGCCTGCCGAAGGCCGACGTGACCCCCGAACAGCTACGCCAGCGCAACTGGTGGAGTGGCCCGGAACTGTGGGTGCTGGTCGACGACTACGACCTGGTCTCCGGGGACAAGGGCACGCTGGCCGCGCTGCACGATCTGTTGCCGCAGGCGCGCGAGGTCGGGCTGCACCTGGTGGTCGCCCGACGCAGCGGTGGCGCGGGACGGGCGCTGTTCGATCCGATCCTGGCCCGGTTGAAGGACCTCAACACACCGGGCATCGTGATGTCCGGTGACCGTGGTGAGGGCGTGCTGCTGGGCAACGTACGGCCCAGCCCACTGCCGCCCGGGCGGGGCTGGCTGGTCACCCGCAGGCAGGGGGCACGCCTGGTGCAACTGGCCTGGACACCGCCGGAGTGAACACCGGACTGCATTCGGGTGAACCACGCTTCACCCGGATGAACCTGCCGAACATTTCGTTTCATCGTTACGATCGGAGGACCGGTGTGCTGTTAACCGGCTTGACGGGCCGCGTAACGGGGAGAAAGACGTGGTGTCGATCGGAGCAGAACGGTTTTCCGTTGCTACAGGACAATTGATCCAATTTGGTCAGGCCAATGTGGCGAACTCGGAGGAGTTCGAGGCCGAAGCCGGAGGGTACCTGCTGGGCAGTAAGTACTTTTTGATCGAGGGCGAGATGGGCCAGGTGGCCCAGGGCATGATGATGCCGCCCGACTTCGCCGAGTGGACGGCGCTCGGAAAGTTCGCCAAGGACAACGTACGAATGCTCGACCGGTTCGTGAACGACGTGTCCAACGGGTTGCTGACCACCGGCAACCTGGCCATCACCAACGGGCTGGACTACGAGACTGCGGACCGGACCAGCGAGGACCGGCTGCGCAAGGTCGACGACGCGTTCCGTAATCCCGGCTCCATCGATCCCGGCGGCCCGGAGGTGCCCACGGCCAACAGCCTGTCCGACGGTTCGGCCCTGCCCGCGCCGGAATACAAGCATGCGGCCTACGAGCCGGGCTACACCGACTGGATGGGCCTGGACCTCGCCGGGATCGCCAAGCTCATCTTCGGGGCCAACGCCCGGTATCCGGAGGAGTTGGCCCTCCGCTGGGGTGCGGTCGCACCCCAGGTCCAGAAGGCCCGCGACCAGCTTGAGGAGTTGATGGGCGGGCTGAGCTGGGAGGGTGCCGCCGGCCAGCACTTCCTGACGAACCTGGATCGGTCGCTCAAGACCATGCAGGGCTGGGCCGACGGTATGCCGGATCGGGTGGAGACCTTCAGCGCGGCGGCCAGCGACCTGACCGAGGCGCAGGCGGAGCTGCGGGCGGTCATCCAGGAGATGAACGCCACCATCAAGAAGTACGAGCAGTTGATCGCCCAGACCACCGACCCGGTCAAGATTGCGAAGTACCGCAAGGAGATCGAGAAGGCGAAGAAAAAGGCGCTGGCCGAGGCCAGGCGGATCGGTGCCCAACTCGGCGGGAAACTGGTCGGATCTGGACCGTGGCAGGTGCCCAAGCGGTTCCGCGGCTTCCTCGGGCTTCCGTGGCCCACTCCGAAGGCGTACGAGCCGGACGGGCCGACCGACTTCTCCACAATGGACACGGAAGTACCGCCGGGACCGCTGGAACCGCTGGTCGACGACAGGTTCACCCTTCCCGACGGCAACGGTCTCGACTTCGACTTCGGTAACGGCTCCGGTGACGGTCTCGGCGATGGGTTGGGTAACCGTCTCGGCGACGGCCTGACGCTGGACCCGACACAGCTGCCCGGCCTGGACGACCAGGCTGCCGGCACCTTCGGGCTGGCCGCCGGGAGCACCAGCGCCGCCGGCCTGCTCCGTGGTCCGGTCGGCGGCGCGTTCGGCGGGATGCTGGCCGGGCGGGGAACTCGGCCCTGGACACCACCACGTCCGCATGTTCTGCCCGGCGGCACGACGGACGGGCACGAACTGCTGCTCGGCCGGGCGGACGGAATCCGGGTCGGACGGCGGGACGACGAGATGCTGCCCGCCACACCCGGGATGATGTCGCCGCTGAACAGCGGCGGGTCACTCGCCGGCCGTGGTACGGGCGCTGCCGCGCCGGGGCGTACCGGCCAGACTCCGACCCGTTCGGTCCGGACCGGAGGAGTCGTGGCCGGGCGACAGGCCGCCGGTTCCGGCGGCGACCAGCGGCGTACCCCGGTGGCCGGTCCCGGGCGGCCCAGCCAGACCCGGCAGAACACGCGGCAATCCACTACGCCGGCTTCTGCCGTACCCGAGACTCCGGCTGTCCGGGCACCACTTCAGGGAACGATCGAAGGCTGACGCCGGGACGGGGGAGTCGTGGAAGGGTTCGATGTCAAGCCGAAGCGGCTGGTTGCCTATGGTGATGACCTGCTGGCCTTGGCCGCTCGTTTTGGCAAGTGGGCGTTTTCCAATGTAGGGCGCCCGAACGAGGGCGGTTCCATGAGTGATGCTGCTCGCCAATATGGTGCGACCGCCCGGTTCGTCGAACTGTCCGCCCTGGCGGCGTCGGCTGACCGCGATGCCCAGGTTCTGTGGTTGTACGTGGACGACGTTGAACGGGGAATTCTCACCCTTGGGTCTGTCGCTATGGAGACCAGCGTAATTTACACCCAAGCTGATGGTCAGTCGAAGAAGAAACTTGGCGAGGTCGAAGATGCCTTGCTGAGAGGCTGGTCGGGAGTCGGTGGAAAGCCGGCGGATGAACCAAGGTACAGCCTCGACAAGTACGAGTCGATTCAATCCGTGCTGAGCCGGGAGCGAGAATCTAGGAACGCCGGAGATTATCCACCCGAACCGGTGGGTAATGCCGAGAAGACGGACTGGGCGTCGATGGACGTGCGGGAGATAATAAGTCGCGTCGTGATGACCGAGTCGGAGTCAATTCGATCGCTTGGAAATCGGTGGAAGACGGCGGCGACTGAGTTGTTGAGACTGTCTGGAGAGGTGGGCGGGCTCAACGACGAGCTGAGCAAGGCCTGGATTTCGGGCGTCGCACGTAATGAATACATGGTCGAAATCCAGGTTGCCCGCGATTCGATTTCGAAGTGGAGCGCCGACATAACATCGCGAGGCGGACAGTTGGTCGGGGTTGCCTCCGCAATCGATGCGGGTCGTCAGCAGATGATCGCATTCCAGAATCGGATGAACGCCGAAGTGAAGGCTGCGCTCGAAAGATTGACCCCGGAGGAGCGCTCCGCCTGGGGTGAGCAGATAGTAGATACCACTGAGGGTCGGATGCAGCCGGAGGCTGCTGATATAGCGTCAGGGATGTCTGAGCAAATTCGTACCGTTGTCCCGTGGGATCCGAGTCAGGGGAAATACAACGGACTGTTGCGGGACGCTCCCGTTCCGCGTCTGAAGGATGACGGAAGTGATACGACGCGTCGGCCCAAGGTCGACGCTCCTGCGATCCGTACCCCTGGTGGTGGGCCGCAGAAGGGGACCCGTACCGGGAAGCCGCAGGTGGACCCGCCGAAGATCGGCGACAAGGACAAGAAGAATCCGGATCAGTTGCACCAGCTGATCCAGCAGTTGCAGCCGATCGACCAGAAGAAGCAGCAGCAGAACCCTCAGCAGGACACCCGGCAGACGCCCGGGCCGTACGAAAATCAGACGCCCGAGGGAAGCCAGACGCCGCAGGTGCAGCAGCCGACCATTCCGACTCCTGACGTCACCGCCCCGACAATGCCCGACTTCGAAAGTCCGGTCATGCCGACCCCCTGGACCCCCACTCCCTGGGTGCCGGCTGCCGGCGGAAGCGGTGGGTCGCTCGGCGGCCGGCTCGGTGGTGGCGGTGGCGCCGATGCGACCGTGGCGTCTGCCGCGTCGGGCAGCGGCACCCTGCTGGGGCGGGGTGTCTTCGAACCGGGCAACAACGACGAGGATCCGACCCTGGCGGGTGTCGGTGGGGGTGGTGCCGACGGTTCCGGGGCCGGAATGCCGTTCATGCCACCGATGATGCCGCCCGCGCTCGGCGGTGGAGGTGGCGGCGGCGGAGGTGGCGGCGGGCGTCCGGTCCGCGGTGGCGCCCCGAAGCTGGTGCAACCGGAGGATGGTGGCGGTAAGGCGATCAGCGGTCGGGGCCAGGGCACCGGACGAGCCAAGCCGAAGATCGTCACGCTGGAGACCGAGGACTGGACGACGACCCCGCGACGGGACGAGCAACAGGTCGAGCGGCCGGAGCAGCGGCGGGTGTACGGCGCCTGACCTGGTACGGCTCCCGACCGGTCTTCCGGGGGGAGGTGTCTGTTCCGATCCTGTCGAGCTGCCTCGTCTGTGCGTCCAGGCGCCGCTGTTCCGGCCGGATGCGTGCCATTGGCGCGAGTTGTGTCGGCGAGTGTAGCCCGCAGATCCTCGTGATCAAGGGTTCGCGTCACCCTGGGGCCATCCAGGACGACGCGAACCCTTGATCGTCAAAGCGGAAGGTGCGGCGGCCGGTGGTTCGTGGCCAGTGGTTCGTAGCCCGATGTCAGGGCTGATGCCCCGTCTGTGCGCCCAGCTCGACAGCAACAAGCCGTGGCGGGCCGGGCTGTGCGGTTGCCCCGGGATCCGCCGGAGCGATGGCGCGGTTGGTGACCGGAGGCTATGCCAGCTCGGTGACCGCAGCCAGATCGTCCAGGACGATCAGCTTGAGTTCGTCCGGCGAGGGCATCCGGCGCAGTTGCAGGAGCCGTTGGGCCTGGGCCTTACGCATGCCGTCGAAGAGCTTGCGGGCCTCCCGGCCGTTGCCGAAGTTGCGGTCCCGTTCCAGAGACCGGAAGTAGGCCCGGGCACCGGCCAACACCTCGGCGTCGAGCGAGTATTCCTGCGATTCCGCCATGGTGGCGAGGATCTGTACCAGCTCGTCCGGGGTGTAGTTCTCGAACTCGATGACCTTGTTGAAGCGGGACGCCAGACCCGGGTTGGCGTCCAGGAAGTCGCGCATCTCGGTGGTGTAGCCGGCGGCGATGACCGCGATCGAGTGGCGGTGGTCCTCCATCAGCTTGACCAGGGTGTCGATCGCTTCCTGCCCGAAGTCACCGCCGGAGCCGAAGGAGCGGGACAGGGTGTACGCCTCGTCGATGAAGAGCACCCCGCCCATGGCGGACTCGAACGCGGCGGCGGTCTTCTCCGCCGTGTGCCCCAGATACTGTCCCACCAGGTCACGGCGGGCGACCTCACGGAACGCGCCCTTGGGCAGTACGCCCAGCGCGGCCAGCAGTTGACCGTAGATGCGGGCCACGGTGGTCTTTCCCGTACCGGGAGAACCGGCGAAGATCAGGTGGCTGCTGGACGGGGTGACGGAGAGCCCGCCGCTGCGCCGCCACTCGTTGACCTGGAGTTCGTCGATCACGGCCCGTACCTCGGCCTTGACCCCGGGCAGGCCCACCAGGCGGTCCAGTTCGGCCAGCAGGTTGCTGACCCGGTCCGCGTCCACGCCGCTGGTCGACATGGGTACGCCCTCGCTGAGCGAACCCCCGGTCGGCTGCCGGTCGGCGGAGCGGACCTCCGCCGTACTGCCCGGCGCGACCAGGATGCCCGGTGCCGCGGTCTGCTCCGTACGGCAGTCGACAACCTGGCCACCGCAGTTGGCGCCGATGCTGATCCCGTTGCCCCGCGCCTCGCGTACCTTGCAACGCCGCAGCGTGGGCGAGCTGTTCTGGGCGACGCCGATGCCCACGTCCCCGGTCCGGACGACCTCGCAGTTCTCGATGGTGGGCCGGGCGTACTCGTACACGTAGATGCCCCGGTAGCCGCAGTCGGTGATGACGCAGTTGCGTAGCGACAGGTCGGCCGAGCGGATGAGGACACCGTCCTCGACGACGTTGCTGATCTCGCAACCCGAGGCCACACCGTCGCAGTTGTCGAACTGGAATCCGAGTTGCGCGCCGGTGACGCGGCACCGGTCGATCTCGAAGGTGGACCGGGCCCCGAGTTGGACCGCAGCGGCGAGCCCGGCGGCCAGCTCGCAGTCGACGATCTTGAGTTTGGTGCCGAACGCGGCGACCGTGGGCGCATCCGCCCCGCGCAGGATCAGGTGTCGCAACTCGACGGTCGCATCGCGGCACTCGATCAGCGACTGGTCGGAGCGCCCGGCCACGATCGTCACGGTTCCCGGTTCCTGGGCGGCGAGCACGATGCTCTGCCGGACGAACCGCAGGTTCTCGTAGTATTCGCCAGCGGCGATGACCACGGTGCAGCCGGGAGTGGCGACCGCCAGCGCATCGGAGATGGTCGGAAACGCTCCGCCCTGGGTGGCGGAGACGAGCAGCGTGTTCGACATGGTTTCCCGGGGTGGCGAACTGGAGCGGCGAAGGAACCGGTTGGTGGGACCGGCGATGCCGGTGATCTGACTCTATCCCAAACAGCTCCCGATCGGGCTGTCGTGATCGCGCCGCATCGACGTGACGAAACGCCGGCACCGTCGCCTGTGGACACCCGGCACCGGTCAGGCGCCCAGCACCCGCTCGGTGTAGTCGTTGGCGAAGATCCGGTCCGGGTCGAGCCGGTCGCGTACGGCCAGGAAGTCGGCGAACCGGGGGTACGCGGGGGCCAGCGACTCCGCGTCCCGGTAGTGCAGTTTGCCCCAGTGCGGCCTTCCGTCCAGTCCCTTGGCGACCTCCTCGAAGGCCCGGAAGTACGGCTCGTACGGCATCCCGGCGTACTGGTGGATCGCCAGGTAGACCGATTCGCGTTGGTAGCCGTGGGAGAGCCAGATGTCGTCCGGGGCGGTGAACCGTACCTCGACCGGGAAGAGCACCTTGAACGGCAGCCCGTCGACGAGGCGACGCAGGGCGGTCAACGCCTCGGGCAGGGCGGCGCGTGGCAGGCCGTACTCCATCTCGGTGAACCTGACCCGGCGTGAGGTGCAGAAGACCCGGTCGGAGCGGCCGGTGTAGATCCGTTCGCTGAGCGCCCGCGCCGAGATCGAGCTGATCGTGGGCACCAGGCCGGGCAGGCTTCGGCCGAGACGGCAGGCCCCCTCGAAGACGGTGTTCGACAGGAACTCGTCGTCCAGCCAGCCCCGGAACCGGGGCAACGGCCGGTCGTCGGTCGGCACCCGGTTGTTGACCTTCACCTGCACCCGGTCGGTGTAGGGGAACCAGTAGAACTCGAAGTGGTCGTTCTCGGAGATCAGGGTGGGCAGCTCGGCCAGTACGGTGTCGAGCGGGGCCGGGCGCTCGTGGGCCTGGAGGGTGTACGACTCGTCGCAGCGCAGGGTCAGGTCGACGATGATCCCCAGCGCGCCGAGCCCCACCCGGGCGGCGGCGAAGACGTCGGGGTGTTCGTCGGCCGAGCAGTGCAGCACCTCGCCCGTGCCGGTGACCAGGGTGAGTGCCTCCACGAAGGTGGAGAGACAGCCGTAGCCGGCACCGGTGCCGTGGGTGCCGGTGGAGAGTGCCCCGGCGATCGTCTGTGCGTCGATGTCGCCGAGGTTGGGCATGGCCAGTCCGTGGCTGGCCAGCAGCTGGTTGAGTGCCCGCAGCCTGGTGCCGGCCCGTACGGTGACCAGCCGTTGTGCCCGGTCGATCCGGACCAGGCCGGCCAGCTTCGCAAGATCGACCCGGTGGTCGTCGGTACGGGCGATGTCGGTGAAGGAGTGACCACTACCTACCGGTTTGATGCGGCGACCGGCGGTCCGGGCGGCCTCGACCGAGGCGACGGTCTCGTCCACCGTTGCCGGCTCGACTACCGTGCGGGCCGTGGCGCTCTGGTTACCGGCCCAGTTCGACCACATCATGTCGACCGTGCCGGACGGTGGGGGTGCGGTACCGCGCATGCGGTCCTCCAGGCCATCCCGAATAGAAAGTGAGACGTATTCATATCAGGATTCCTGGTGTGAGTAAATACCGCAAATCTCCCTCGCTCGTTAATCCAGGTAGCGTTTCGAACCCGCGACGTTCAGATATGTTCATGGCTCGAAAGGGGAGTGGCGAGTGTCCACATCTACCGCCACGTCCGGTCCACTGCGCCGCGTACCGGTGCAGGGCCGCAGCGTAGCCCGGGTCCAACGAATGCTCGACGTCTGCGCCGAGCTGGTCGACGAGGTGGGCTACGAGGGCCTGACCACGACTCTGCTGGCTGAGCGAGCGGAGGTGGCAATCGGGTCGGTCTATCAGTTCTTTCCGGACAAAAGGGCCATCGTGCAGGCGTTGACCCTGCGCAACATGGAGGCCTACCTGGAGCGGCTGAGCGACCGCTTCTCCCGGGGGGACCTCGACCACTGGTGGGACGGGGTCGACGCCGGGATCGACGAGTACATCGCGATGCACCGGCTGGTGCCCGGATTCCGTACGTTGCACTTCGGCGACGTGGTCGACGTACACCTGCTCGACGAGAGCCAGGACAACAACGGCGTCATCGCCGAACAACTCGCCCGGGTGCTGATCGAGCAGTTCGGCATCACCGACGAACCGAACCTACGGTTCGCGTTGGAGATCGCGGTCGAGGCAGCCGACTCCCTGATCAAGCTGGCGTTCCGCCGGGAACCCGAGGGGGACGAGCGGGTGCTGGCCGAGGCCAAGGCGTTGATCCGCGAGTACCTGCACCGGCACGTCGACAACCGTCCCGAGCGGCGACGCCCGGCTGCGAAGACCAGCGGCGGCAAGAAGTAGCGGGTCGGCAGGGGTAGGTAGCGGGGCCGCAAGAAGGTAGTGGGGTCGGCAGTAGCCGGGGACGGCAGGAGAGTCCGAGCCGTGGCGGGGTGCCGCTCAGAGGAAGGCGTGGCCCTCGCCCCGGTACGTCGGCACCGTCGCCACCACCTGATCATCCTCGACCAGGTGCACCTCGTTGACGTGCTCGCACAGTTCCCCGGCCTTGGCGTGCCGGAACCACACCCGGTCGCCGACCCGCAACGCGTCAGCTGCGGCTCCGAGGACGGGGGTCTGCACCTCGCCGGCCCCTTCCGTCCCGTTGAGCCGTAGGCCGACCGGGAGCCACGGGGTGGGTAGGCGACTCGACTGGGCCGGTCCGGATGCG
Organism: Micromonospora sonneratiae; assembly: GCF_042679305.1. NCBI lineage: Bacteria > Bacillati > Actinomycetota > Actinomycetes > Micromonosporales > Micromonosporaceae > Micromonospora > Micromonospora sonneratiae. The sequence goes on along the minus strand of NZ_JBHTMP010000061.1, from coordinate 10,691 downwards.
ATCCAACCGCCGCCCAGGACCGTCGCCACGCCCGGGCCGGGTCGGCGTACCACGGGAAGAGCGAAGAACGCGGCGGGGGTGGGGCGCCACACCCGGTAGGCGTCGAACAGCGTCGGGCCGTACAACCCCGAACCGGCGGTGACCTCACTCACCGCCGGATCCGCCGTGGTCAGCTCGATGCTGCCGGTTCCGCCGCCGTTGACGTAGGCCAGGTCGGCGTGTGCTCGTACGGCCGCCACCGCAGCGGACCGGCGGCGGAGCAGTTCCTGGTACGACCGGCGGTGCAGGGTGCGGATCGCCACCGCGCGCAGTGCCTGCCGAGGCGGTGCGTCGCCCAGCCCGGCGATCTGTGCCTCGTACGCCATCAGGCCCACCAGTCGGAACCCGCGACGGCCCGCGATCCGGGCGGCCAGTGCGCCGGCGGCGTCGGCCGAGTGCACCGGTGATCGGCGTACCCCCACGTGCAGCCGGCCACCGAACGGTCGCCAGGACGCGTCCAGTTCGAGGCAGACCCGGACCTCGGCCCGCCGGTCCGGCGCGGAGACCGCGTCGATCAGGTCGAGTTGATCTGTGCTGTCCACCATGACGGAGATCGCTTCGGCCAACTCGACGTCCTTGGCCAATTCACCCAGCGCCGCCCGGTCGGCGGTCGGGTAGGCCACCAGCACGTCCCGGGTGACCCCGGACCGGACCAGCCAGATCGCCTCATCCAGGGTGTACGCCATCACGCCCTGCCAGCCGGGCTGTGCCAGGGCCCGGGTCAGCAGGTCGCGGCACCGGACGGACTTGCTGGCCGCCCGGATCGGCTTGCCGGCGGCCCGGGCCGCCAGGGCGGTTGAGTTCGCCGTGAAGGCGGCGAGGTCGACGACCGCGAAGGGCGGGTCGAGGTGTGCGGTGGCGCGGTCGAGGCGCTGGCGCAACGTGTCGCGTTCGGTAGGCACGTAAGTACGCTAATCGGTCATCGGGAAATGCGAAATACCCTCGCGTCTCGCCAGGTGTTCCCCGAGGGCCGTCCGACCCGGCCCGAGGTGGGGTCCGAGCCGGCCCCCAGATGACCGTCGACCTGGCGCCAGAGTGGGGTCCGAGCCGTCGTCCGACAACCGCCGACGTGGGGTGCGGCGGCCCTGCGCGGCGGGCGGTTCCGTGGACGATCGCCTTCTACGCTGCTGCTCGGAGGAATGTCGCCGGGGGCCGGACCCTCGCCGCGATTAGAGTGTGAGGTCGGGGGAGCCCAGCGATGGGCCGGCACGTGGAGGTACGGCCATCGACGCGAATCAGAGCGGTGCGGTCAACGGCGACACACCGGGTGATGCCCCGACGGCGACACCGTCCGCCCAGCTTGACCTGACCGGCTACCAGGCGCTGCGCTCCGTCATGCGGATCCGTCCGTTCCGCCGGCTGTGGATCGTGCTGGGGGCGGCGTCCTTCGGTGACTGGCTCGGCCTCCTGGCCACCTCGATTTTTGCCGCCACCCAGGTCAGCGGGGACACCGCGAAGGGTGCCGCGTTCGGTGGCGTGATCGCCGTACGGCTGCTGCCCGCGCTGGTGCTCGGCCCGGTCGCCGGGGTGTTGGCCGACCGGTTCGACCGGCGCTTCACCATGGTCATCTGTGATCTGTTGCGGTTCGTCCTGTTCGCCTCCATTCCGATGGTTGCCCTGCTCGGGGCCAAGGGTGGTGTCGTCGTGGGCTGGGCGGCGATCGCCACCTTCCTGATCGAGACGGTCACGCTGATCTGGATTCCGGCCAAGGAAGCGGCGGTCCCCAACCTGATCCCGCGTACCCGGCTGGAGATGGCCAACCAGCTCACGTTGATCACCACGTACGGCATCACCCCGATTCTGGCCGCGCTGGCCGCAGCGGGCCTGGAAGCCGCTTTGCGAGGAATTTCCCACAATCCGACGATGGGGTGGGCCGAGCCTGCCCAGATCGCGCTCTGGGTCAACGCCTTCTCCCGACTGGCCACCGCGCTGGTGGTGTTCTTCGGAATCAAGGAGATCAGCGGCCGGGACGGCCGCCGGGACCGCCCGGAACAGGGCATGCTGCGCCAGTTCGTCGAAGGCTGGAAGTTCATCGGGAAGACCCCACTGGTACGCGGCCTGGTGCTCGGCATCCTCGGTGCCTTCGCCGGTGGCGGCATCGTGATCGGTACGGCCCGGTTCTTCGCCTCCTCGCTCGGTGCCGGTGACGCGGCCTTCTACCTGCTCTTCGGCGCGATCTTCGTCGGGCTGGCGCTGGGGATCGGGCTCGGGCCGATGATCGTCCGGGAGATGTCCCGGCGTCGCTGGTTCGGCATGAGCATCGTGCTGGCCAGCGCCTCGGTGCTCATCCTCGCCGTCGCGCTGCACCTGTCGATGGCGATTCTCGGCGCGGTCCTGGTGGGGGCCGGGGCCGGAATGGCCTTCCTCGCCGGCACCACGCTGCTCGGCGGGGAGATCGCCGACGACGTACGCGGACGGGTCTTCGCGGTGGTGCAGACCGGCACCCGGTTGGTGCTGATGCTGGCCATCTCGGCCAGCAGCGTGCTCGTGGGCGTCGGCGGATCCCGGGAGCTGAACATCGCGAACCTGGGTATCTCGATCTCCTCCACCCGGATGCTGCTACTCGCTGCCGGCGTCGCTGGGATCTTCGCTGGCATCAGCGCATTCCGCCAGATGGACGACAAACGAGGCGTTCCGGTACTGCTGGACCTCTGGGGGTCGGTCCGCGGTCGCCCGCTCTCCCCGGCCGAGCCGTTCACCTCGAACGGACTGTTCGTGGTCTTCGAAGGTGGCGAGGGCGGCGGCAAGTCGACCCAGGTGGCCCGACTGGCCGACGCACTCGGCAACCGGGGTCGGGAGGTGGTGGTGACCCGCGAGCCGGGCGCCACCGACGTGGGCGAACGCATCCGGGGACTGGTGCTGGGCGGTGCCACCGGCCCGAACGCACTCTCCCCCCGGGCCGAGGCGCTGCTCTACGCGGCTGATCGGGCGCACCACGTCGCCACCGTGGTACGCCCCGCGCTCACCCGGGGGGCGGTGGTGATCAGCGACCGGTACGTGGACTCCTCCCTCGCCTACCAGGGAGCCGGTCGTACGCTGCCGGTCGACGAGGTCTCCTGGCTGTCGTCCTGGGCCACCGGCGGACTCAAGCCCGATCTGGTGGTACTCCTCGACGTGGACCCGAACGTCGGGCTGAGGCGGGTGGTCGACCGGGGAGCCGGCACCGACCGACTGGAGGGTGAGTCGCTGGAATTCCACGAGCGGGTCCGCTACGCGTTCCTCGACCTGGCCGCCGCCGACCCCAAGCGCTACCTGGTGCTCGACGCGTCCCGCCCGGCGGACGAGATCGCCACCGCCGTCGCCGGCCGACTGGACGAGATGCTGGTCGACCCGACCGCCGAGGGGCGGTCGGGCCTGGGAAAACAGCAGCCTGACCTGCCAGGGCAGCCGAGGCTGTCCGACGACGAGTTGGGCAAGATCGTCGACAGCGAGCTGGAACGGCGGTCCTGATGCCCGATGTCTTCGCCGACCTGGTCGGCCAGCCCGAGGCGGTCGAGACGCTTCGTCGCGCCGCCGAGGCGGCCGGTGCGGTGATCCGGGCCAGCGCGGCAGCGCAGGGCGGCGGTGCGGCACAGCCCGGCGACGTAGGCCAGCCGGGCGGCGACAGCGTACCGACGCTCGCCGCCGCCGGCAGTGCGATGACGCACGCATGGATCTTCACCGGTCCACCCGGATCGGGCCGGTCGGCCGCCGCCCGCGCCTTCGCGGCGGCACTACAGTGCGCGGACGGCACCGGCTGCGGCGACTGCGCCGGCTGCCGTACCACCCGGTCCGGCACCCACGCCGACGTACGGTTCGTGGTCCCCGAAGGGCTCTCCATCGGGGTCAGCGAGATGCGGGCCCTGGTGCTGCGGGCGGCCAGCACCCCGGCCGGCGGCCGGTGGCAGGTGCTGGTCATCTCCGACGCCGACCGGCTCACCGAGGCCGCCGGCAACGCCCTGCTCAAGGCGATCGAGGAGCCCCCACCCCGTACGGTCTTCCTGCTCTGTACGCCGTCGACCCACCCCGACGACATCTCGGTGACCATCCGTTCCCGGTGCCGGTTGGTGCCGTTGGGGCAGCCGTCTGCCGCTGCGGTGGCGGAGGCACTGACCAACCGGGACGGGATCGCACCGGAGTTGGCCGACTGGGCGGCAGCCGCCGCCCAGGGACACGTCGACCGGGCCCGGCTGCTGGCCAGCGATCCGGAGGCCCGTAAGCGGCGGGAGGCCGTACTCGCCGTACCCCGTCGGCTGACCGGCGTCGGCGCGTGCTTCGACGCGGCCTCGGCGTTGATCGAGGCGGCCGAGGCCGAGGCTGCGGCGTCGGTGGCCGAGGCCGACGCCGCCGAGAAGGCCGCCCTACAGACGGCGCTGGGTGCTGGTGGCACCGGCAAGGGAGCCGCCGGCGCGAGCCGGGGCGCGGCCGGGCAGATCAAGGAACTCGAACGCCGGCAGAAGTCCCGGGCGACCCGCGCCCAGCGCGACGCGCTGGACCGGGCCCTGGTCGACCTGGCCGGCTTCTATCGGGACGTGCTGACCGCGGCGCTGCGGGCTCCGGTCGCGCCGGTGCACACCGACACCGTCCAGTTGGCCCGTGCGGCGGCCGAGAAGTGGACCCCCGAGGCCACCCTGCGCCGGTTGGAGGCGGTGCTGACCTGCCGTACGGCCATCGAGGCGAACGTCAAGCCCCGCATCGCCGTGGAGGCGATGATGCTCAGCCTCTGGCGGGGCTGACCGACCTCTGGCGGGGCTGACCGACCTCTGGCGGACTGACCAGCGCTCCTTCCGACGGGCAAAGTGTCAGGGATCGATCTCAAGGGTTCCCTTCCGAATGATCGGCCGGTACGGTTCGGTGCCGTGTCGCGATGGCGACGACACGTTCGGTGAGCGGCCTGCGGGAGGAGCCTGCCGATGGCGGCGCGGGAGATCGACGAAGCCTGGATCGAGGAGGCGGTCGAGCGCTACCGCCGCATCGAGTCGCTGCGGTCCGAGTTCGACCGGGCGGTGCAGGGCGTCGAGGTGACCGTCCGATCTCCGGACGGACTGGTGGAAGTGGCGGTCACCGCCGCCGGGACCATCACCGACGTACGCTTCCTGGCCACCCTGCACACCCGTACGACCACGGAGGTGGCCCGCTCGGTGCGGGCTGCGGTCACTGCGGCGGCCGACGCCGCCCGGTGGGCACGGGAAAAACTGCACACCGAGACGTTCGGCGAGTATCGGACCCTGACGGGGGCCTGAATGGACAGTCTGCGCGAACTTGCCAGTCGGCTCGACGAGGCAGCCGCCACGATGACCAGCGTCGCCCGGGCGGTATCGACCGTCGACCTGGGCCAGACCGCGCTCGGCGCAGACGAGCCGGGCCGTCCGGGTGAACTCGGCCGGGCCCTGTACGCACAGTGGGTCGCCGCCACCCTCGACCGGTCCCGGGAGGCCACCGACCTGGCCCACCAACTGGCCGACGTCGCTGCGGCGGTACGGGTCGCCGCAGCCGGATACGCCGACGTCGACCAGGGCTCCGCACGGCGTCTCCCCGGGGAGGCGTGATGGACCTGCTCGACCGACTGTCCGAACCGGCCACCGACCTGCTCGCCCGGGTCGATGACACGCTCACCGACCTTGGTGCGCCGGACGGTCACCCGATCTGGCCGCTGCTGCGTCGACTCCGGACGCTGCCCGGGGCGGCAGCCAAGGCGATCACCGCCCTCCAGCCGGCGGCGTTGGCCGGTGCCGGCGCCCAGGTGCGCGGCCTGACCAGCGGGTACGACCACACCCGAGCCACCCTCACCGGCAGCAGCAGTTGGCAGGGGGCGGGAGCGGATGCGTACGACGTCCAGCGGGCAGCGTTGGCAGCACACCTCGCCGACGGGCCGGACGGCATCACCGGGCGGCTGACCGACACGGCCGACTTCGCCGACGCCCTCGTCGACTGGGCGGCCGGCGCTCGGGCCGCGCTGGCCGGCACGCTTGCCGAGGTGCTGGCCTCGGCAGAGGCGGTGGCCCTGGTGACCGGACTGTCCCGACACTCCGACCTCGACCCGGACGGTAGCGCCGATCGTGGTGGTACGGCCGCAGCGCAGGCCGCGGCCGAGATCGGCGTACGGGTGCTGTCCACGGTGGCCGAAGCGTACGACCATGCGGCAGAGTTGCTGCGGCGGTGGGAGCCCCGGCTGGCCAGGGTGCCCTACCACCCGGGGCCCGACGGCGTCGTTCGGCTCGACTCGACCATCCGGGTCGCTGACTGATCATGAGCAATCGCGGCTGATCACTGCGACCGGTCCAGGGGAATTCGTCGTAGAGTGATCCGTATGGGCATGCTCTGCGCGGTCAGCTTCAACCGGTACGGGCGCCTCTACTACCTTGATCCCGGCGAGTTCCGGCCGACGGTCGGCGACCGGGTGCTGGTGCCCACCGACGACGGTGCCGAGGTGGCCGAATGCGTCTGGGCAGCGCAATGGGTGAGTGAGGACACCAGCGGATTCCCTCGTCTGGCGGGTATGGCCACCGACCAGGACCTACGCCGGGACGAGTTGCTGCGCAAGCGCAAGGCCGAGGCGAAGGTGGCCGCCAAACGCCTGATCCGGGAGCACGACCTGCCGATGAAGGTGATCGCCGTCGACCACGTGCTGGAGTCGGCGGGCAACGGACGGACGGTCGTCTACTTCACCGCGCCGCACCGGGTCGACTTCCGGTCCCTGGTACGTGACCTCGGGGCGACCCTGCACGGTCGGGTCGAACTGCGGCAGCTCTCGGCGCGTGACTCGGCCCGGGTGCAGGGCGGGATCGGCTCCTGTGGGCGGGACCTGTGCTGCGCCACCTTCCTCACCGACTTCGAGCCGGTCACCATCCGGATGGCCAAGGACCAGGACCTGCCGCTGAATCCGTTACGGATCTCCGGAGCGTGCGGCCGGCTGATGTGTTGTCTGAAGTACGAACATCCGCTGTACCAACGCTTCCAGGACACGGCCCCGGCGATCGGCGCCCGCGTCACCACACCCGAGGGCGACGGTCGGGTGGTCGGCCACAGCGTGCCCCGGGACGCGGTCGTGGTCCGCTTGGACGCAGACGGATCCCGGTGCGTGTGCAGCCGGGCCTCGGTCTGCGAGCCGCGAAAGGCCCACGACGAGCACTACACCGGCTAGCCTCCGGCCCGGACCGCACACGGTTCGACCTACGGCCCGACCGTCATCGGATGGTCAGTGGCGGTTCGGCCAGCCGGGCCGGCAACGGACCCTTCGGGGACAGCCACGAGGTGTCCGGTGCCCCCTGCGGATCGGCCTGCCAGGCCCGCGAGATCCGGTCGATGGCGATCGGGTAGATGGTCAGCACGCCGTCGGGTGCGATGTGCAGCCGTAGGAAGCTCTTCGCGTCCTCGATGCCCTGACCGGCGAAGAGTTCGTTGAGGTTCACCCCGAACGACGCGGCGATCAGCAGGTAGGCGGCGGTCACCTGGCCGGCGGCCAGTCCGGCCATCGGCCCGTAGAGCACCCCGGCCATCAGCACCGGCAACGGCCCGGACCATTCGTAGAACGGCAACATGAGCCACAGCCAGGTGCCGAGTACGGCGAACGCCACGTGCGCGACCCCATGGCTGAGCCCCAGTATCCAGTGCCGGACGAGCCGCTTCCCGCCCGCGCTCGGCGGCTTGGCGAAGAGACCGGCACCGACCAGCATGATCGCCAGCATGCCGACCATCGGCACGCTGAACAGCCCCCGGTCGCTGGTGCCGATCCGGTGCTCCACCACACCGGCCATGGCCAGCATCAGCAGCGTGTGCAGCAGGCCGAGCAGGGCGAGGAAGCCCGGGTTGCGCAGCGGGAGCCGGCCGAAGACGCCCCAGCCGTACCGACGGGAGCGGGCCCTGTCCGGGTAGCGGGCGGCAAGCTCGTACGACTCGGTTGGGCTCGGTCGACGGGTCAGGCTGTCCCGGGGCGGTACCTCGATCTGCTGGGGCAACTTGTGCGTGGGGTAGAGGTACGCGCCCCCGCCACCGCAGGTGATCAGTTGCCGGTCCGGGCCGGTGTACCGGGCATAGTGGTGCAGGTCGCCGGAGACGAGCAGCCGGACCTGGGCCCCGGTCGGGGCGACCACCTTACGGATGAAGTAGTCGAGCGCGTCGTACGCCCCGGGCTTGTCGACGGCCTTGACCCACGACGGTGCCGGCACCAGCACGATCACCCGGGACTGTGGGCCGAGGCGGGTGGCGGCCTGCTCGAAGTACCGTAGCTGTGGATCGTCCAGGTACGCCCCGGTCTGCTCGTCCAGCCCGAACAGCCACCAGTCGGCGGGCAGTTCGATGCTGAAGTAGGACCGGACCTGCGGGGTGCACCAACCGCCGAGGTCGTTGTCCCGGGACCGGGCGAACAACCGGAGGAAGGCGGTAAGCCCGTCGTACCAGTCGTGGTTCCCGGGCACCGCGTAGAGGTTGGGTGGCGACTCGCCGGCCGCCACCTGTGGCAGCGCCGCCTGGTACGGACCCTTGCAGCGGTCCTCGTACGCGTCGCCGCTGGCCGTCGGATAGACCTGGTCGCCGCCCATCAGCAGGACGTCTCCACGGGGCAGCCGGTGCCCCTCGACGTCGATCTCCCGCTGGGCCAGCAGGTAGGCCACCGAGTAGGTGGCGTCGAAGCCGTCGCCCAGGTCGGCGACGTAGTCCAGCCACAGCCCGTCCTCGTCGCCCAACTCCTGATAGCCGTTGCTGGGCAGCGAGTTCTGCAACTCCCGCTTGTCCAGGTACGCCCCGAACAGCATCGCCAACAGGGCCCGGAGTCCGGTGCTGATCAGCAAGAATGGTGCCAACCACGGCACCGGACGGCGCGGCGTGAAACCGAGTTCCTGCGGATCGCAGCTTCTTGGCCGGGGTGGGGCGGGCGTAGCCAGCGGTGATGCCGAAGGTGCCTGGTCGTCGGTCACGGCATGGGAGCCTAGCCCGACCGGTGGGGGAAACGCTGTCCGGTGTCAGCCTTTCTGGGCGATATCCCGAGCGTATCCGTGTCAAATCGTGATCGAATGCGTACGCTGCGACGCCGGGTGGTTGTCGTTCGGCAAACCCGTGGCGCGGCACGGCAGCGCGTGCCGTACACTTGGCCATCGTTGCCGCCTTAGCTCAGTCGGTAGAGCGACGCACTCGTAATGCGTAGGTCGACGGTTCGATTCCGTCAGGCGGCTCGGTACGAGAAGCGCCAGGTCAGCATCCCTGACCTGGCGCTTCTGTCATCCCCGGGGCAGGCTCGTGGCGGACTTGGCTTGCTACCGACACTGATCCGAGGACGAACCTGGCCGGCGGCCTTCCGTGACCGCCACTCGTCGAGGTTGGCTGGCGGTTGGAACAGTGCCGCCCGTTTTCGGGGCCGTGGCCCTGGCCTGCAACACGCCCGTCACGGGCAAACCGCACACCACTTCCGTGGAAGCAACCCTGGGGTCAGATCGCCAGATGCCACATCAGCAGCACGCCAGGGATGAGCCCGGACAGCGACAGTGCGAGTACGGCGAGCACGAGGCAACCGGAGTCCTTTGGGTGGTAGGTCTGCCCGGTTTCTACGTCACGCCTCGAATCAGAGTTCGGCAGTCGAATGGTCTTCCCTGCGTTGATGTCATCTCCCGCCTCCCGGCCCCAGCAGTACATGCATTCGCCCGGGTAGTCCTTTGACCGGCCACACTTCGAGCAGGTGTCCATATCCGCCTCCCTCGATGATCTTTCGAGTGTAGTTCCACTGACGACTCTGCCGAGTGTCCCCGGGGCGGCGGGGCAGTAGTGATGATGACCCTCTATCTCCGGCGGGGAGGGGAGTTCGAGGCTCGTATAGTCACGCGGTGAACTTAAAGCAGGTGGAGCGGGCATATGCGTCCGTAGCGGACCTTTACATCGAACTGTTCGGTACGCGCCAGCAGGTGCACGTCGATGACCTCGCCTTTATCGGGCGACACCTGTCGAGCCGGCCTGGCACGGTGCTCGATCTGGGCTGTGGACCTGGCCATATCACCGACTACCTTCGCTCGCTGGGCGTCGACGCGCAGGGGATCGACATGGTTCCCGAGTTCATCGCCCATGCGAAGGCGGCCCATCCGAACGGCAAGTACCAGCTCGGGTCGATGGAAAAGCTCGACATCGCGGACCACTCGGTCGCCGGCATCCTGGCCTGGTACTCGTTGATCCATCTGCCGCCACAGGATCTCGGGGGCGTGCTCGGTGAGTTTCGGCGAGTGATGGCCCCGGCTGGAACGCTGGTGGTCGGTTTCTTCGACGCTGATGAGGTCGGCCCCTTTGACCACAAGGTTGCGACAGCCTACCGCTGGCCCGTCGACGAGTTTTCGGAGCGGTTGGCGCGAGCCGGCTTCACGGCAGTCGAGCATCTGCGGCGGCCCAGCGATGGCACCCATCGTCCGCATGCCGCTATCGCGGCGATCGCGGCCGACGGGTGAGCGGAGCTGGTGAGCGCTTCGGCGGGATCGGCCCATGACGTGTTGGTGCGGTGATCTCCGGGGGCAGAACGTCGCCGCTGTGATGTGTTAGGGGCTGGTTGCCGCCAGCCCCTAACACAGGCCATGTGGACAGCCAGAATCAGATTCTTACCCCCATGTCTTCGGCCAGTTTCTGTATTGGTTCGGGTGGGGTGTTTCGGGTGGCGCGGAAGATGTCGGTCATGATTGCGTGGGCGGTGGGTCGGTAGC
>NZ_JBHTMP010000060.1:0-40673 GCF_042679305.1 Micromonospora sonneratiae | reverse complement strand
CCGGCCAGACCATCACCCTCAGGTTCACCGCCGTCGAAGACATCTCGCTACAGACCTCGTTCGTCGTCGACGACACCGCACTCGACATCTCCTGACCACCGCCAGGAGCCGTGCTGGAGCAGAACAGGTGAGGGCGGTCCGGTCCGGACCGCCCTCACCCCTGTCTCCCTCCCCAGGAAGTCAGCCAGCCTGAATCGTCACGTCGTCCAGCACGAAACTGGTCTGCAGGCTGTAGTCCTCGGTGCCGGTGAAGGTCAGCGTGATCTGCTGACCGGCGTAGGAGCCGAGGTTGAGGCTACGCTCGACGTAACCCGCTGCGGCGTTCAGGTTCGACAGCGTGGTCAGCACGGTGTTGTTCACCTTGACGGTGAACTTGTCGTACTGCGTGACCTGGGTGGTCTCCGCCGTGTCGATGTGCAACCAGTAGCGCAACGTCACGCTGGTGCACCCGGCCGGGATGGTGACCGTCTGGTTCAGCGTCTCGGTGGAGGAGCTACCGTTGCCGGACAGCCAGGCGAACCGCGTACCGGAATGTGGGGTCTGACCAGCGGGGCTACCGATGGCGCCGGTGGTGCCGGTCCACGGCGAGGTCCCGTTCTCGAAGCCGCCGTTGACGATCAACTGCCCACCGTTGCAGCCGCCGGTGCCGGTGACCGTGAGCGTGTAGGTGGTGGTACGGGTGACGACTCCCGTTCCGACGATCGTGATCTGATACGTCCCGGGTGTCGCGGTCGAGCCGACCGAGAGCGTCGCCGTCGAGGACTGGCCGGACTGCACCGACGCCGGGGTGAACGTCACGGTCACGCCGCTCGGCGCACCGGTCGCCGAAAGGGCCACCGACTGGGCCGAGCCGTTGGTGATCGCCGTCGACACCGTGGTGGTCGTCGACTGGCCCTGCTGGACGCTGCCGGATGCGGGGCTCACCGCCATCGAGAAGTCGTCCGGTACCGGTGTGGCGGCGACGGCGAGGTTCCAGATGGCGTACGCGACCCCGTCCGCGCTGCGGTTCAGCCCGGTGGCGTTGATGTTGCTGGTGGTGTCGCAGGCGCGGTGGTAGCAGGGGTCGTAGGAGGAGTTGGCGGTGCCGCCCCACTTGGTGGCCTGGGCCGTGGTCTTACGGGCCCCCGCACCCATGGCGTACCCCGAGGTGGGGATGCCGGCCTGCTGGAACGAGTAGTCGTCCGAACGCCCCTGCCCCTCGACGTTCTCCTCGGGTTGCAGGTTGAGCGAGTCCCAGTACGCCTTCAGCGGTGCCGCGGTGGTCGAGGTGATGCGGTTGATGAAGTATCCCCCGTTGGTGGAGGCGACCATGTCGAAGTTGTAGTAGCCCTTGATGTAGCTCTTCTGGGTCGCGCTGAGCGAGCGGACGTAGAAGTCCGATCCGTTCAGTCCCTGTTCCTCATCGGTCCACCAGGCGAACCGGACCCGTTTGGTCATCGTCGGATTCCGCTGCGCCAACACCAGCGCGTTCTCCAGGAGGGTGGCCGACCCGGAGCCGTTGTCGTTGATGCCGGGGCCGGCCGAAACGCCGTCCAGGTGCGCACCGAACATGACGACCTGGTCGGCCGGGCCGCCGGGCCACTCGGCGATGAGGTTGTTGGAACGGTAGGTGCAGTCGGTAGTCCTGCTCGGTCACCGTGTAGCCGGCCTGCTGCAGCTTGCCCTTGACGTATGCCACCGAGGCGGTGTAGCCGCTGCTACCGGCCCGTCGGTGGCCACCGTTCTGCGATGCGATGGTGTTGAACTGTGTCAGGTGCGCCTGGACGTTCGCCACGTCGATGTCCGGCGGCGCGTCGGCGACGGCGACCGCAGGTCCGACCGGTCCCGATCGGGCTGTCGGAACGGCCGTGGCCGATTGGGCGGGCACCACCATCGCGCCGATCACGGCCAGGGCTACCCCGGCCGGCATCGCTCTGCGTCTCATCTGGGTCTCCTTGGGGGTTACGGAGGATGGGCGCGGTCACCAGGACCGTTGGCCGATTCGTGAAGAGTGGTTTCCCGGCGTCACTTCGATGCCCGCCAAACATCGAGACATTCTCATGCAATGATTTACTCGTCAACTGGTCGCCATCCATCCGACGACAGCCGGCAATATCTGGCAAGGCGCCACAGACAAGCCCACCGGACCGACAACGACCGACCAAAAGGGCGAATCAGGAGCAGTACGGAACTGGTTGATTGCCGACTGTGATGCCGTGCTTACCGGGACATCGGTTCCAATGGTCCTGCGCAGGCATCGCACTGCCCTGCGAGATCACCCCGCCCGGCGGATTTCCACAACCGTTGCCGAGATCGGAGTCGCCTAGTGTGCATCCTGACCCGTAGCGTCCGCAGATCCGTGATGACTGCCATCGTCATGGCGACCGCACTGGCCCTACCGCTGACGGCCATCGGCCCCACCCGGGCCGCCGGGTCCGCGCCGGCCACCACGCCCGATCAGATCGCCGACCCGGTCCGGGACCCGATTCCCGAAGTGCCGGGCCAGAGCCGCCTCGGGCTCGTGCTCTCCGAACACACGTCCTTCCCGAAGTCCGAGCCGACACCGGCACCGGTCGACGGCCGGCTGGTGCGCCAGGCCCGGATCAACACCCTGATGGAGGTCCCCGACGGCTCCCACCGTCAGGCCGTACCCGACCTCAACGGCAACCTCTACCTCGTGAAGGACGGCGTACCGTACGTCTACCTCGACGTGGCCGCACAGTTCGCGCCGCAGTTCTTCTCCGGCCGTGGTCTCGGCCAGGGCTTCGGTTACGTGGCCTTCCACCCCGACTTCGCCAACAACGGCAAGTTCTACACGGTGCACACCGAACGGGCGTCACTGGCCCCCGAGGTGCCGGACTGGTCACAGACCAACACCGTGTACCACGGTGTGATCACCGAGTGGACGGCGACCGACCCGGCCGCCGACACCTTCACCGGCACCAACCGCGAGGTGCTGCGCATCGGTTTCGGTGGCCAGATCCACGGCATTCAGGAGATCGGCTTCAACCCGACGGCCAGGAAACGCCATGCCGACTACGGGCTGCTCTACATCGCCGTCGGCGACGGGGGCCAGGGGTTCCGCAACACCGATCCGCAGAACCTGACCGTACCGCACGGCAAGCTGCTGCGGATCGACCCGACCGGCAGTGGTTCCACCAACGGCAGGTACGGCATCCCGCCGACGAACCCGTTCGTCGGCGGCACCAACGCGCTCCACGAGATCTACGCACTGGGCCTGCGGGACCCCCACCGGTTCAGCTGGGACCGACTGACCGGCAGGATGTACCTGGGCCACATCGGCGAGCACGCCATCGAGGCGATCTACGAGGTACGGGCCGGCGACAACTTCGGCTGGAGCGAGCGCGAGGGCAACTTCGTCTTCGACCGGACCACGGCCAACCCCTGTGACAAGCTGCGACCGTTGCCGCCCGACGATGAGCGGTACGGCTACACCTACCCGGTCGCCGCCTACGACCATGACCCCGCCCCTGGATGGAACTGCACCTCGGACGTTGGCGTCGCGGTGGCCGGCGGGTTCGTCTACCGTGGCCGGAACCTACCGGCGCTGCGCGGCAAGTACCTCTTCGGTGACCTCGTCGACGGCCGGGTGTTCTACACCGAGGTCGGGCAGATGCGCCGTGGGGAGGAACCGGCACCGGTGCACCGACTGTCGCTGTTCGACGCTGCTGGCAATCCGGTACGGATGCAGGATCTCTCCGGTGTTGGCGCACCGGGCGACCGGAACCGGGTCGACCTGCGGTTCGGCACCGACGCGCAGGGAGAGGTCTATGTCCTCGCCAAGGCGAACGGCAGGATCTGGAAGGTGACCGGCACGAAGGAGTTCGCCACAGGGACCGTGGGCCACACCCGGGTCCCGGGCGCGTTGCGTCCCGCCAACTGGGCCCCGGTCACCCCGGCGAAGTGGCGCTTCACCGGCAAGGAGGTCGTCCTGACGGAGGCCGGCCAGCCCCGGCCCGGCCCACGCCGACCGTTCGAGTACGCGGTGCTCACCGCCGGCCCCAGGCTCGGGGCGGTCGAGATCAGGGCCGAGGTACGGATCGACACTCCGGTCCAGGTGACCGACCGCGACGTGGTCATCATCTTCGGCTACCAGTCCGACACGCAGTTCTACTACGTGCACCTCTCCACGGACAACACGATCCTGCCGCACAACGGGATCTTCAAGGTCGACAACGCCGACCGGGAACGGATCGACTACCAGTGGAACGGCCGCTCCCGGGGTGCGCCACCGGCCATCGTGGACGCGGACTGGCACTCCGTACGGATCAGGCACCTGCCGGCGACCGGCGAGATCGCTGTCTACCTCAACGGGGCCAAGGACCCCTTGATGACGGCGAGGGACCACACCTTCACCGCCGGCCGGGTCGGTTTCGGGTCGTTCGACAACATCGGTCGGTTGCGTGGCCTCGCCGTCCGGGGTACGCCGGCGGTCTGAACGACAACCAGCCACCGGACCGATCGGCAGGTTCGCCGTACCAGCCGTCACCCGTCGTCGGGACAGGCGACACGGCCCGTCCCAACGACGACACGGTCAGCTACCCGTACCGGTGGATCAGTGCGGATGAAGAACGGTGTTCCCGACGGTGTAGGCGGCGACCGCAAGGATCAACACGGCGAACGCCCGGGTGCTCACGGCGGCCGGCAGCCGGTCGGCGACGCGCTTTCCCGCCAGGGTGCCGACCATCGCCGCCAGGGTGAACGGAACCAGGAGCGCCCAGTCGAAGTGTGCCGTACCGACGCGGGCGGCCAGCGACGCCGCCGAATTGATCACGATGATGAGCAACGAGGTCCCGACAGCGGCCGGCATCGGCAGCCCGATGGCCAGGACGAGGGCGGGAACGATGATGAACCCGCCACCGACACCGAGCAGACCGGTGAGGAAGCCGACCGCCGTACCGATCAGGACGACCTTGACGGTGGCCAGGGTGGGGGCGCGGGTGGTCACAGCCGTCGGCCCGGCCGGTCCGGCCACGACCGGAGATTCCTCCGGAACGGATTCGCCGTCGCTGCGGGCACGGGAGTTCAGCAGCATACCGGTCGCGGCGAGGGCCATGAAAGCGGCGAAGACCAGCAGTAGGAGGTCCGGATCGACGTGCTGGTTGACGATGCTGCCGAGAAGTGCGGCGGCCGTGCCGGCAGCGCCGAAGGCGAGGCCGGTGCGCCAGCGTACGTTGCCGGAGCGGGCATGGCTCAGGACCCCGACGATGGAGGTGAGTCCGACGATGAAGAGGCTGCTGGTGGTGGCCTCCCCGGCCGGCTGGCCGAGCAGGTAGACCAGTGCCGGCACGGTGAGGACCGCACCGCCACCGCCCAGCGCGCCGAGGACCGCACCGATCACCACGCCGAGAGCGAGGCCGGCGAAGATCGTCACGCCACGATCCCGGGCCGTCCCTGGTCGTCGCGCACGGGCAGGTCCGCAGCGGCCCAGGCCTGCATGCCACCGGCAAGGTTGCGGGCCGACCGGCCGGCGGCACGCAACTCGTCGACGGCTCGCCCGGAACGTCGTCCGGACCGGCACACCGCGATGATGTCACGCCCGGCGGGTAGCGCCGCCGGATCCAACTCACCCAGCGGGACGTGGATGGCTGCTGGCGCGTGGCCGGCCGCCCACTCGTCGGGCTCACGGACGTCGACCAGGAGGGCACCTCGGCCGACCAGGTGATGGGCGGTCACCGGGTCGAGGTCGGCGCTGTCCGGGTTCGGGCTGCCGATGGTCATGGGCGGGGAGTTCCTGTCCGGTTGTAGGGGCGACGGCGGGGTCTCGGCGGCGCGGTGACGTCCAACCGGTAGCCGGAACGGCCGGAGAAGGCGGCGGTGACAGCGAACCGGTCACCGCGGACGAGGGTGTGCCGCCACTCGGTCGGCCGCCCGTGGTGGTGCGCGAGACGGTCGATGGCGAAGGCGGCCACCCCGTCGGGGATTTCCAGCAGTCGCTGCTCGGCAGGGGTGGGCAGCACCGCGCGGATCGTCTCCTCGCCGCCGGTGAGGCGGATCGAGCAGCGTTCGGCGAGTTCGTCGTAGAGCGCGGTGTGGGTGAAGTCGACGTGCAGCAACGGCGCGGCCGACTGCGCCGGCAGCCAGACCCGGTCCACAGCCAGTGGTTCCTCGTCGGCCAGGCGTAGCCGTTCCAGGTGCAGCAGCGGGGTGGACTCCTCCAGCCCGAGCCGCGCGGCGACGACCCCGTCGGCACGGATGTCGAGAATCCGTACCACGCTGCGCTGATGCTGGCCGGCGGCCTCCACCGAGGCGAACAGGCTGTAGAGGGCGCCGATCGGCTGGGTGATCTCCACAGCACCCGCCACCCTCGGCGGTCGGCCGCGTTCGGCCACGACGATCCCGTCGTCGCGCAGTCGACGCAACGCCTCACGGATCGTGTGACGACTCACCGCGTACTCGGTGACCAGGGCGTGTTCCCCCGGGAAGACGTCGGTGAACTCGCCGGCGTCGAGCCGACGGCGCAGATCGACGTGGATCTGCGCCCACAGTGGCAGGGCACTGCTGCGATCCACCGGCCGCGCTCCGCAGGTGGATGCCGTTGTCTTCATCGATCATCCTGTTCGTCTTGCCGTATCGTCAATCGGGCAATAATGTACGGACATTCGAACACGTCGGCAAGCGCGGCGCCGACGGTGGCGGCCGATCCCGCTATCTGGGAAGGCAGGGCTCCATGAACTCGCCAGCCCGGTGAGCATCCGGGCAAGACGTCGTTTACATCGATGACGAGTACGACCCGGCAGTGCGTACCGGGATGACGACCGGCGAACGGTCACCGCCCGCAGACGGCGTGGCGGCGGCAGCGCCGGCCCGACCATGATCATCGGAGGCAACCATGACCCGCCACGCTTCGCATCACCGGATCGTCATCGTGGGCGGCGGCAGCGCCGGCATCACGGTCGCCGCCCGGCTCCGCCGCGCCGGCACCGCGGACATAACCGTGATAGAGCCGTCGGACACCCACTACTACCAGCCGCTCTGGACGCTGGTCGGGGGCGGGCGGGCCCCGATCAGGCAGAGCGCCCGGCCGCAGGCTTCGGTCATTCCCAAGGGGGTCGGCTGGACCCGGGACTCCGCCGTGGCCATCGACCCGGACCGGCACACGGTCACCACCGCCGGTGGCCACGTCATCGGCTACGACCAACTGGTCGTCTGCCCCGGCATCCAACTGGACTGGAACCGGGTTCCCGGCCTGGCCGAAGCCATGCACACCCCGTACGCCTCGAGCAACTACGCCTACCACCTCGCCCCGAAGACCTGGCAACTGATCCAGGGCCTCCGCTCCGGTACGGCGGTGTTCACGATGCCCGCCGGGCCGATCAAGTGCGCCGGTGCACCGCAGAAGATCGCCTATCTGGCCGCCGACCACTGGCGGCGGCAGGGCGTACTCGGCCGGATCAGGATCGTGCTCGTCCTGCCCACCCCGGCGATGTTCGGCGTGCAGGAGTTCGCCCACGAACTCGAACGGGTCGCCGCCCGGTACGGCATCGAGGTACGCAAGAGCAGTGAACTCGTGCAGGTGGACGCGACCGGCCGGCAGGCCGTGATCGTCGATCACGCCGCGGGCACCAAGGACGTACTCGACTACGACCTGCTGCACGTCGTACCGCCACAGTCCGCCCCGGACTGGCTCAAGGCCACCCCGCTGGCCGACCCGGAGAACCCCGCCGGGTACGTCCAGGTCGACAAGCACACCATGCGGCACACCCGCTACCCGGACGTGTTCGCCCTCGGCGACGCCGGTTCCACCCCCAATTCGAAGACCGGCGCGGCCATCCGGAAACAGGCACCCGTCGTGGTCGAGAACCTGCTGGCCGCCGTACAGGGACTTCCCCTGCCGGCCAGCTACGACGGGTACGCGTCCTGTCCACTGACCACCGCCCGGAACAAGATGCTGCTGGCCGAGTTCGACTACACGATGCGTCCCACACCGAGCCTCCCGTTCATCGACACCACCCGGGAACGGCGCGACATGTGGCTGCTCAAGCGGTACGGCCTGCCGGCGCTCTACTGGCACCTGATGCTGAAGGGCCTCGCCTGACCTGGCCCGCACCCGGGCCGCCGACATCGCTGGTGGTGGCGTTGGGCTGCTCCTGCCGCGGACCCGACTGACCGGCTGTCCTCACGAGGCACGCGACCACCCACATGACATCCAGGACTCCGGGTGCCGGTCAGGGCACGGGCTGGGAACAGCATCCCTGCCGGGCTGGCGACGCAGCCGTGACCTCGGCGCGGACCAAACGCGGATCAGGCTCGGATCACCGGGACCGGCTCAGAACGGAACCCGGTCGGTGTGCGCGGTGGCAACGGCCGCTCCGGTCCGGCGCAGTATCCGCAGCCACCTCCGTCCGACGGGCACGGCTGGCTCTGTCGACGGGGCTGAGCCGTTCTCAGCCGGATCCCCGGTGGTAGCGGGTCGATCGGGCTGCCGGGCGGGCGTCGGGTTGGCACGTGGAACGGTCATCGAAGGTCCTCGGTTCGCAAGGTCGTCGGCCGGGAGACGGCGCCGCAGCCGACGGACCGGGATCCGGTCAGCCGGTGGCGACGCCGCGACGACAGAGCCGGTCGTCGACCGACAAAGCCGTAACCGCGATCAGGCACACCGTGAAGATGTCCCGAACCGGAGCGGGAACCGAAGTCACCAGACAAGGTGACCACCTGGCGGGCCACCTCGCAACCCGGTCCCACGGTGCGGCACCCCACTCCCGCACCAGACCACCGCCGAAGAGGCCCGATTCCGGCGGGGTCCGGCTGACCGCACCCCGCCGGAATCGGCATCCACCCTCGTCAGTCGAGGTAGTTCTCCGGCCCACCGTCCCGAACCGTGTCCAGGGTGACGCAGTGGAAACCGCCCCCGAGGACCCGCGCGTGGCGTAGCCGGTGCGGCAGTACGGTGATGCCCCGACGCTCGAGCGTGGCGATCAACTCCGGCTGTTCGGCGTCGACGATCGCATGGTCCTGGTCGACCATGAGCAGGTTCATGCTGATCCAGGATTCACTCAGCGTGTACGGCAGCGCCGTCGGTCGTTCTTCGAGGGCCGGACACCACAGCACGTCCCACCCCCGCAACGGCTCAGGGATCCCGTCCGGCTTGATCCGCTCCGGGTTGAGCAGTACCAGGCCGGGACGCAGCAGGGCGATGGTGCTGTCGATGTGGGTGTAGCCGTACACCCCGCGCAGCGGGTGCACCCGCAGGTCGTCCCTGATCAGCCGCAGGGTCGACGTCAGCCAACGCAGTCCGAGTTCGTTACCGCTGCGGGACACCTGGTAGAAGATGTCTCGACCGAGCCGGAGCACGTTGGCCGCGTCGAAGACCGGTTCGGCCTCCCCGAGGTCGGGCAGGCCGTCCGGGTCGACCTCGAACAGTTCGTCGCGCAACTGCGGCCTGGGCGCGGCCAACCAGTGTGCGCCCCGGAGCAGATAGTCCTGGAAAAGCTGGCGCATCCCGAACAGTTCGAAGTAGCGCGCCCGCATGGGGCTGGCGGTCTCGATGATGGTGGACCCGATGACCAGGGTGAGGTCCCGGGGGCAGTACGAGGCCAGTCCGACGCTGCGCCAGTCCGGGGACCGGAACTCAACGCTGTGGTCGGGGGCGGACGGTTGATGCACCGTGACGCCCAGCCCGCGCAGCGTCGCGATCAGGATGGCCAGGTCCTCGTTCGTCTCGTCGATCACATGCTTCGGGAACTGACCGACCTCGACCGCCTTCAACTCGGCGGCGGTCAGCCTGGGGTAGCAGTTCAACCAGGCCGATCGATCGGCCTGGTCCGGGATCCGGGCGTGGGTGGCGTCACCGACTACGACCTCCCGGAGGGTGGTGAACTCGTCCCAGGAGTTGACCACCGGACGGTCGGCCCCGGTTGTCGGTACGGCCGGCCCAGGCCGGCCGTCCGGAGTCGCCGGCCGGGGCATCGATCCGACGATCTGACCTGTGGTCATGCTGGTCTCCTCTGGTGACGGGACGGTCGGGATGGCTCGGAAGTCGGGGCGGGACAGGGCACGTCGACTCCTCGGAACATGGGCCCTGACATACGGTGACCGGCTCGGTACGTCAGTACCCGGTCCGGTCGTCGGTGCCGTTGTCGGAGGTCGGCACGAGGAAGCTCCGGTCGAAGGTGAGCACGACCTCGCCGGTCGACTTGATCCCTGTCGTCCGGGAGGTCACGATGCCCTCGCCCGGCCGGCTCCTGGAGAGCCGTTTGGCGAGGACCTCGCTCTGGGCGTAGAGCGTGTCGCCGGCGAAGACCGGGGTGGTCAGCCGGATGCGGTCCCAGCCGAGATTCGCGATGCCCCGGCCGCTCGTGCTCCGTACCGCCATGCCACCGACGATGCTCAGGGTGACCAGGCTGGAGACCAGGGTCCGCTGCCACGGGGTGTGTTCGCAGAACGCGGCGTCGATGTGCAGCGGTGAGTTGTTCATGCTCAACGCACTCATCAGGACGTTGTCCATCTCCGTCACGGTCCGACCGGGCCGGTGTTCGACCACCATCCCCACGGCGAACTCCTCGTAGTAGAAACCGATCAGTTCCCGGTACCGGTGTTCGCCGATCCGGCGGTATCCGGTGGGCTCCATCTCCTCCACGGCTCTCCTCCCGGGCGTCAGCGGACAGCGGTGAGTTCTTCGACATGTCCGGCGAACTCGGCGAGCTGCTCCCGCTCGATGTCGGCGCGGATCATGATCCGGATCCCCGCCTCGCCCTTCGGCACGATCGGGAAGAAGACCGCGGAGCTGTAGAAACCGCGACGGTAGAGTTCGGCCGACAGTTGGACGGCCCGATCGGAGTCGCCGACGGTGATCCGGCGGACCGGCAGTCCGTTACCCGCGAAGGATGTCGGCAGCAGCTCGTCGAAGTAGTCGACGTTGCTCCGCAGCCTGCGCTGCAACTCGCCGAGTTCCGCCGAGCGGTGGATGGCAGCGCTGGCCAGCGAGGCACCCACCAGGGGCACCGCCATGTTCTGCGACCATCCCACGGGTCCCGCGTGCCGGGCCAGGAAGCTGTGCATCCTGGCCGACCCGAGCATGGCAACCCCGCCGCCGGTGCCGAAGCCCTTCCCCAGGCTGGTGACGACCACGGTGAGCGGATTCATGGTGAGCCGTGACCGGACGAACCCCTCGCCCCGCTCACCCATGATCGACAGCGAGTGCGAGTCGTCGATGTAGAGGAACAAACCGTAGCGGTCCTGCAACTCCAACAGGCCGTCCAGCGCCGCTGCACCCCCCATCGAGTAGGCCCCGTCAGCGACGTAGGCGACCCGGGGGTACCTGCGGCAGACGTCCTCCAGGAAGTTGAGATCGTTGTGGTCGCAGGTGAGGACCGTGGTCTCGTCCGCGCAGATGGGCTTGACGTACGACATGCAGAAGTGGCAGAAGCGGTCGAAGACCATGACCCGGGGACCGCCACCGTCGAGGTGCCCCGAGGCGACCAGCGGCAGGATGCCAGCGGTCAACGCGCTGCACGAGGCACCGGGCAGGACGTGGGCGCCGAACAGGTCGCCGAGTTCGTCCTCCAGTCGGGCCAGGAGGTTGTGCCGGATGCGGGTGGTGGAGACCACCAACCAGGTGGTTCCGGCCTCCCGCAGCGCATCCATCGCTCCCTCGATGACGGCGGGATGGTAGTTGAGCCCCAGATAGGCGCAGGAACACATGTTGACGAACTCGTGGCCGGTCT
Source organism: Micromonospora sonneratiae (assembly GCF_042679305.1). NCBI lineage: Bacteria > Bacillati > Actinomycetota > Actinomycetes > Micromonosporales > Micromonosporaceae > Micromonospora > Micromonospora sonneratiae. The sequence continues at coordinate 29,007 of NZ_JBHTMP010000060.1, read as the reverse complement.
CCCGTACGACGAGCCGGTTGTTCGACTCCGCGTCGACGTGGATGCCGATCAGCCCGTGGTCGGCTGCTGCCTGCCAGACCGGATCGGCCGTACGGATCATCTTTTCGCCGTTGCGGTAGCGGCGTGGCCCGACGATGCTCTGCTCTACATCCGCGTTGGTGGTCATGGGCTCCCCTGTTGACGATGGACGAAACGGGAGGAATGGGCCGGTGTATGCGCAGCGGTCCGGTCGCCGGGCGGCGACCACGGCGGTCGGGTGGTGGCACCGGATCTCGCGGTGCTCACCGTGCCGCTGTCCACCCGGACGGCGGGCGACTGCGCAGACGTGGTGCGGTCGGCGACCGCACAGACGTGGTACGGCGGATCAGCGTGACGGGCCGAACTCGTCGAGCAGCCGTCGGGACGCCTCGAAGAACGGCCGGCCGACCATCGACCCGTCGACGACGGTTACCCCCTGGCCGTTCTCCTGCGCGGCGGAGACGACCCGACGGGCCCGCTCCAGCAGCTCGGAGCCGGGCGAGAAGATCTCGTTGATCACGGACACCTGGCGGGGGTTGAGCGCGACCTTGCCGCTGAAGCCCAACTCCCGGGCCATGGTCGCCTCGTACTCGAGTCTGGACAGGTCCGCCAGTTCGAACGTCGGTGAGTCGATCACGTCGATATCGGCGGACCGGGCCGCGTTCACGATCCGGGCACGCGCGTACACCAGCGGCTCCCAGGACATCCCGGATCCGAGCGAGAACGAGTAGTCCGCCGCACCGAAGACCAGGGCACGCAGCCGTCGGGACGTGGTCGCGATCTCGGTGACGTTCTCCACTCCCCGAGGGGTCTCGATGACGGCGAACAGCGCGACGTCCGGGCAGCTCTGGCTCAACAACTGCTCGACTATCTCGATGTCACGCGGTGCCTCCACCTTCGGGACCACCACGATGGCCGGCTTCACCGGATAGCTGCGCAGCGCCAGCAGATCGCGCAGCCCGTCCGGCTCGGTGACCCCGTTGACCCGTACGGCGCACCGGGTGGTCGAGGCGGACGGCGCGGAGAAGAATGTCTCGGCCTTGATCCGGGCCTCCTCCTTCTGCGCCGGCGGCACGGAATCCTCCAGATCGACCTGGCAGATGTCGGCACCGGTCTGATGGGACTTGACGTACCACTCGACCGAGGTCGCGGGGGTGCACAGCATGGATCGGCAGTACCGGGTGTACTTCATGCGGTCTCCCTTTCGGGACGGCGCTGATACGACACGTTCGGGTATGCGGTCGGGTCCATGGGCGGGCGGTGATGCTCAGCGAGCCGGGGTCGTCACCTCCCGGTTCACGTCGATGAGGATCTTGCCGATCGTGGCGCGAGCGGCCATCGCGGCGTGTGCGGCACCGATCTCGTCGAGCGCGACGATCCGGTCGACCTGAGCGACCAGGTCGCCCCGGACGGCGAGTTCGAAGAGCCGATCGACGATCGCGCAGAGCAGTTCCCGGTTGTCGACGACATGTCGCATCCAGAAACCGGCACAGCCGACGGACCGCTCGGCCAGTTCCTCGGTGGTCACCTCGTCCGGACGCCCCCGCCAGCCGATGCAGACCAGTCGACCAAACGGGGCCAGTCCGAGCAGCGCCGACCGCAGCACCCCGGCACCGACCGAGTCGACGAACAGGTCGACCCCACCGCCGGAGGCGGCCCGCAGCTGGTCAACGAGATCCGGGGCGGCCGGGTCCAGCGCCACGTCGGCACCGAGCCGTTCGACAAACCTCCGCTTGTCGGCTGTGGAGGCGAGACCGACGACCCGACCGGCACCCTGGAGCCGGGCCAGTTGGATCGCGAGGTGGCCGACCCCACCCGCCGCCGCGGACACGGCCACGCTCTCGCCGGGCTGGAGCCGACCAGCCAGGACCAGCGCCCCGTACGCGGTGCTGCCCTGTTCCAGCAGCGCGGCGGCCTGACCGTCATCCACCTCGGCGGGAACCTCCACCGTGTACGCGTCGACGGCCGCGGCGACCTGCGCGTACCCGCCGCCCTCGCGCAGCAGGGCCGCCACCCGACGCCCGTCGCCACGGCGACGACCGACCGCGTCCAGGCCCAGCCGCGCGGGCAGCGGCACCGGATGCCGTCCGCTGCGGAACTCCAGGTCCTCGTAGTTGACACCGGCCAGCGACACGTCGATCAGACTCTCGCCGACACCGGGCACCGGATCGGGTACGTCCTCCACCCGGAGCACTTCCGGGCCGCCGGTACGGCGCAGCAACACCGCTCTCATCTGCCCGACCGTCCGGTCCCGGTCGCCACGATCCCCGTCACGCCGACGCACCGGTCAGCAGGTCCGCGAGCCGGCGCTCGTAGTTGCGTACGGATGCCAGGTCCTCGGCGACCACGCAGTACACGACGCTGCCGTCGGTCGGCAGGTAGCCCGAGGTGAGGATGACGCCGGTCCGGGTGGCCGGGTCGTAGGCGAGGCCGGCGGCGGTGAGCTGTTCGAGCCCTCCGGTGAACGACGGCACCGCCCAGCCTCCGCGTTCCATGATGACCCGACGGTCCCGGTAGCCGTCGCCGAGGAGGCGACCACCGACGACCGTGTGCAGGTGGGTGGAGCCGGTGATCCGACCGTTGGTCTCGGTGAAGACGATCTCTCCGTCCGGGGTCAGGATGGCGTCGGTGCTGATGTTGCCCCGGTACCCCAGTACCCGGATCGGCTCACACAACCGACGACCGGCGGCAACGAGCCGGTCCCGCACGTCCGGGCCGATCGACTGGGCCGGGACGATCTCACCGACGGCCACCGGTTCCATCAGGATCTCCCCGACACCGACGAGGTCGATGCCGTCGTCACCGATGACGAACTCGGCGTAGACCGTGGTGGACTCGGCGAAGTAGCGCTCCACCACCAGCCGGTGGTCCCGACCGCCGGTGAGCCACGCCCACCGCTGCGCCACGTAGCGGTGGACGCTCGGACCGTCCGGTAGGACGACGACGTGTTGCGCGCCGGCGGGACGTACCCCGGCGACGCGGGTGACGATCTCGTTGCCGAAGCCGCCGCCGTGGAACTCCTGTTTGACCATGACGTCGTGGCCCCGGCCCAGGAGCGCGTTGATCGCGTCCTCCGCCTGCTCCGGACGGGTGACCACGCCGCCCGGGGCGGTCGGTACGTCGGCACCGGCGGCAACCGCCCGGAAGGCCGCCTTACTGTTGATCAGTGCGTCGCCGGCCTGGGCACTGAACCGGTGCCCGGGCAGCGCGTTCTCGATGCCGACGGCTGTGGCCAGGTCGGCGATGGCCGCGTCCTTGTAGACGGCCAGGACCCGGTCGACCGGCCGGGCGGCCAGCACCGTACGCAGTTCGTCCTGGAAGCCCCGGTCCCCCAACCGGTCCGGGGTCAGTATGTCCCCGCCGAGAAGACCCGGCGGTGGTACCAGAATCGTCAGGGTTTCCGGCCGGGTGCCGGTCAGGGTGGTGACATATTCCAGATAGGCGTCCTCCGGTTTGCCGGGCAGTACCAGGATGTCGCCGTCCCCAGCGAACCAGATCATGCGCTGGGCGGCACACCCGCCGGCAACCAGCGCGTCCGCGGACAGTGTCGTCAGGTCGCCCACCATCTCGTCGGTACGGCTATTGCCAACGAGCAACATCGTCATTACGACCTCCACTTGCTTGACCGGGCGATCGGGTGGGTCGGCCGGTCCGTACCGGACCGGTGTTCCGGGGCGTGACCGCGGTCTGTTGCCGGTCGACGCCTGGACGACTATCTCGGCAGCGGCCGGGAAAGGGCATGTTTCACCACGCTCCGGCGCTGACGACGTCGGCGGACCTGCTCCCGCCGGTACGTCTGGAGCACCCGCGCCGACTCGCCCACCATCTCGTCGCTGCCGTCACCGAGCAGCGCGAGATGTGTCGTCCGGAGCGTCCCGGACGGATCGACGCCGAGTTCGTCGGCGAGCTGGCGACGGATCCGGTCGTACAGCCGTAACGCCTCCGCGCGCCTGCCGACCGCATTCATCAACAACAGCCGCCGGGCCTGGAGCGGCTCGTCGTAGGGCAGTTCGACGGCCAGCCGCTCGATCAACGGAAGTGCCGTCTGTGCCCTGCCACAGGAGAGCCCGAGGTCGGCCAGGTCGTAGCCGCACTGGAGCCGGTCCCGTTCGAGAGCGAGGACCTCCGGATCGCACCGGACCCAGTCCGAGGTGTGCGTGAGGGGCCGTCCGCGCCAGACCCGCAGTGCCGTCCCCAACCGTTGTAGACGGACGACGCCGCCGCCCGCCTTCGCCGCGTCCTCGACGGTCTGCCGGAACACCGCTGTGTCCACCCGTTCCGGCGGCACACTGATCCGGTAGCCCGCGTCCGAATGCTCGATCCAGTTCCGGTCGGAATATCTCGCCAGACATCTACGTAGCCGGGAGACCGCGCAGTGCAGAGCAGCCCGGGTGGCCCCTCTCGGGCCCCAGCCGAAGTTGGCCAGACGCTCCTCGGGAACCCATTCGTTGGGCCGAATGACCAACATGGACAGCATTAGACGAATGGTATTACCAGGAATCGGTACGGATGCCGTTCCGGACAGCACCTCAAGTGGACCAAGAATATTGAACGTCAGATCACCCCCAATCGGCAGTGACCTCTCCGCTTCATTCATCAGCGCACCCTGCGGCCATTCTTCAGCCCTTCCGTAGTGTTGCGATGAGAACATCCACCCGGTTCGCAGCCGGCCATTGACCGGCTACAGGCTTACACAGGCACCGGATCTCCGCAAGGTCGACACCACCCCTTCGTAACAGACGGAAGTCCCGGAAAAGCAATATGAAAGTCTTGTGACAGAGCAACACGCTCAACATGATCGCAGAATACGACATTGACCACCATAGGCCGCCAACAAACAGAGTCGAGGACGTTCACCGCCGACGCCGGCAAACCGACATCGTGCATCGAAGTCATCGAATTACAATTTGTTCCACCATGGCACGCCGGTGACCTCGACCGGGGATTGGTGGGGGTCAGCCAGCGCCGAGGCAGACGAAGGCGGCAGCGGTGGCGTACGCCCGGCCATCACCGCCGCGCACGAGCGCCTCCTGCGCGCCGGACAGCGCCGACGCGGGTGTCGCGCCCGCCTGCATCCTGCGGTGCAGGTCGAGCATGAGGGTCGTGGTGACATCCGCCGGCACCGGTAGGACGCTGGCGACCAGGGTACGGGTACCGATCCCGAGCAGCACCGAGGTGAAGCCCAGTAGTTCGTCGCCCGGCCGTACCCCGGACAGGCCGGAGTCGCAGGCGGACAGCACCACACAACCGGGCGGTCGGTGCAACCGCTCCAGCTCGTAGGCGGTCAGTGGGCCGTCAGCCAGTTCCAGCGCGGAGAACAGTGGATTGTCCGCCCGGAACGTGCCGTGCGCCGCCACGTGGGCCAGCCGGGCACCGTCCAACGCGGCGGTGACCTTGACCGCCGTCGCGTCACAACCGGACAGCACCTGGGACGTTGGCAGGATGCCGGCGAGCGTGTGCACCTCGGTGTGGGCCGCCGGCAGGCGTGGCCCGGCGACCAGGGCGGGTGGGCCGTCCGGGGCGGTACGCTCGACCGCTTGCAGCCAGGCGGCGGCCGATGGTGTCACGGTCGTCGGTCGACCGGCGCAGGTCGGCAACCCCGACCAGGGTACGGCGTGCAGTTGTCCGATGGGGACCAGCACCAGCGGCCGGTCCCCGAGGTGCCGACGCAGCGGCCCGAACAGCTGGTCGTCCAGGCTGCCCGCCGATCGGGCCACGCTGTCGCGTGCGCCGGCCGAGTCACCCATGCTCACCAGCCGGCGCAGGCCGAAACGGTGCAGCCGGCTCTGGTGCACCGCGACGTCGAGCGAACCGAGGTCGTGCAGGCTCGCGCGACCGGCACGGACCACCACCGCCATCAGCCGCTGACCGTTGGCCACCAGTTCGACCAGCACGGCCCCGGCCAGCCGGGCCGAGAGCGCCTGGACTCCCGGCGGTGGGGTGATGGCTCTACCGGTGCCGTCCACCCGCCGGGTCAGCTCCCGGATCTGTTGCTCCAGTTCGGCCTGCCGCCGACGCAGGGCCTGCACCGGCCGGCCGGCCAACAGGGCATCCTCCAGCGCCGCACTGATCATCCGTAGCTCGGCGAGGCATTCGGCGAGGCGTGGGTCGCGCGGCGGCAGGGCCGGCCGCATCCGCAGCGCGTTGGCCCGCCAGCGCTCCGCCCAGGCCAGCACCTGCCGGGGCTTACCGGAGCCGACCGCGATGTCCAGTCCCTCGCTGGCCAACTCCTGCCCGTACATGCCGCTGTTCGCCCGTAACTCGGTGGCCCCCAGCGAGGCCCGGTGACCGTCCAGTACGGCCAGTCCCCGGCGTAGCGCCACAGCGGCCCCGCGATCGTCGCGGCCCAGCCGACGCAGCAGCGCCAACGCGTACCAGCCCTGGGCGCGGCGGCTGGCAGTACCCCGGTGACGGGCTCGGCTGGCGACGTCGAGCAGGCATCGTGCCTGGCGGCCGCGGCCCAGCTGAACGGCCAGCCGGGCCGCCTCGATCCGGGTGGTCAGCGGCGGACCTGGCCAACCGGTGGCGTCGAGCAGCTCCGCGTTGCGCGTCATCGCCCGCAGCAGCGCCACGGAACGGGTGCCCCGGCGGAACTCGGCCCGTAGCTCGACGTGCCGGGCGAACGCCGCCCAGGTGTGTCGCCCCTGGCGGCGGAATCGGCCGGCCGCCTGGGCGGCCGTGGCGGTAGCGGTGTCCAGGTCACTGGCCAGCAACGCCGCCCGGGCCCGGGCCAGCAGCGCCTCGGCGAGATCCGAGGCCATACCCTTGCGTCGCAGTTCCGCCACCGCGACGGTGGCGACGTGGACCGCCTCGTCGACCAGCGGCACCGAGAGCAGCAGTTCGAACCGGTCCAGCAGCAGTGCCGGACGGGGCACCGCCAGCCGCCGGTACGCCTCGTCCCCCTCGTCGAAGGTACGCAGGGCCCCCGCGACGTCACCACGCTGCGCGACGGCGATGCCCATGTTCCAGCGGGTGTCGGCGGCGGCCAGGTCCAGGCCGAGTCTGGTGAATATCGCGGCTGACCGGTCCAGGTCGTCCTCGGTGCCCCGGGCCGTGCCCCGGTGCGCGTTCAGCAGTCCCCGGTTGTTCCGGGCCCGGGCCTCCAGCAGCAGGTCACCCTCGCGTTGCGCGATCTCCACCGCCGCCGCGTAGTCGCGTACCGCTTCGGTGTAGCGGCCCCGGTAGTGCCACACCACGCCGCGTTGCATCCGGGCCCGACCGGCGTCCGCTCCGGTCAGTTGGGCCAGCGCGGCGCTGACCGTACGCAATGCCGCCGTGTTGCGACCAGCGTTGGCCAACACGTAACCGAGGCTCATCTGAGCCAGCGCGGTCGCCCGTGGTGAACCGCCCCGTTGGGCCACCTGTACGGCACGACGCAGGTGTCGTAACGCGCCGGGCAGGTCGTTGAGTTCGCGCAGCGCCAGGCCGATGGCCCGGTCAGCGGTGGACCGTTCGTCGGCCGGTGCCGAGACGGGCACCTGTCGTCCGATCGCGATCGCCTCGCGGGGGGAACGCTGCACGGCGGCGAGCGCAACCTCGGCCAGGTTGTGGTCGGAGTCCTCGCTGTCGGCCATGCGGAGAGCGTGACCGATCCGGCATCCCCGGGTCAATCCGGTCAATCATCCACTGGCAGGTGTCGTGAATTGTTCGGACAACGAACTCATTGAGGTGAGACTATATACATGGCCGATCGCCGCGCCGGCTGCCCCTGACCCGGCGACCACACGACGTCAGGCCCACTCACTGTCACGCTGGTTCTGGGAGGAACGGTGTCGTCAGACCACTTCATGGAGTTGCGGCCGACCGGCGGAGTCTCCCGCCGGCAGTTCATGATCTTTTCGGCAGCGGTTGCCGGCGTTCCACTGGTGGCGGCCGTCCCACCCGGTGTCGCCTTCAGCGCCGGTGCGGCCGAACCCGGTGAGGAGGAGCAGGCGTACCAGCAGGCCGTCGAGGCCGCACTGGCCAGCGACCCGAGGGTCCGGCGCCACCTGGAGCCGGGTCGGGAGTTCGGTTACCGACCACGGCAGATCCTCGCGGCGAATGCCGACGCACAGCGGGTGGCCGCGAAACTGCGGGAGTACGGCCTTCCGGCGCAGCTCGGCAACCGGTTCGCCGGCGTCACGAAGTTGGTCTTCGCCACCGAGGTGGACGTCCCGTCCATCATCCGACGGTTACGTGACCCGAAGCAGTGGCCGACGTCGCCGGTCCCGGCGGTGCAGCCACACCATCTGACGATGGGCTTCGGCAACATCATGGGCAACCCGGGTACGCCACCCCGGGTGGCCGCTCCCCTGCCCGCACCTGACCCGACTCGGCTCGGCGAGGGGGCCGGGGTGACGGTGGGCATCTGCGACACCGGCATCTGGCGGGACGCCGGCGCGCTGCACCCGCTCTGGTTGGGTGGCAGCTACGTGCCCGAAACCGACGACGAGGACCCGGTGTACGTCCACAGTGACCAGCTGGCCGTACAGGGTGGCCACGGCACCTTCGTCGCCGGGGTGGTACGCCAGGCGGCACCGGGTGTCCGGTTCGATCCCGAGCAGGCGCTGAACCGGTTCGGGGTGGGCGACGAGGAGATGCTCGTCAACGCTCTGGGGCGGCTCGGCCAGGCGGTGACCGTCGTCAACCTGTCGTTGGGTTGCTTCACCCAGGACGACCTGCCGTCCCTGCCGATCGCCAACGCGGTGGCCGCGCTGCCGGATCGGGTCGTCGTGGTGGCCGCCGCCGGCAACGCGGGAACCAGCCGCCCGACCTGGCCGGCGGCTCTGGCGGACGTGCTGTCGGTCGGCGCGGTGCGGCTGGCCGGCACCGGCATCGAGCCGGACCCGCAGAGCAGTTTCGGCCCCTGGGTGGCGGCATGCGCCTTCGGTGACCGGGTCAGTACGTACGTCCCCGGCCAACTCGCCCTGACCGGCCTGCCGGTCCGGGTGTTCCACGGCTTCGCCGGCTGGAGCGGCACCTCGTTCGCGACCGCTCACGTCTCCGGTCGGTTGGCTGCGATGATGACCGCTGGCAACCTCGATGCCGAACAGGCCCGGCTCGCGCTACTGGCCACGCCACGATGGCACCCGGACTACGGGGTGCTCGTCGGATGACCGCGCGGCGCAGCGGATGGATACTGGCACCAAGGAGACAGGGGCGCGATGAACGGAAACACCGTCGACCTGGTGGCCGCTGCCACGACCGGCAACGAGGACGCCTGGGCCGAACTGGTCCGGCGGTACACCCCACTCGTCCTGTCGGTGATCAGGTCGTACGGGATGGACCGGGTCGACGCGGCCGACGTCAACCAGACCGTCTGGCTGCGTCTGGTGGAGCATCTCGACCGGATCGAGGATCCGGCCGACCTGGATGCCTGGCTGGCGGCCACCACCCAACGGGAGTGTCATCGGCTGCTCCGGGTCGGCCGACGCACCCAACCGTTCGACCCGTACGACGACTCGCTCGAGTCGCCCTCCGGGATGCCGTTGTTGGTGGATTCGGCCAGCCCGGACGAGCACCTGCTCCGGGCAGAGCAGCACCAGGCATTGCGAGACGGCTTCGCACAGCTACCGAAGCGTTGCCGGGATCTGTTGTCCCTGCTGGCCGCCGATCCGCCGGCCAGTTACCGCGAGATCAGCCAGCGGCTGGCGATGCCGATCGGCAGCATCGGGCCGACCCAGGCACGGTGCCTGCACAAGCTGCGGAACTGCCCGGCGATCCTCGCGTTCGTCAGCGCCCTGCGACGGGCCGAAGGTGGGGAAGGTGATCGTGATGGGATCATGGCGGCTGGACGATGACGACGCCCTGCTGACGGAGTTACGGGACGCCCTACGGGCAGCCGACTCGGTTCCGGCCGAGTTCCTGACCGCCGCTCGCGGGGCGTGGGCCTGGCGCAACGTGGACGAGGAACTCGCGGTTGCCCAACTGGCGTTCGACTCGGCGTGTGACATGGAGCCGGCTGGTCTCACCCGGTCCGGATCCGGCTCGCGCACCCTGGCGTTCAGCAGCGGTGACGTGCTGGTCGAGATCGAGGTCACCAGCACCGGTGTGATCGGCCAACTCTCCCCCGCCAGTGGCGGCCGGGTGACCGCGCGGACGAGCAGGGGCACCTTCGACGAGTCGACCATCGACCCGGCCGGCTATTTCACGCTCCGAGTGCCGCCGTCCGAGCCGGTACGGCTGGACGCCCACACCTCGGGATACCACGTTGCGACGAGCTGGGTCTGCCTGACCTGATCCGTTTCGTCCACAGTGATGCCAGGTATGCCGCCCCTGCCGCCCGGCTGTGGTCACTGCGCACCTACCCGCACCACCACCCGACTTGAAGATAGGTTAGCCTAACCTGCGAACGCGGGCCTATCGATTCGGCCAGGCAGCGCCGTGACCCGCTGGCCTATGCAAGGAGGAGAAAAAGTGCGGACAGCGCTTTCCCGTCGGTCGCCTGGGGAACCGGGCAGCACCGACCGGCCGGGCATCCGGCGGCGGGTCGGGCTCATCACCACCGCCGCAGTCGTCGCCCTCACGGCCCTCGCGGGCTGTGGCTCGGACACCGGGGATTCGGACACCGCTGGCGCGGACAAGACCCGCAGCGTCACACACGACGCGGGGACCACCGACAACGTCCCGGCCAAGCCGAAGCGGATCGTCTCGCTCAGCGTCACGCTCACCGGGCACCTGTTGGCCCTGGACGCCCCGGTGGTAGCCACCCAGGTCGCCCCCGGCCCGTTCTCGGACAAGACCGGCTACTTCCTACAGTGGGCCGACATCGCCAAGCAGCGCAACGTCGAGGTCGTCTACGCCGGGGCCGAGCCGAACCTGGAGAAGGTGGTCGGAGCCAAGCCCGACCTCATCATCGGTGCCGCATCCGGAGCCGACAGCACGGCGAAGTTCTACGACCAGCTCAAGGGCATCGCACCGACCCTGATCTACCGGTACGACAACATCTCCTGGCAGGACCTGACCAGCAAGCTCGGCGATGCGATCGGCCTGGCCGACAAGGCCAAGGAGATCCTGGGCAAGTTCGACACCCGGGTGACCGAGGTCAAGGGAAAGATCAAGGCCCCGACGCAGGACGTCGCTCCGCTGCGCAACAACGGCACGCAGATCGTCATCTTCACCAAGGAGTCGGCGCAGGGTAAGCTCCTCGCCGCCCTCGGACTGAAGGTGCACGAGGTTCCGGAGAACTTCAAGGCCAGCGGTGGCCCTGAGGGTGGTAACCGCACCGACGTCGTCACCATCGCCCAGGAGAACCTCGGCCCGGCGCTGGCGGACAGCTCCGTCTTCTTCGTCGGTCACAACCAGGAGCAGATCGACACTGCCAAGGCCGCGCCGCTGTGGAAGTCGCTGCCCGCCGTGACCCAGAACCGGGCGTACGACCTGGGCCTGGACTCGTTCCGGATGGACTACTTCAGCGCCACCGCGGTACTCGAGCGCGTCGAGAAGGCCTTCGCGGTCTGATCCCGACGACGATCCGAAACTGCGGGTTCCCGGCACGGTCCGGGAGCCCGCAGTTTTCGGTGAGCATCGTCATCCGCCGCCGCGCCCACCACCGGCACCGGTACGGGACGGTGCCGTCAGGATCGTCATCCCACGGCCAAGGTCCCGCTCTTCTGCAAGAGTCGGCCGCCCGCGCCACAACCCGGCCGGGGGCGGGCCCGTGGAGACGAAGAAAGATCCAGCCTCTATGGTTGCCCGATGGCATCGGTCAAGCAGATCCAGGTCACCTTCGACTGCGCAGAACCCCAGCGCGTCGCTCGTTTCTGGTGCGAGGTGTTGGGGTACGTCGCACCCCCGCCACCGGAGGGGTTTGCTACCTGGGAAGATTTCGACCGCACGCAGCCGCCGGAGGATCGGGGTTCATGGTTCGCCTGCAGTGATCCCTCAGGCGTGGGCCCGCGACTGTACTTCCAGCGCGTTCCCGAAGGCAAGGTCGTCAAGAACCGGCTGCATCTCGACGTTCGGGTCGGCACCGGGCTCGTGGGCGAAGAGCGCCTGGCCGTACTCGAGGCCGAATGCGCACGGCTGGTCGCGCTCGGTGCGGTACGCGTGCAGCTACTGCTCGCCGATGAAGACAACGAGTCGTGCATCGTGATGCAGGACATCGAGGGCAACGAGTTCTGCCTCGACTGAGTGGCCGCAAACACGGGCGGACCGGTTCAGGCGCGGCCGGAGCGGTGCTCCCGCCACAGCAGCCAGGCGAGGTAGCAACCGCCCAGTCCGCCGGTGACCACCCCGACCGGGAGCTGACCGGGCAGCGGCAACAGGCGCGCCACCAGGTCGGCGACACACAGCAACAGGGCTCCCATGAACGCGGCCGGGATGATGCCGACCCCCGGACCGGCGGTGAGGCGGCGGGCCAGTTGCGGGGCGGACAGTGCCACGAACGCGATCGGCCCCACTGCGGCCACCGACACACCGGCCAGCACGACCGCCGTCGCGAGAACCACCAGACGGGTCCGCTCGACCCGTAGCCCGAGTGCGTACGCGGCCTCGTCCCCCAGGCTCAGTTGGTCGAGCGGGCGGGAGAAGATCACGGCCACCGGCACCAGCACCACGGCGGCGACCAGGAGCAGCCAGATCTGGTCCCATCTGGTCGCGGCGAGGCTGCCCACGAGCCAGACGTGCGCCGCCTGCGACTCGTAGATGTCGGCCTGGATGAGCAGGTAGGCGGTCACCGATTCGAGCATCGCGCTGACCGCGACACCGACCAGGACCAGTCGCACCCCGTTCACACCACGTCGCCAGGACAGCAGGTACATGATGACGGCGGTGGCCAGCCCGAATCCGATCGCGCCGGTGGACACGGCCATGGCCTGTTCACCGATGACCAGCAGCACGAACACGGCACCGGCCGACGCGCCACTGGTGAAACCGACGATGTCCGGGCTGCCCAACGGGTTGCGGGTCAGGCTCTGGAACTGCGCTCCGGCCACCCCCAGACAGATCCCGACCAGCAGCGCGCCCAGCACCCGGGGCAGCCGGAACTGGAAGACCACCAGATCCGCCGCCGGGGTTCCGGCACCGACCAGCGCGGCCAGGGTGTCCCCGACACTCACCGCACTGCCCCAGCTCAGCGAGAACAGCGCGGTACCCAGTGCCAGCGCCAGCAGGAGAAGACTCACCACCAGGGGGCGGCGGCGCAGTCGTACGGAGAACCGGTCGTCGGGCGAGCGCAGGGCGGGAGTCAGCGTTGCGTCGCCCATGCCGACCGGGCGGTGGTCGATGGCCGTCACGGGGTTACCTCGCTTGACGATTCAGTGCGTCATCGTGTGGCGGCGACGCAACAGGACAATGAAGATCGGCGCACCGAGGAAGGCCATGACGATGCCCACCGGCACCTCACCCGGGAAGGCGATCACCCGACCGAGCACATCGGCCAGCAGCAGCAGTGCGGGTGCGTACACGGCACTGTAGGCCAGCAGCCAGCGGTGGTCCGGGCCGGTGACCAGACGTACCATGTGCGGCACCGCCAGGCCCAGGAAGGAGATCGGCCCGGCCCCGGCGGTGGCCGCCCCGCAGAGCAACAGGACGGCGACCGTGCCGATTGCCCGGGTACGTCCCGGTCGGGCGCCGAGTGCGCGGCCGGAATCGTCACCGAGGGCGAGCGCGTTCAGTGACCGGCCGAGGAACAGGGCCAGGACCGCACCCACGACGATCAGCGGCGCCACCCCGGCGACGACCTCGGCACTACGGCCAGCGAACGTCCCCACCAGCCAGAACCGAATCTCGTCGTAGGCGGTGGCGTTCATCGTGGTGAAGCCGTGGGTGACCGCGTGGAGGGCCGCTGCGACCGCGAATCCGGCCAGGGCCAGTCGGGTGTGTGAGGATGGACGGCCGCCACCGCCGAGGACGTACACCACAGCGGCGGTGAGACCCGCGCCCAGCAGCGCGAACCACAGGTACTGCGACGGCTCGGTGAGGCCGAGGAACACCACCGAGCACACGACCGCGAACGCCGCACCGGCGTTGACGCCGAACAGGCCGGGATCGGCCAGTGGGTTGCGGGTCAACGCCTGCATGAGCACGCCGGCCAGACCGAGCCCGACGCCGACCAGCAGCCCGAGCAGGGTACGCGGAATGCGCAGGTCGTGGATGGTGACGGAAAGCTCTGATCCGTCCGGGTGCCACAACAGCTGCCAGACGGTGTCGGGCGGGATCGCCCGCGCGCCGACGGCGACGCTGAGCAACAGGCTGGTGACGAGGATCACGAGGCCGACCAGCAGACCGAGCCAGCGCCGGCCACGGAAGCGGCCGAGCCGGGGCGGCTCCGTCTGCTCCGTCGGGACCTTGACCGGTCCGGTGTGGATGGATGCGGTGGTCATACGTTGACCAGCGCGGCCCTGGCCCGACGCCGGGCGACCGGCACCACCAACGGGCTACCGGACTGCGGGTCGGTGATCACCTCGCACTCCAGGTCGAACACCCGGCGCACCAGTTCGGCGTCGACGATGTCGGCCGGCACGCCCTCCGCGACCACCACACCGTCGCGCATCGCGATGATGTGGGTGGCGTACCGGCAGGCCTGGTTGAGGTCGTGCAGGACCGCGACCAGCGTCCGGCCGGCCTCCTGAAGGTCGGCACAGAGGTCGAGTACCTCGATCTGGTGGGTGATGTCGAGGAAGGTCGTCGGCTCGTCCAGCAGCAGCAGATCGGTACGTTGGGCCAGTGCCATGGCCAGCCACACCCGCTGCCGCTGTCCGCCGGACAACTCGTCGACCCGCCGGTGGGCCAGGTCCGTCACACCGGTGGCCAGCATCGACTCGCGTACGATCCGCTCGTCCTCCCGCGACCACTGACGCCACACCGTCTGATACGGATAGCGGCCACGGGCGACCAGGTCGACCACGGTGATCCCGTCCGGCGCGATCGGCGTCTGGGGCAGCAACCCGAGTCGGCGGGCCAGCTCCTTCGGCGGGTACGCCGTGATCTGCTTACCGTCCAGGTGGACCGCACCGGACCGGGGACGCAGCATCCGGGACAGCGCCCGTAGCAGGGTGGACTTCCCGCAGGCGTTCGGCCCGACGATCACGGTGAAGGAGTTGTCCGGAATCGTCACGGTCAACTGCTCGGCGACGACCCGCTGGTCGTAGGCGAGCGCGAGTCCCTCGGCATGTAGCCGGGCAGGTCCCGCCACGACGATCACCTCTTAAGCTCAGGTTTGGTAAGGCTAACATAAGCCCTGGCTGCCCTCGGCCCCACGCCGGTCCCCCATGGGGGCCGACAGCGTCACATCCCTCCTGGTAGCAACCCGGTCGCGACAGCGTGGTCGAGGTAACGGTGCATGAGCTCCCGGCCGATCGACGGGCAGGGCGGACCGACCGCGGGCTGCTGCACCCGCGCCGGCGCGGGGGTACCGACCGGGTCGGCCTGGTCGAAGAACGCCAGCGTGGCGGCGTCACTGTCCGAGGCGTCCGCCCGGACCCGTTCCCGCCACGACGCCAGTGGCACCAGTTCGACGTCGAACCCGTAGTCCCGTACCCAGTCGGCCACATCCGTCAGCCGTACCGGCGGTGCCGGGACCAGGTTGTGCACGCCGGTCGCCCCGGCCCGGGCCAGCGCGACCACCGTCGCGGCCACCCAGTCGACCGGTGTCCACGGCTCGGCGACACCGAGATCGGGCAGCACCCCTCGGGGTACGCCGGCCCGCAGGATGCGCCACACCAGGTCGTCGGGATTCACGTAACCCGTGTCGGCTGGGCCGACCACCCGCCCCAGCCGGTAGACGGTGACCGGGAGTCCCCGATCACCGGCCTGACGGACCAGTTCCTCCGCCGCCCACTTGGACCTCTGGTAGCCGTCCCGCAACCCGTCGTGCGCCGGGACGAAGCCGGGATCGGCGCAGACCGCGAGGGTGGAGATGTGGTGGAACGGCACCCCCAGCGCCAGCACGTTCCTCGTACCGTCCACGTTGGTCGGCCGGAGGCTGCGGTAGCCGCGTACGACGCTGACCGATGCCGCAGCGTGGTAGACCTCGTCCACCGGCGGCCCGGCGTACGGCTTGGCCACCTCGCCGACCACGACCTCCACCCGGTCGAGCGGAACCGACAGCCCGCGTCGGGCCAGCGCCTCCTCGATCCGGGCCAGACCGGTCGTCACATCGTCGGCGCGGACCAGGCAGGCAACCCGGGTATCCGGGCGGGTGGCCAGCAGTTCGGCCAGCAGATGGACCCCGACGAACCCGGTGGCCCCGGTGAGCAGCACCCGTCCGGTCTCCACTGCCGGCGACCGAGGGCCGATGTCGGCCGGCAGCAGCGCGTCGGCCACATGCTCGGCCACCTGCTCGACCTCGACCGGTGCCGGGGTCGACGGATCGGATCGGTGCCCGAGCACCCCGGCCAGCCCGGCTGCGGTCGAATGTGCAAAGACGGTCGCGACCGGCACCCCGAGCCGGTTGGCGATCTGGATGGTCTGCAACGACTGGCCGCCGAGGGCAAAGAAGTCGTCGTGTACCCCGACCTCGGTCGCGCCGAGGACCTCCCGCAGGACGGCCAGCACCCGGCGCTCGGTGTCGGTGGCTCCGGCCACCGCTTCGGTCGGCTCGATCGGGACCGCCCGCAGGGCGTTGCGGTCGATCTTCCCGTTCGGGGTACGCGGCAGCCGGGCCGTACGCACGAAGACCGTCGGCACCATCGCCGCCGGCAGCGTACGGCCAGCGTGCTCACGCAACTGCGCGTCGGGAAGGTCGGTGACGACGTGGGCGACCAGGTGCTTGACGCCACCGGAACCGGTGCGCCCCACCACGGCGGCCTCGGCCACGGCCGGATGCCGCAGGAGCACCGACTCGATCTCGGCAGGGTCGACCCGGTGACCGCTGATCTTGAACTCGTCGTCGACCCGGCCGGTGAACACCAACTGCCCGTCGGCGCGTACCCGCACCCGGTCACCGGTACGGTACGCCCGCTGCTCCCCCGCCCCGACGAAGCGGGCGGCGGTCAGCTCCGGCCGGCCGAGATAGCCGCTGGCCAGGCCGCCGCCGAGCAACCGTAGTTCCCCGTTGACGACCGCGCAGCGCACCCCCGGCAACGGACGGCCGATCGGTGCCTCGGGGTCGTCGGCGGTCAGCGTGGCCACCGTCGCCACCACGGTGGCCTCGGTCGGGCCGTACGTGTTCAGTAGCGTCACCTTCGGCCCGACCGTGTCGTGCCAGCGGGCGACCCGTTCCGGTAGGGCCGCCTCGCCACCGATGATCACCGTACGGATCGACGCCGGCAGTGGCAGGGCCGCATAGGCGAGTTCGTGCCAGTACGCGGTGGGCAGGTCCAGCACGGTGACGCCGTACTCGGCGCAGCCGGCCAGCAGATCCGCGACGGAGTCCAGCATCCGCTCGGTACGCACCACCAGGGTGCCGCCCGCGCACAGGGTCAGGAAGATCTCCTCCACGCTGGCGTCGAAGTGCAGCGGGGCGAACTGGAGCACGCGGTCGGCGGCGGTGATGCCGTACCGGTGGGTGGCCCCGGCGACGAAGTGGGCCAGCGCGTCCCGGCCGACCGCAACCCCGTTGGGCCGACCGGTGGAACCAGAGGTGTAGATGACGTAGCCGAGGTCGGACGTCCGGTCGACCCCGTCCGCCCGGGCCTGGATGCCGTCGCGGGTGATGGTCAGTGCGGGACGGGCGTCGGCCAGTACGGCCCCGGCGCGCTCGAGCGGTCCGTCCGGGTCGAGCGGTAGGTAGGCGGCACCGGACAGCAGCGTGCCCAGGATCGCGGTCACCGCGTCGGCCCCACGGGGCAGCGCCACCGCGACCAGCGTTCCCGGTCCGGCCCCCAGTTCGGCCAGTCGACCGGCGATGCCGGTCGCGTCCGCCAACAGTTGGGCGTACGTCCTCTGCCGGGCCCCGTCGACGATGGCGACCCGGTCCGGCTGGCGGCGGGCCGCCGCGCTGATCAGGTCGGTGACCGGTACGGGCGACCCGGGTAGCGGTCCGCCGTCGAGGACGGTCGCCGGTCGGGTCACCGGCCGGTCCTGACCGGCGGCAGCCAGCAGGTCGAGCAGTTCCTCGGCGTACCCGGTCAGGTCGGTACCGTCGTAGGCGGCGGGATTGGCGTCCAGGTCGAGGTAGCGGCCCTGCCCCCGGTCGGCCACCGCGAAGGACAGGTCCTCCACCGGCCCGGCGGACACGTTGTGGCTGGTGGCCGTCAACCCGTCGAAGCCGAGCCGGTACTCGAACGGCATGATGTTGACGACCGGGCCGAACAGCCGCCGGTCACCGCCGACCAGGCCCAGGTCACGACGCAGCTGCTCGTAGCGGTAACGGTGATGGGGCCGGGTCGCCCGCAGTTCGGTGGCGACGACGGCCGCCAACTCGGCCAGGGTCGCCACCGGTGGGACGGCGATCCGCAGCGGCACGATGTTCATGCCCATGCACGGCACCCGCAGCGACGCGGAGCCGAGCCGGCCCATCACCGGCAGGCCGAGGACGACCTCGTCGGCGCCGGTACGGCGGTGCAGCAGGGCAACCACCGCGGCCAGCACCAGATCCGGCCACCGGGTGCCGGCGGCGTCCAGTACCCCGGCCAGCGCCACGCGGTGCCGCAGCACGCCGTGGCTCATCGGTGCGGGTGGTGCCAACGTGGCGGGCGTCGGCGCACCAGCCAGGTAGGCGGTCCAGAAGTCGCGGTCGGTGGCCCGTCGCTCGGAGCCCTGGTAGCCGAGGTCCTCGTCGAGCACCGGTCGGTACGGCGCGAAGCGCCCCCGGTCCGGATCGCCACCGGTACGGGCGGCGGTGTACAACTGGGCGACCCGACGGGCCAGCAGGGCAAAGGCGTACCCGTCGGCGGCGATGTGGTGCACCCGCTGGTACCAGAGGTGGTGGTCCGGGCCAATGGTGATCAACGCCTGGCCGAAGAGCGGCCCGGTCGCCAGGTCGACCGGGGTGGCCAGGTCGGCCCGCATCCACGCCTCGGCCTCCTCCCGGGACGCTGCCGCGAGGCGGTGCAGTGGCCAGTCCGCCGACGGCTCGACGAGCTGCACCGGTCCGGGGGCGAACCGGGTATGCAGCGCCTCCGCCTCGGCAACCGCCCGGCGCAGCGCCGACTCGAACCCGACCACGTCGAGCGGGCCGTGCAGTTCGACGTACTCCCCCGCGTTGTAGGCCGGGCTGTTCGGGTCGAGCTGCTGACCTGCCCAGATCCCGGCCTGCGCCTCGGTCAGCGACACCGGGTCGGTCACGACCGGCCGGCCAGTCCAGCCGGCTGCCCGGCAACCGGTGACGGCGGGAGCGCCGCGCTGGCCCGGCGCCGCTGCCGTACCGCGCCGGCCAGGGTGTCCAGGGCGTCCCGGGTGGCGGTCCAGCCGAGGCAGCCGTCGGTGACGCTCACGCCGTAGCGCAGTGGGGTCGAGTCGATCTCCTGCCGTCCCTCGCCGAGGAAGGACTCGACCATCACCCCGACCAGGCCGCGTTCCCCGGCGGCCAGTTGTGCCGCCAGATCGGCGACCACCAGCGGCTGCCGCCGGTGGTCCTTACCGCTGTTGCCGTGCGACGCGTCCACCATCAACCGGGCCGGCAGTCCGGCGTCCCACAGGATCGCCAGGGCGGAGGCCACCGAGACCGCGTCGTAGTTCGGCGTGGGGCCACCGCGCAGGACCACGTGGCAGTCCCGGTTGCCCGCGCTGTGCAGCACCGCGGGGTGGCCGTCCAGGGTCAGCCCGGCGTAGACGTGTGCCACGGCCGCGGCATGCACCGCCTCGGCGGCGGCCCGGACGTCACCGCTGGTGGTGTTCTTCATCCCGACCGGCATCGGCAACGCCGACGCCAGCTGGCGATGTGGCTGGCTGGCCACGGTCCGTGCGCCGATGGCCGCCCACGAGACCAGGTCGGCCAGGTACGGGGCGAACATCGGCTCCACGAATTCGTACGCCAGCGGCAGTCCGAGATCGGCGGCCTGGCAGAGGAACTCCCGGCCGAGACGCAGACCGGCGCAGAGGTCCTGCGTGTCGTCCAGGTACGGGTCGACCAGCAGGCCCTTCCAGCCGACCGTCGTGCGCGGCTTCTCCAGATAGGTCCGCAGCACGATCAGCAGGTCGTCGCCGAGTTCGGCCGCCACGTCCGCCAGTTGCCGTGCGTAGTGCAGACCGGCCGAGGTGTCGTGGACCGAGCACGGACCGACGACGACGAGGAGCCGGTCGTCCGTGCCGTCGAGCACGTCGACGATCGCCCGTCGGTGCCGGGCGATCTCCGCCTGCTGCTGCGGCCCGACCGGATACACCGCCCGCAACTGTGCCGGGGTGGGCAGTCCGGCGACCACGCTCGGCCCGGCCGGGGCGAGGGTGGCGCTCATCGGGCGTCGGCCAGCAGGGCGGCGAACCCGGCGATCGTCGGCTGCTCGGCGAGGTCGAGGAAGGACACCTCACGCCCGTCGGACTGCCACCGCTCGACCAGCGTCATCAGTCGTACCGAGTCCAGCCCGGCGTCGAGAAGGTTGTCGTCGTCACCCACCGGCTCGTCCAGCACCGCCAGCACCTGGGCCCGTACGGTTTCGAGGTTCACGCGGCCACCCCCAGCAGCGCGTCGGCGGTGGTCCGGGTCGTGGTGACGTACCCGCAGCGTTGGGCGACGTGCCGCAGGGTGTCCCGGTGGTGCTCGGCGCTGAAGTCGGCCACCGCGTCGGCCAGCACGAACGGCTGGATGTCCCGCATGAAAGCATCCAGTGCGGTGGCCAGTACGCCGATGTGGCCGTACACGCCGGTGATGAGCAACTGGTCCCGGTCGCCCAGCAGCGTGGCCAGGTCGGTACGGACGAAGGCGCTGTAGCGCCACTTGGTGAGCCGGATGTCGTCGGGGCCGGGGGTCAGCGCATCGGTGATGGCAGCGGCCCTGGGATCGTCGGCCAGACCGTCGCCCCAGAAGTCGAGCAGCAGACCACGCTGCTGTGGGGTCTGACCGCCGGGTTGGGCCGAGTAGACCACCGGCACCCCCAGGTCGACGCAGTGCTTGCGAATCGCCGCGATGTTCTCGATCAGTCCCGGCAGCGGAGCCTCGTCGGCGGTGAACGCGTTGAGGAAGTGGTTCTGCATGTCGTGGACGAGCAGGACCGCGCGGGCCGGGTCGGGACGCCAGGTCACCCGGTTGGCGGGCAACTCGGCCTCGGTGGGCAGCGGATACGGTGCGATGCTGGGCAGCACGGTCAGCCTTCCTTTGGTGCGGTGGGACCCGCAACTGAAGCGGTGGGGCCCGCAACTGGTGCGGTAGGGCCCGCAACTGGTGCGGTGGGGCCCGCAACTGAAGCGGTGGGGCCCGCAACTGAAGCGGTGGGGCCCGCAACTGGTGCGGTGGGACCCGCGAGGCGGGTCCGGAGTGCGGCACGCAGGTCCTTGCGGCTGACCTTGCCGACGCCGGTGACGGGGAACTCGTCGACGAACTCCACCTTGTCGGGGATCTTGTAGGCGGCCAGCCCGCGCTGCCGTACGAAGCCCCGGATCAGGGGCGCGGTCAGCGGGTCCGCCTCCGGGCGGGGCACGACGAAGGCGTACGTCCGCTCGCCGAGGTAGGCGTCGGGGACCGCCACCACGGCGACGTCGTGCACACCGGGGTGGGCCAGGATGTGGTTCTCCACCTCCTCGGCGGCGATCTTCTCGCCGCCCCGGTTGATCTGGTCCTTGGCGCGACCGGTGACCACGAGGTAGCCACCGTCGACGATCCGGACGAGGTCGCCGGTGCGGTAGAAGCCGTCCGGGGTGAAGGCGGTCGCGTTGTGCTCCTCGGCCCGCCAGTAGCCCCGGATCGTGTACGGGCCCCGGGTCAGCAGATGACCGACCTCGCCGGCCGGCACCTCGACGTCGTCGTCGTCGACCACCCGGATCTCGTCGTCGGGTGAGATGGGGCGACCCTGGGTGTGCAGGACGATGTCGTCGGGGTCGCCGAACCGGGTGTAGTTGACCAGGCCCTCGGCCATCCCGAACACCTGCTGGAGGTGGCAGCCGAGGGTGGGCGTGACCCGACGGGCGACCTCGTCGGCCAGTTTCGCCCCGCCCACCTGGAGTACCCGCAGGCTGGACAGATCGGTGGTCCTGCCGGGGCGGGCGGCGGCATCCAACCAGAGCAGCGCCAACGGCGGTACGACCGCCGTGATCGTCACGCCCTCCCGGTCGATCAGCTCGAAGGCGGTGGCCGGGTCCGGTCGCGGGGCCAACACGATCCGGCCACCGGCGTACAGCACGCCGAGCACCCCCGGCGAGGAGAGCGGGAAGTTGTGCGCGACCGGCAACGCGCACAGGTAGACGCTGTCGGTGTCCAGTTCGCAGATCTCGGCGCTGGCCCGCACGCTGTACAGGTAGTCGTCGTGGGTACGCGGGATCAGCTTCGGCAGTCCGGTACTGCCGCCGGACAACTGGAGGAAGGCCAGGTCGTCGGCGGCCGGCCCGGGTGGCAGGTCGACCGGGTCGGCGTACAGGTCGGCGAGTGCCGTGTGCCCGCCGGGGTCACCGGCGACGATGACCGTCGCGTCACCGGCCGCTGCGGCCAATCCCCGGTAGTCGAATCCCTCGTGCACGTCGGTCGTGACGAACGCGACGGCCTCGGTGTGCCCGCAGAAGTAGCCGATCTCCGCAGCCCGGTGCGCGGGCAACGCGAACACCGGCAGCGCCCCGATGCGGAACAGCGCGAAGATGACGTCGAAGAACTCGACGACGTTGGGCAGTTGCACCACCACCCGGTCGCCGTGCCGGATGCCGAGGGTGTGCAGACCGGCAGCCAACCGCTCGGCGCGAACAGCCAACTCGGCATAGCTGACCCGGACGTCGCCACCGACCACGGCGATCCGGTCGCCGTACCGCCGGGCCGAGGCCGCCAGCAGGTCGTTGAAGGTCTCGCCCCGCCAGTAGCCCAGGGCACGGTAGCGTGCCGCGAATTCTTCAGGCCACATCGGTGAGTCCCATCGCGGTCAGGAAGGTGGTGAACTTGGCCGTGGTCTCGGCCAGTTCCGCCTCCGGTGAGGAGTCGGCGACGACGCCGGCCCCGGCGTACAACCGCAAGCTGTCCCCGTCGACCAGCCCACAGCGCAGGGTCACCACCCACTCGCCGTCACCGTCGGCGTCCCCCCAGCCCACCAGCCCGGTGTAGAAGCCCCGGTCGAAGGCCTCGAGCTCGGCGATGGCCGCCCGGGCGTCGTCGGTGGGGGCACCGCACACCGCCGGCGTCGGGTGCAACGCGCAGGCCAGTGCCAGGGCTGAGACGGCCGGGTCGGAGACCTCGGCGGTGACGGTCGTGGACAGGTGCCACATGGCCGCCGTACGCACCAGTGACGGCTCGGCCGGCACGTCCAGCCGGGCACACAGTGGCCGTAGACCGGCCGCGACCGCGTCGACCACCACCGCGTGCTCGTGCCGGTCCTTGACCGAGGCCAGCAACGCCGCGCCACGCCGGGCGTCCTCCGCCGGATCGGGGTGGCGGGCCGCGGAGCCCGCTATCGGGTTGGCCACCACCCGCCGACCGGTCCGGGAGACCAGCAGCTCCGGGCTCGCCCCGACGAGGGTACGACCGTCGCCCACGTCCATCGCGAAGGTGTAGCCGTTCGGGTCCCGACGGGCGAGGGCTCGGAGCAGGTACGGCAGGTCCAGCGGCCCGGCCGGGGTCAGTCGCAGGGACCGGGCGAGTACGACCTTCGTGTATTCGCCGGCCCGGATCCGGCTGACCGCCCGGCCGACTGCCTCGGCATAGTCACGTGCATCGGGTTCGGCGGTGACGGCGCAGGCCGGCCCCTGGCGTGTGTCCGGAGCGGACGTCGGTGCGGGTAGCGGCCCGGACCGACGGACCCGTTGCGGTACGACGAGGTGCGCCGGCGCAGCAGGGTCGAAGGGCACGGCTCCGACGACCATCCGGGCCTGGTGGCCGGCGGCATCGGCGACACCGAACACGGCCTGCACCCGCTCGGCCAGGTCACCCAGCCCACGGGGTCGGGCAGAAGGTGGCACCGCGAAGTATGTTCCCTCCGCCAGCAGCGTGCCGCGCGGCGAGGCGAACAGCGACGATGCGCCCGGCTGGTAGACCGACAGCAGGTCGCTGGCGGTGGCCTGCGGCGAGGTGGTGGTCACGGTGGTGGCTCCCTTCGGCAGGCAAACGGCTGCGCTGGGTGGACGGGTACGACCTGGATGGGGGCGCGGGATGTCCCGGAAGCGGCACGGGACCGGTCAGGCACGCAAGGTCGCACCACCGTCGACGTACAGGTCGTGCATGGTGATGTGCCGGGCCTGGTCGGAGACCAGGAACACCACGGCGTCGGCGATGTCGTCCGGCTCGGCCAGCCGGCCCAGCGGGATGCCGACCCGGTAGGTGTCGGGTGCGCCGGCGATGACCCTGGCCGGCCCCTCCTCGGTCCACAGTGCGCGCTGCATCGGGGTGTCCGTCGATCCGGGGGCGACGACGTTGCACCGGATGCCGTGTTCCGCCAGTTCCAGACCGAGGCACTTGGTGAACATGGTCGCGGCGGCCTTGGATGCGGCGTACGCGGCCATCCCGACCCTCGGCACACCGGCGGCGTTCGAGGCCACGGTGACGATCGCACCGCGTCGACGGGGAACCATCCGTCGGGCCACCGCCCGGGAGGTGTGGAAAACACCGGAGGTGTTGACCGCGAACGTCGCCGCCCAGTCCTCGTCGCGGTAGTCGACCACCGGGCCGCCCCGGAGCACCCCGGCCACGTTGGCCAGGATCCCGATCGGGCCGAGCTCACGCTCGGCGGCGTCCACCACGGCGTCGATCTCCGCTGGCTGTGCCACGTCGGCCCGGTAGCCGACGACAGCGTCGGGGTGTTCCTCGGCCAGCCGGTCGACGCCCTCAGGGTCCCGGTCGACGGCGGCGACCCGGGCCCCGTGTGTGAGCAGCGCCCGCGCGACAGCCAGGCCGATGCCCTGGCCCGCTCCGGTGACCAGCGCGGTCACCCCGGCGATTCCACTCTGGCGCATTCGTCTCCTCCCCGATCGGGGCGGCATGCACCCCCTCACCAGCACCCAAGTGAGGGTTGCCTTACTTAGGTATGCATAACATAACCCTTCGAACGAACCCTGTCATCTCCCACACCCACATTAGACCGAAGTTTGTCGATGAATTGGCTGATTGATCCGCTGGTACACCGCGCGTCCGACATCGACCGTGTCGAAGGTCACCGGTGC
Organism: Micromonospora sonneratiae; assembly: GCF_042679305.1. Taxonomy (NCBI): domain Bacteria; kingdom Bacillati; phylum Actinomycetota; class Actinomycetes; order Micromonosporales; family Micromonosporaceae; genus Micromonospora; species Micromonospora sonneratiae. Next base: position 3,903 of record NZ_JBHTMP010000060.1, on the reverse strand, counting down.
GTCGAAGGCTGCCCGACGGGCCGCCCGCCGGAGTACGGCCAGCACCGCCGGACCGATCAGGACGATGGCGACGACGTTGGTGACCGCCCGACCGGTGTCCCAGCCGAGGGTGGACGTGTAGGCGGTGAAGACGACGAAGCGGTGCAGGTTCTCCAGCACCGGCGCCCCGGGCACGTAGGACAGCTGGGTGTCGATGCTGGCGGTGAACGGCCAGAACCACATGTTCATGACGAAGCCGAAGAGGTACGCGGCGAGAGCGCCGTAGCCGGCCAACAGGGCGATCTCCCAGCGTCCCCGTACCGCCCCGGGCAGGAGTCCGGCACCGAGACCGACCCACGAGGCCGCCAGCATCTGGAACGGCAGCCACGGCCCGACGCCTGCGGTGAGCAGAGCGGAGGCGAACAGTGAGATGGAGCCGAGCAGAAACCCGAACCCGGGGCCGAAGACCCGACCGGCCAGCACCAGCATGAAGAAGACCGTCTCGATCCCGGCGGTACCGGCACCCAACGGCCGGAGCCCGGCGTTGATCGCCGCCAGCACGCCGAGCATGGCCAGCGCCTTGGCGTCGATGCCACCGGAGGTCAGCTCGGCGAGGACGACGGCCACCAGAACCGGCAGGGTGACCAGGAAGATCAGCGGGGCGTCACCGGTGTGTGCGACCGCCTCCGGGCGCGCGGGGGCGAACAGCGGCCAGAAGAACATGGCGAGTCCGGCCAGACTGGCCATCGCCAGCACGACCGCGCTGCGTGGACCTATCCGTACCACCCGGCCGGTCACGGGCCGACCCCGTGTTGCACCCCGACCCCGGTCCGGCTGCCGGCCTCGCCCAACGCGTCCGCGATCTCGCCCACCGTCAGCCACGGCTGTGGTGACAGGATCTTGGCGACCTGCGGCGCGAAGGCGGGCGAGGCGACCACCACCTGCGCGGTGGGCCCGTCGGCGACGATCTCACCTTCGGCCATCACGACGACCCGGTCGGCGGCCACCGCGACGAGTTCGACGTCGTGGGTGGCCAGGACCACTGCCCGTCCCTCGGCGGCGAGTTCCCGGACGATCGCCGTGAACCGGCGTTTGGCCCGGTAGTCCAGACCACGCGTGGGTTCGTCGAGCAGGACCACGTCGGGCGCGGCGGTGAGCTGGATGGCCAGCACGAGGGCCAGCCGTTGCCCCTCGGACAGGTCCCGGGGATGCCGGTCCCCGGCGATGCCGGGGGTGATCCGATCCAACAGCGCCCGGCAGGTGCCGCCCGGCACCGCCGACTCCCCGTCGGCCTGGTCGCACTCGGCCGCCACCGTGTCCAGGTAGAGCAGGTCGCTGGCGCTCTGTGGGACGAGCCCGACGAGCCGCCTGGCCCGGCGGGCGGGCACCGTCGACGGGTCGACGCCCGCCACCGTCACGCTGCCACCATGCCGTGGACCACTGCCCTGCAACGCCCACAGCAGCGACGACTTGCCCGAGCCGTTGCGCCCCATCAGCGCCGTCACCTCCCCCCGGCGCAGGTTCAGGTCCACCCCCCGTACGGCGACCACATCTCCGTACCGGACGGTGATCCGTCGCCCCTGCAACGCCGGCTCGCCCGGTTCGTCGGCCGGTCGGGGGCTGGGCCGGTCGGTTCCCCGATCCGCCGGGGCCAGGTTCGCCAACCGGGCGCGCAGCGGTCCGGCCCGCCGCCGGGCGTCGCGCACCGACAACGGCAGCGGGGACCAGCCGGCCAGCCGGCCCAACTCGACCACCGGTGGCGCGATCACGCTCTCGGCCAGGATCTCCGCCGGTGGGCCGTGCCGGACGGTGCCGTCTCCGGGCAGGTGGATGAGCCGATCGGCGTACTGGACCACTCGTTCCATCCGATGCTCGGCGACCACCACCGTGACCCCGAGATCGTGGACGAGCCGGGTGATCGCGGCGAGGACGTCCTCGGCGGCGGTCGGGTCCAGGGCGGAGGTCGGCTCGTCGAGGACGAGCACCCTCGGGTGGCTGGTCAGCACGGCCCCGATGGCCACCCGCTGCTGCTGTCCGCCGGAGAGGGTACGCAGTGGTCGGCGGCGCAACTCGGCGATGCCGAGCAGGTCGAGGGTCTCCTCCACCCGCTTGCGCATCACGTCAGCTGGCACCGCCAACTGCTCCATGCCGTACGCGAGTTCCTCCTCGACGGTGTCGGTGACGAACCCGGCCAGCGGATCCTGGCCGACGACCCCGACGAGGGCGGCGAACTCGCGGGGCGGTTGCCGGCCGGTCTCCATGCCGTCGACGGCGACCCGGCCGCCCAACCGGCCCCCGGTGAACCGGGGAACCAGCCCGTTGATGGCACCGAGCAGGGTGGACTTACCGGCACCCGTACCCCCGACGACCAGGCACAACTCCCCCTCGTCGACGTGCAGGTCGACGTCGCGCAGGGTCGGCGCGACCGCGTCGGCGTAGGTGATCGTGACGCCGTCGAAAATAATCATCAGTGGGCCTCCGCGGCGGTACGGGCGGACACGGCCGGCTGCCGCGGTATGGGACTCGGCGGGCCGTCCGTACCGGTGGGTGCGGGTGGGGCCAGCCAGGCGGGCAGCAGTCCGGCCAGGACCGCGAGGGTCGGCAGTGGTGACAGCTCGGGCCAGCTCAGCGGGCTCAGGGTGGGATACAGGTCCCCCGGATCGACACTGCCACTGAGATAGAGCAGCGCGCCGGCGGCCAGACCGCTGGCCGCCACCCCGTGCTCGGCGATCCTCCACCGGTCGGGGCGGTAGACGCTGCGCCGTACCCGCCGCCCACCGAGCAGCATTCCGACGGTGGCCACCGCGAGACCGGCGACCAGCATCGGGACCCCGAGGTAGCGGGGGGCGCTACCGTCGAGCAGCCCGTATCCGCCGGCGCATACGCCGATCATCCCGGTGACGACCAGGATGCCGGTCAGCAGCCGGGTGCCACGGGGGACGTCGCCGGTACGGCCGTAGCCACGTGAGTCCATCGCTGCGGCAAGCGCCAGGGACCGGTCCAGGGCATCGGCCAGGACCGGGATGACGATGGCGCGAAGTGACCGCATCCCTCGGCCACCACCACCCCGCAGGCGGCGGGCCCGCCGGACCCGCAGGACACTCTCGACCAGTTGCGGGGCGACGGAGAGCGCGACGACGACCGCGGTGCCGACCTCGTACAGGGCGTTCGGCACGGCCTTGAGCATCCGTTTGGGGTTGGCCAGGGCGTTGGCCGCCCCGAGGCAGGTGAGCATGGTCGCCAGCCGCAGCCCGTCGTAGAACCCGCCGAGCAGCTGTTCCAGCGCGACCGGGCCGAACAGCCGGATACCGGCGGCCCACTGCGGGAGTGGAATCTGCGGCAGGGTGAACAGGATGTGGTCCCCCTGGCCGCCCCCGAAGATGACCCGGAAGACCAGCCGCGCGGCGATGATGAACCCGCCGAGCAGCAGGTACATGCGGAAGGCCATCGCCCAGGGGGCGTCGCCACGGCGGCGGACGACGACGAACCCGGCCACGGCGAGGATCATCGCCAGCAGCAACGGATTCGTGGTACGGCTGGCAGCGGTGGCCAGCCCGAGCGCCCACAGCCACCACGCACCCGGATGCAGGGTGCGGGGCAGCCGCGCGGACAGGGCCGCCACCGGTCAGTCGTCCGGGCCGCTGGGGCGGGTCCGGCGACGCCGGACCGTGACACCAGCGGCGATGCCGAGGACCGCCAGCAGGCCGATGCCGAACAGGGTGCTGGCCGGTATCCCGCTCCGCCCCTCCCGGACGAGTTCCTCGCCACCGGTCCAGGCCAGCGGTTCAGCCGGGGAGGTCGCGACGACGGGCGTACCGCTGGGGGTGTCGCCGGCGGCGGCCGACGACGCCGTGGTCGCCGGTGCGGCGGTCCCCGCCGGGGTACGGGGCGCTGCCGGCGCACCACCGGCAGCCGGCGCGCTGC
>NZ_JBHTMP010000059.1:0-40937 GCF_042679305.1 Micromonospora sonneratiae | reverse complement strand
GGCGGGGCCGCATCCCAGCCCCGCCCCGACCGGGCACCACGCCGTCGTCCAGCCATGGAGTTGTGAACTCAGCGGTCGATCAGAAGTCCACCGGCGGAAGGTCCGGTCCGCCGGCTGCGTCGCCCGCACCCGTCCCGACACCGAGCTTCTCCAGGATCTTCTTCTCGATCTCGGCCGCCACGTCCGGGTTCTCCCGCAGGAACTCCCGGGCCTTCTCCTTGCCCTGCCCGAGCTGGTCACCGTCGTAGGTGTACCAGGCACCGGACTTACGGATGATCGACTGCTCCACACCGACGTCGATCAGAGAACCCTCGCGGGAGATGCCCTTGCCGTACATGATGTCGAACTCGGCCTGCTTGAACGGGGCCGAGACCTTGTTCTTCACGACCTTGACCCGGGTCCGGTTACCGACCACGTCGGTGCCGTCCTTGAGGCTCTCGATGCGTCGCACGTCGAGCCGGACCGAGGCGTAGAACTTCAACGCCCGTCCACCGGTGGTCGTCTCGGGGCTTCCGAACATCACACCGATCTTCTCGCGGAGCTGGTTGATGAAGATCGCGGTGGTGCCGGTGCTGTTGAGCACACCGGTGATCTTCCGCAGCGCCTGGCTCATCAGCCGGGCCTGAAGACCGACGTGACTGTCGCCCATCTCGCCCTCGATCTCGGCGCGCGGCACCAGCGCGGCGACCGAGTCGATGACGATGATGTCCAGCGCACCGGAGCGGATCAGCATGTCCGCGATCTCGAGCGCCTGCTCACCGGTGTCCGGCTGGGAGACCAGCATCGCGTCGGTGTCGACACCGAGCGCCTTGGCGTACTCCGGGTCGAGCGCGTGCTCGGCGTCGATGAAGGCGGCGATGCCGCCGGCCCGCTGGGCATTGGCCACCGCGTGCAGTGCCACGGTGGTCTTACCGCTCGACTCCGGTCCGTAGATCTCCACGACCCGGCCACGAGGCAGACCGCCGACACCGAGTGCCACGTCGAGCGCGATCGAACCGGTCGGGATGACAGCGGTCTGGATGACCGGCCGGTCCCCCAACCGCATCACCGAACCCTTGCCGAACTGCTTGTCGATCTGAGCGAGAGCAAGGTCGAGTGCCTTCTCCCGGTCAGGTCCTGCCGCCATGGTCGCCACCCCTGCCTTTGCCGGCGTCTTTGCTGAGCCTCTAGTCACGCGGAACACGCTAGGCGCTGGGTCCGACAGAAAACAGCCGACTGGCTGTGACCTGTGGACGGGCACCCCCGCTGTGGACAATAGCCGAACAAGTGTACGACCCGTCGACCGACACGCGAGCGTCACATCTCAGCAGCTCAACGTAGTCGGGGCGGCACCCGGTCGGGATAGGCCGCGCACACCGCCCGCCACACCGCAGCCGTCGGCTCGCCATCCGCCAGCGCCTGCTCGATGGTGCGACCGCCCAACTGGGTCAGCACCTGGTCGGCGGCGATGCTGCCGGCGTAACCCAGTCCGAACGCCTGCTCCAGCCGCGCCCAAAAATCCGTCAGCCGCACTCCTCATGCCCCTTCGGTCGTCGCCCTGTCCGGGATCGGACGCAACGCTAGTGCCACCAGCGGCACCACCGCGACCGCCGCCAGCAGATTGAGTACCGGGTAGCCGACCCACTCGACGACAAACCCACTGATCGCACCGGCCGCCGCCCCGGCCAGGCCCATGGTCAGGTCGGACAGGCCCTGCGCGGCGGGCCGCACGTCGGCGGGCACCGACTCCGACAGCAGGGTGGAGCCGGCCACCATGGTCCCCGACCAGCCCAGACCGAGCAGCGCCAGGCCGAGCGTCAACCGGAACGTGTCGTGCCCGGCGGTGCCGGCGACCGCGCAGGCGGCCAGCAGTAGTGCCACACCACCGAGGATGACCGCCCGACGGCCGAGCCGGTCGGTGAGCCAGCCGACGACCGGCGACAACGCGTACATCCCGGCGATGTGCACGCTGAGCACGATGCCGACCACCCGGAGCACGGTGTCGTGCCCGTGCGACTCGCCGAGGCGTACCGGGGTCATCGACATCACACCGACCATGACCAGGTGGCCGACGGCGACGGCGGCGATGCCGAGACGCGCGGCCGGGAGCGCGGAGACCACCCGCAGCGCCGCGCGCATACCGCCGCCACGGGCCTTACCGGGTCGATCGGTGGTCGCGGCCGGTTCCGGGGTACGGTCGGCGGCCACCCGCCGTGCGGTGAGCAGCGGATCCGGTCGCAGGAAGACGGAGAGTACGACAGCGGCGACGACGAAGGCGACCGCGCTGAAGGCGAACGGCCCGGAGAGCGCCGGTAGGCCCAGGTCGATGGTGAACCCGTCGGCCAGCGAGGCGAAGTTCGGGGCCGCGACCGCACCGATGGTGGTGGCCCAGACGACCAGCGACAGTTGCCGGCCCCGACGGGCCGGTTCGGCGAGGTCCACGGCGGTGTAGCGGGCCTGGAGGTTGGCTGCGCTGCCCCCGCCGAAGAGCAGCATGCCGAGGAAGAGCAGGGGGGTCCAGCCGGTCACCGCGGCCAGCACCACGAGGATGCCGCCCAGCGCACCGGTGAGGTACGCGACGGCCAGACCGGGTCGCCGGCCCCGGGCGTTCATGATCCGGGTGACCGGCACCGCCAGCAGCGCACCACCGACGACCGCGGCGCTCTGGGCCACCCCGGACACGGCGGTGCCGACGAGGCTGGCGGCCAGCAGCGCGCCCACCGAGATGCCGATGGTGGTGCCGATGCCACCGATGATCTGGGTGCCGAAGAGCAGCCGGAGGGTGCGGCGCTGGATCCGGGCGATGTCCGGCCCCCGGGTCTCGGGTGCGGTGCCGGCCGGGGGCACGGTTGCGGAGGTGGCCATTGGCACTCCATCGGTAAGGGGTGGCGATCGGCCACATCCTTTCCTATGGGGTGCCGGCGGCACCCCTCGGGGCCGACCGCGCGGGTAGCCTGCCCGGTTGATTGCCAGGGTGCGCTGGTGGGGTACGGGGGTCAATGGCATGGATACGCCAAAATGCTGCCGTCGCGACTGTTCGTTCGTACGCGACAGCAGCTTTCTTTGACTTGTCAGTGGCGTAGCTGCCAGTTCTGGTTGTACGTGCCGAGGGGGCCGCAGGTCTCCTGCACCAGCGGGGCCCGGTCCTCCAGGCTGGAGCTGGCCACGGTCAGGCACTTGTCGCTGTGCCGGGCAATGATCTGGTACCAGTCGAAGGTCCCCGCCATCAGGCGAAACTCCCAGTGCTGGTTGTAGCCGCTGTGACAGGTGTACTGCTGGACCGGAGCATAGTCGGCGAAGCTGACGTCCTTTACGTCCAGGCACTTCTGGCTGGCGAGGTTGACGATTCTGTAGTAGCCGTTGCCGACCGGCTCGGTCCTGAACAGTTGGGCGCTGGTGCCGTTGCAGACGTACTGCTGGAGCCTGGCACCGTTGCTGGTGCTCCCGCCCGCCACGTCCATGCATTTGCCGCTGTTGCCAGCGACGAACTCGTAGTTGGGCGCCAGCGCGCTGGCGCTCTGCGCCGGCCAGACGGCCACGCCCAGTCCGAGCACTGCGGCCGTGGCCGTCCGACGGACGGATCTGGTCAACTGCATGATCCTGCACACTCCTCTGCCTGGTTTGCCGCATTCTGCGGCGATCGAGACGGCAGATGCCCGGTCGTGCCTCCCGCCGTCACTGCGGCTCATCTCCGCAGTGGTCAAACATTCGCAGTAGGCGCTGGAGCGGGGCTGACGTGCTGCTGACGTGGTGGTGGGCTGCCCTGGCAGCCCTACCCCGGTTCGGACCTCAGCCGGCGAGGGCACCGGCGACGACCCTCAGGTCGTCGACCAGCCCGGCGTACGCAACCTCCCGGTTGTCGGCCCGCAGCACCGCCGACGGGTGGATGGTGGCGACCAGCTGGGCCGGTGGCACCGATCCGAGCCGGCCGGTCGAGTCCGTCGGTACCCGGGTGAAGTCCTGCGGACGCTGGGCCGAGTCGGGCCAGGGCATCAGTACGCCGCGCGAGCGGGTCACCCGGAAGGACGGACCGAGCAGGGCCTTGGCGGCGGTCGCGCCGAGCACCACGACGACCTCCGGTTGCAGCTGGGCGAACTCGGCGACCAGCCAGGGCCGGCAGGCGACGATGTGCACCTGGTCGGGGGTCTGGTGGATGCGTCGCTTGCCCCGCAGCTGGTGCCTGAAGTGCTTGACGGCGTTCGTGATGTACAGCTGTCGGGGGTCCAGGCCGGCCTCGTCGACCGCCCGGCGCAGCAGGTGACCGGCGGGACCGACGAAGGGCAGTCCGTTCTGGTCCTCCATGTCGCCGGGTTGTTCCCCGACGAAGACCACCCGGGCGTGGGCGTCGCCGCGCCCGAACACGGTCTGGGTGGCGTCGGCGTAGAGGTCGCAGCCGCGACAACCGGTGGCCGCGGCGCGAAGCTGGTCCAGGTTGTCGGCGTCCGGCGGGATGAACTGTTGCGCACCGGGGGCGGTCGTGGTTTCGGCCATGGCGACCTTTTTACCCGCTACCGCCGACATCCGGACGGCGGGTCGGAGATTCCGGACTCCTATGGTGATGACGGCAGGCCGGATGGTGGTCAGGCGCTGAAGGTGCCCGGGTTGTCGGCGTTCAGTGCCCGGGCCACCGCGTCGGCCAGCGGTTCGATGTCCCGCTCGGCCAGCGGACTGACGGTGATCCGGATGCCCGGTCCGGTGGACAGCCGGTAGAGCGAACCGGGCGCGACCGCGTACCCGGCGTCACGCAGCCCGGTCACCGCGCGGGTCTCGTCGCACACCGGAATCCAGACGTTGATGCCGGTACGGCCGTGGGCGCTGGTCAGGCCCCGGTCGAACAACGCCTCCCGCAGCATCCGGCGCCGGTGTTCGTAGGTGTCCCGGGCCAGGGCGACCTGCTCGGCGACCGTCGGGTCCCGCCAGAGCTGGACGGCGAGACGTTGCAGCAGGGTGGAGACCCAACCGGTGCCCACCCGCATCCGGCCGGTGACCCTGGCCACGGTCGCCTCGTCGCCGGCCAGGACGGCCAACCGCAGGTCCGGGCCGTAGGGCTTGCTGGTCGAACGGAGGAAGGCCCAGTTCCTGGTGGCGCCGGCCAGGCAGTGCAGCGGTACGGGAGCCAGCTCGGCGGCATGGTCGTCCTCGATGAGCAGCAGTTCCGGCTGCGTGGCGAGGAGTTCACGCAGCTCGCGGGCCCGGTCAGCGGTGACGGCGGCACCGGTGGGGTTGTGCGCCCGGCTGGTGACGATCAGCGCCCGGACCCCGGCGGCCAGTGCGGCGCGTACGCCGGTCACGGTGGGGCCATCGTCGTCGACGGGTACGCCGACCGGGCACAGTCCCAACGCGGCGACCAGGTCGAACAGGTTGACCCAGCCCGGGTCCTCGACCGCCACCGGGTCTCCGGGGCGCAGGTGGGCGGCCAGCAGCCGGTCGATCCCGTCGAGGGCGCCACCGGTGACGGTGATCTCGTCGGCCGGGACGCCGTCGGCGGTGAGCCGGTCCCGGGCGACGTCGAACAGTTCGGGGAGCACCCCGGCGGTGGCGTAGCCGACCGGTGGTTCGTTGCGGGCGGCGATGGCCGCCAGGTGCCGGCCGAGTGCTGGCAGCAGCCGGGGGTCGGGTTCGCCGACGGACAGGTCCAGCACGCCGGGGGTCGGTGGCAGGCGGAGCACCGAGCGTTGGGGGGCGACCGGTGGTCGGGGACGGACCCGGGTGCCGTTGCGGCCGGCGGTCACGACCACGCCCCGCTGACGTAGCGCCTGGTACGCCTTTGCGACGGTGGCCGGGCTGACGGCGAGTTGTTCGGCCAACGTGCGGACGGCGGGCAACGCGGATCCTGGCGGCAGTTCGCCGGTGCGGATGCCGGTTTCGACGCTGGCCGTTATCTCGGCTGCCGTACCACCGGTCAACTGATAATGTGCTGCCACAGTTCAGGGATTGTACTAGAACAAAGTACGGTCTGGTTGGAAAGTACGGAGTGTGGCATGTACCCGAGGACGGAACGAACCACGGCCAATCGCAACCGGGACCGGATCGACTACCAACGGGCCACCGCGCACGCGATCCTCGACGAGGCGTACCACTGCGTGCTGGCCTTCACCGTCGACGGTGAGCCACGGGCGCTGCCCACCCTGCACGTACGCGTCGACGACACCCTCTACCTGCACGGTTCCACCGGCAGCAGGCCGCTACTGGCCGCCCGTACGGACGATGGTCTGCCGGTCTGCCTCACCGTCACGATGCTCGACGGCCTGGTCTACGCCCGGTCCCAGTTCCACCACAGCGCCAACTACCGGTCGGTGGTCGCGCACGGCGTCGCCCACCTGGTCACCGACGAGACCGAGAAGCGGGCGGCGATGACCGCCCTGGTGGAGAAGCTCGGCCGGGGTCGGGCCGCCGACAGCCGGCCGCCGAGCCGCAAGGAGTTGGCCGAGACTGCGGTGCTGGCGCTGCCGCTACGGGAGGTGTCGGTCAAGGCCCGCCTCGGCGGGGTGAACGAGGAGCCCGAGGACCACCCGCTGCCCCACTGGGCCGGGGTGGTGCCGCTGCGGCTGACCCCCGGCATACCGGTACCCGACTCCGGCGTCACCGCACCGGTGCCCGACTACCTGAGGCCGACGTACTCCCCCTGGTTGACCGCGACACCGATGCGCGGCGAACACGTGATCCTCGAACCGCTCGACCTGCCCCACGTCGACGGGCTGCACGCCGCGACCGGCGATCCCGAGGTCTGGCAGCATCTCGGCAACCCGATGCCCCGGTCCCGCGACGACGCGGCGGCGATCGTGATCGAGGCGCTGCGCGCCGCCCACCGGGGCGAGCGGGTGCCCTGGGTGCAGCGCTGCGCGGTCACCGGCCAGGTCGTCGGCAGCACCTCGTACTACGAGGTCGACGAGACCCGGCGGACGGTGGCCATCGGCTACACGTTCCTCGGCCGGCCCTGGTGGCGTACCGGGATCAACACCGAGGCCAAGCTGCTGCTGTTGACCCGGGCCTTCGAGGAGTTGGGGGCGGTACGGGTGGTCTGGCACACCGACATCCGCAACGACCGCTCGCAGCGGGCCATCGAACGGCTCGGCGCCCAGCGCGAGGGGGTGCTGCGGATGCACCGGCAGCGACCGGACGGCTCGTGGCGGGACACGGTCGTCTACTCGATGACCGCCGACGAGTGGTCAACTGCACAGGTCACGCTCCGGGAACGCCTTCACCAGGGCGTCTCCACGGCTGCATGATGTCCCCCGTGCTAGGGATCACCGACATCTGGACATACGTGCTGGGGACGATAGCGATCATCCTGCTGCCCGGCCCCAACTCACTCTTCGTGCTCTCCACCGCCGCCCGCCGTGGGATACCGGCCGGCTATCGCGCCGCCGCCGGGGTGTTCCTCGGCGACACGGTACTCATGGTGCTCTCCGCCGCCGGGGTCGCGTCGCTGCTCCAGACGTATCCACCGATCTTCATGGTGATCAAGTACGCCGGTGCGGCGTACCTCGGTTATCTGGGGTTGAACATGCTGCGCGGTGCCTGGCGGCGCTGGCGGAGCCGCAACGACCCGAATGCGCCGCGCCTGATCGACGCCGCCGAGCCGGCTGCGGTACGGCATCCGTTCCGGCGGGCGGCGGTGATCTGCCTGCTCAATCCGAAGGCGATCCTGTTCTTCATCTCCTTCTTCATCCAGTTCGTCGACCCGTCCTACGCCTACCCTGCGCTGTCGTTCCTGCTGCTCGGGCTCATCGCACAGGCGACCAGCATGCTCTACCTGACGGTGCTGATCTTCGCGGGTTCCTACCTGGCAGCGCAGTTCCGCCAGCGTCAACGGTTGGCCACCGGGGTGAAGACCGGGATCGGTGTGCTCTTCATCGGTTTCAGCCTCAAGCTGGCCACGGCCAGCGCCGGTTGACGCCCGACGGATCGGGCCGGATGGCTGCTCGCGCCCAGCCGGCCCGATCCGGTGCCGTCGTCCCGACCAGGTGCCGTCGCCCCGACCAGGTGCCGTCGCGGCACCCCGACCAGATGCCGTCGCCCGATCAGGTGCCGTCGCCACCGCCTCCACCCCCGATACCCGCGCCGCCGCCGGCGGTGCCCTCCCGGGCCGCCTCGGGCGAATGGCTCTCGTCCGGATCGTCAGGTGGGCGGGTCACGTGCGCCGACTCGAGGATCGGCGCCGTTCCCCGGTAGCCGGCCGCCGCATAGGCGTGCCGGTTGATCGCATGTCGCAGCCAGCCATCCATCAGGTTGACCCAGTCACCGGTGGCGTTGGTATGCCAGACCCGGAACCGGCTCAGGCTGTAGTGCCCGGCCCCGGTCATCGCCATCCGACGGTCGAGCCCGAAGATGGCCTCCACCCCGTAGGGATCGGTGACCAGGGTCAGTTCCAGTTCGGTGAACGGGCCGGCGTACAGCGGCGGTGCCCAGAACCCGATCTTCTGGTGGAACGGCATCTTCTGGTCGATGCCAGGCAGCCGGCCGGCCTGCAGCCCGGCCTGGCGTAGCCGGAACTCCAACGACTCCAACGCTGCCAGGATCCGCTCCTGGGCCGGGAGCGGGTGCACGTAGAGGGGCACCATGCCCCCCTCGTCGGTCATCGGGTCGACCGCCACCTCGGTCCGCAGGCCCATCCGGAGACTGAACGGCCGTAGACCGTTGATCACGGTGATCGGGGTCTCCCACGGCATCGGCAGGGCGAACGCCACGGCCCGACGGTGACCGGCCGGCACCACGAACGGGCCGGAGATGGTCACCCGGTGGAACTCCATGAGGACCCGGCCGGCGCTCATGTCATCCGGTTCCACCTGGCTGACCAGGCCCAGCACCACCTGGTCCACCAGTACGTCGGTCGAGCCGGCCAGCAGCGTGACCCGGCCGGGTAACTTCAGGCCCGGCCGGGTGCTCGGATTCGCCAGTACGGTCCTGACCGACAGGCCGGTCCCGCCCAGGCCTGGTGGCATCCCCCCGAAAGCCACCGGTGCACCTCCTCGGTCCGCCGAACGCGGGTGGTCCGCCGAACGCGTCCGCCGGCTGTCTTCCCGTACGTCCTACGCGTATCCCCAGCGTTCCGCCGAAAAGTCCTCGGGTTCAGTGTCCCGGCCCGCCGTCACGATCCCCTCACCGGGCTGACGGCGGTACCCCTCACGTCTCGCTCTGCTCTGCTACCCCAGCGGAGACACCCGTTGTCCGGTAACCGGACACCCGTCCACGGCCCGGTGGCGGCCCCACCCGGGGGTGTGGTGGCGTCGCCACCGCCACACCCCGGGTCTGGGGGACTCAGCGCATCCGCCGGCCCCTCGGCACCGGATCGGTCTCGTCGTCGAACTCGCCGATGACCTCTTCCAGCAGGTCCTCCAAGGCCACGAACCCGACCGGACGGCCGGCACCCGCGCCGTTGGTCACCATGGCGAGCTGCACCTGGCCGGCCCGCATCGCGGCAACCGCCTCGGTCACGGTGGCCGTCGTCGCGAGCCCGAAGACCGGGCCCATCAACTCGCCCGCCGTAGCGTCCCGACCCGTGGTCGTCGCCCGAACGGCCTCCCGTACGTGCACCACGCCGATCACCTCGCCCGGACCGTCCAGCACCGCCAGGCGGGACCGGCCACTGGCCCGGGACACCTCCTCGATCCGCTCGGCGGTGTCGGTACGGCGTACCGAGACGATCTGGTCCACCGGCTCCATCACGTCGGCAACCAGGGTGCCCTGCAACTCGAGCATGCTGGTCAGCATCTCGTGCTGGTCGGCCGCCAGCAGCCCGTGCTGCCGGGACTGTTCCAGCAGCATGCGCAGCTCGTCCGGCCCGTGTGCCTGGGCCAGCTGTTCCTGCGGGTTCACCCGGACCAGCCGCAGCGTGGCGTTGGCCATGCCGTTCATGATCGACAGCAGCGGCTTGACCAGCCGCGCGAAGGCCCGGAACGGCAGGGCCAGCAGCAGCGCCGACCGTTCGGGGTCGGTGATGGCCCACGACTTCGGTGCCATCTCGCCGACCACCAGGTGCAGGAAGGTCACCACGACCAGTGCGAACACCAGGGCGATGGCGTGGCTGGTCGCCGCCGGCAGCCCCAGGCCGGTGAGTGCCGGACTGAGCAGGTGCTCGATCGCCGGTTCGGCCAGCGCACCCAGACCCAACGTACAGACGGTGATACCGAGCTGCGCACCGGCCAGCATCAGCGACAGCTCGCGGTTGCCCGCCAGCGCCGCCCGGGCCGCCCGGCCGCCACTGGCCGCGGCCTGCTCCAACCGGTAGCGCTTGCTGGCCACCAGCGCGAACTCGGCCGCCACGAAGAAGCCGTTGAGTGCCAACAGGGCCAGGGAGATCAGCAGAGCCCAGGTCGTACTCATCGGACCACCTCCAGCCGTACGGAGTCGGCGACGTGCCGATCCACGGCCAGCACCTCGACGAGGGCCCGCGGCGGCAGTTCCGCATCGGCCTCGGCCGACAGGCTGATCTCCAGCCGGTCACCCACCTCGGGTACCCGGCCCAGTTCCAGCATCACCAGCCCGGACAGCGTGTCGTACTCCGGGGCCTCGGGCAGCGAGATACCGGTGCTGTCGGCGACCTCGTCGATCCGCCAGCGGGCCGGTACCACCCAGGAGCCGTCCGTCTGCCGGGTCGGGGCCGGCTCGGGCGGATCGTCCTCGTCCCGGATCGGTCCGACCAGTTCCTCGGCAATGTCCTCCAGGCTGATCACGCCGGCGAACCCGCCGTACTCGTCCACCACACAGGCGAGCTGACGGTGGCCGGCGCGCAGTCGGTCCAGCACCGTCGGCAGCGGCAGGGTCGAGGGGACGAGCAGCGGAGCGCCCGCCACCGACGAGATCAGGGTGGTGCCCCGTTCGGTCGACGGCACGTTCAGTACGTCGGCGATGCCGACGACGCCCACCAGGTCGTCCACGCCCTCGGCACCGCGTACCGGGAACCGGGAGTGTCCGGTGTCCAGCAGTTCCACGACCCGGCTCACCGGCTCGTCGGCCCGTACGGTGTGCACGTCGACCCGGGGCACCATCACCTCACCGGCGGTGAGCTGACGGAAGTCGAGCCCCCGGTCGAGCAGCGTCGACATCTCCGCGTCGAGGTGCCCCTCCTGGCGGGACTCCGCGATGATCTGCTCCAGGTCCTCCGGAGTGGCCCCGCTGGGCAGTTCCTCGATCGGCTCGATGCCGGCCCGGCGCAGCAGCCGGGTGGCAGCGGCGTCGAAGAGCCGGATCACCGGCGCGGCGATCGTCAGGTAGGCCAGCGTTGAGCGGCCGAGCGCCTTGGCCACGACTTCCGGCCGGGCGATGGCGAGGTTCTTCGGTGCCAATTCGCCGAAGACCATCTGCACGATGGTGGCGATGATCAGGGCGAGTGCCACGGAGAGCGGAAGGCTGACGGTCCGCGAGACACCGGCAAAGCCGAGCAGGTCGGCCAGCCCGTCGCCGAGGAACGGCTCGGCGACGTAACCGACGAGCAGGGCGGTCACGGTGATACCGAGCTGGGCTCCGGAGAGCATGAAGGACAACCGTCCGGTGACCTTGAGTGCCCGCTGGGCGGAGACGTCACCCTCGTCGGCGAGTTGCTGGAGCTTCCCCCGGTCGACGGCCACGTAGCCGAACTCCTGGGCCACGAAGTAGCCCGTCGCCGCGGTCAAGACGATGATCAGAAAGAGGCCAAGCGCGATCAACACGGAGTGCTCAGTGCTCCCCGGTACGACGGCGCCTGGTGTGTTACTTGCCGGGTCCAACCCGGCCGGCTATAGCTGCCCTCCTGGGCAGTCGAGTCGATCATGCCGCCAGTTTATCGGTACTACCTGGGGATTTGCTGAGCCCTGGGGAAGGACCGCCCGGCATCGAGTCGCCCGGGTCGGCCGCCCGCCCGGATCCGCCCTTGCCCGACGGTGGCGGACAGTGGCAGCACAGCCGTCCCACGGGTGGGAACATGTCCGGATTCCCCCGAATCGATGGCGGAGAACCGCCCAACGGCCCCGATCCTACTCACCGTGGTGATGGACCGGCCGCTCGGCGAGTTCGTCGACCACCAGTTCCTCCGTCTCGCACCGCCGGGCGCGGTACGCAGCCCGGCCGACCAGGTGCGCGGCGATCGGCGCGGTCGCCAACTGGAACACGCCCACCAACAGCAGTGTGGTCCAGTCCCCACTGGTACTCAGCCGCAGGCCCACCCCGATCAGGATGAGCAGAAGCCCCAGCACCTGTGGCTTGGTGGCCGCGTGCATCCGGGACAGCACGTCGGGAAAACGGACCAGGCCGATCCCCGCAACGAGACTCAGCAACGCCCCGGCGATCAGGCAGACCGCCGACAGGACGTCCGCGACGTCACCCACGGTCATGACTCCTCCTGCGCGACGAACCGGACGACCCCCACCGAGCCGACGAAGCCGAGAATGGAGAGGACGACCATGATCGGCAGGGTGGTCGAGTGCCGGTTGATCGCCGCCTCGGCCCCCAGCGCGCCGACGACGACGGAGAGCAGGACGTCGGTGGCGACCACCCGGTCGAACAGCGACGGACCGCGGGCGATCCGGATCAGGGCGAGCACCGCGGCAATGGCCAGCAGCGCAGTGACGATCACGACGACGACGATCATGCGGTTGCTCCTCGATCGGTGGAGGTCTGCTGCAACTGGCGCAACTCGGCCTTCGAGCCGATGGCCCGGATGATCCGCGACTCGAGTTCCAGCACTTCCCGGCGGGCGCGGTCCAGGTCCTCCGGACCTCGGATGTCGAGCACGTGGACGTAGAGGGTGCCGCTCTTGCGGTCCGCCTCCACGATCAGGCTCCCCGGGACCAGGGACACCGCCTCGGCGGTCAGGGTCAGGTTGAGGTCCGAACGCACCCGTAGCGGCACGGCGATGATCGCGTTACGGGGCTGGTAGCCGGGACGCAGGGCGGTCCAGGCGACGTGGATGCTCGCGGTCACCAGGTCGTAGACGAACCGCGTCGCGAACCGGATCAGCCCCACCGGGCGGAGGCGCCCCTCGAAGGTCACCGGCGGCAACGGGAAGAAGAACAGTACGACCAGCGCCACGGCCAGCCCACCGAGCACGTTGCCCCAGGAGAACTCGTCCCAGAGCAGATTCCACACCAGCACCAGTACGCCCACCGTGACGGCCTGGTCCCGCCATCGGGTACGGGTCGGGACGGTACGCGGTATCTCCGGTTCCACCTCGGTCAACGGCGACTCGATCACCGGAGATTCGGACAGCTCCGACCTCTTCCACTGTTCGGCGGGCGACGGCACCGACGGCTCCCCCTCCGCTGGTTGCTGGGACGCTGGCGGGGTCACGGCGTACCTCCCGGGAAGACCGCTTCGACGTACGGCGAGCGTTGTCGCAGATGCTCGGCGGCGTCGGCGCTGACCCGGTAGAGCGGCCCGGCGACCAGGGTGAGCGCCACCCCGAGCGCGACCAGGGCGAGGGTCGAGCCCACCATCAGCCGGGGCAGTCCGGCCGGCGCGTCGGGCGAGTCCACCTTGGGGGCCCGCCAGAAGGCCATGTTCCAGACCTTCATGATCGCGTAGAGGGTGAGCAGGCTGGTGATGGTGCCCCCGGCGACCAACAGCCAGGGCAGTACCCCACCGGCCGCCACGCCGGCCTGTAGCAGGCCCACCTTGCCGAGGAAGCCGGAGAACGGCGGAATACCGGCCAGGTTGATGGCGGGTAGGAAGAACAGCACACCGAGCAGTGGCGCTATCCGGCCGAGACCCCCGATCCGCTCCAGGTTGGTGCTGCCGGCCCGCCGCTCCAACAGCCCGGTGGCCAGGAAGAGGGTGGTCAGGATGATGATGTGGTGGACCACGTAGAAGATCGCACCGGCCAGCCCGGCCGTCGTCGCCAGCGCCACCCCGAAGATCAGGTAGCCGATGTGTCCCATCAGGGTGAACGACAACAACCGTTTGATGTCGGACTGGGCGACCGCACCAAGGATGCCCACCAGCATGGTCAGTAGCGCCACCACCATCAGCACGTCGGAGACCCGACCGCCCGGGAACAGCAGCGTCTCGGTACGGATGATCGCGTAGACACCGACCTTGGTGAGCAGTCCGGCGAAGACGGCGGTGACCGGAGCCGGAGCGGTGGGGTAGCTGTCCGGCAACCAGGACGACAGTGGGAAGACCGCTGCCTTGATCCCGAAGGCCAGCAGCAGCATCAGGTTCAGCACCAGGCGCAGGTTGTCCGGCAACGCGTCGAGCCGGTCAACCAGTTGGGCGAGGTTGAGTGTGCCGGTGGCGGCATAGATCAGCCCGATGGCGCTCAGGAAGATCAACGACGAGAGCAGGCTGACCACGACGTAGGTCGTACCGGCCCGGATCCGTACGTCGGTGCCGCCGAGGGTGAGCAGCACGTAGCTGGCCGCCAGCAGGATCTCGAACCCGACGAAGAGGTTGAACAGGTCGCCGGAGAGGAAGGCGTTCGTCACACCGGCGGTCAGCACCAGGTAGGTGGGGTGGTAGATGGCCACCGGAGTGCCCTCGTCGCCATCCGCCCGCCCCTCGCCGATCGAGTACAGCAGCACGCACAGGGTCACTGCGGCGGAGACCACCAGCATCAGCGCCGACAACTGGTCGGCGACCAGCACGATGCCCACCGGCGCGGGCCAGCCGCCGACGTACACCACCAGCGGTCCGTCGCGGTACGCCAGCACCAGCAGCGCCGCCGCGACCGCGAGGGTGGCCGTGAGGACGACCACGCTCACCGCCCGCTGCGCGCGGGGTCGGCGCGCCAACATCAACGTCAGCGCGGCGCCCAGCAACGGCATGACGACCGGCAGCGGTACGAGTGAGTTCATGAGTTCGCCCCGTTTCCGCCGAGCCGCCGTGCCGCCGGTCCCGGATCGAGTTTCTCCAGATCGTCGCTGCTGTCGTCGATGCCCTGGTCGTCGCTGTCGTCGAGGCCGGAAGCGGCGTCCCGCTCGGCACGGGCGGCGATGCGCCGGTCCTCCAGGTCGTCCTGGACCTCGTCGTGGCCGAACAGCTGCCAACTCCGATGGGCCATGGCCAACAGGAACGCGGTCATGCCGAGCGTGATCACGATGGCGGTCAGCACCATCGCCTGGGGCAACGGGTCGCTCATCTCCTCGTCCGGGGTCACCCCCACGATCGGCGCGCCACCGTTGTGGCCGCCGAGCAGGATCAGCAGGTTGACCCCGTTACCGAGCAGGATGATGCCGAGCAGCACCCGGGTCAGGCTGCGTTCCAGCAGCAGGGACACGCCGCAGGCGAACAGCACGCCGACGACGATCACCAGAACCAGGTTCGGGCTGTTCATACGGACTCCTCGATCTGCCGGTCCACTTCGGCACCCAGACTGCGCAGGATGTCCAGCACCAGGCCGATCACGATCAGATAGACACCGACGTCGAAGAAGAGCGAGGTCACCAGGTGGATGTCCCCGATGACCGGCAGGTGCAGGTCGACCACGGTGCTCTGCAACACGTCCCCACCGAGCAGCATGGCCACCACGCCGGTGCCGACCGAGAGGAACAGGCCGCTACCCAGCACCAGCCCCGCGTCCACGGGAGCCGCCTCGTCCAGTTCGTACCGGCCACCGGCGAAGTACCGGACGGTCAACGCCAGGCCGGCCACCAGACCACCGGCGAAGCCGCCACCCGGCGCGTTGTGACCGGAGAACATCAGATAGATCGAGAACAGCACGATGATGTGGAACAGCAGCCGGGTCACCACCTCGAAGATGATCGAACGCCGCCGCTCGCGCAGGGTCGGGCCGCCGCGCAGCCAGACCCGGTAGCCCCAGGGACGGCGGGTCGGCGGGGGTAGGTCCAGGCGACGGGGCACCGGGCCACCGCGTGGTCGTAGGAAGATCAGGCTGGCCACCCCGGTGGCCGCCACCAGCAGCACCGATATCTCGCCCATGGTGTCCCAGGCCCGGATGTCGACCAGGGTCACGTTGACGACGTTGCGCCCATTGCCGTACGAGACGGCGAGGTCGGGGAAGTCGACCGAGATGGGCACCGCCTGCCGCCCTCCGGCAGCGGCCAGCGCCAGCCCGGACATGACCACTCCGACGGCCACGCCGATGGCGATCCGGACCCATCGGGTGCTGCGCAGTGGTCGGGCCGAGAACCTGATCGGCAACCGGCGCAGGACCAGTACGAACACCACGATGGTGACCGTCTCCACGAGGAACTGGGTGAGCGCCAGATCGGGTGCCCCGTACAGGACGAACATCATCGCGGTGCCGTAGCCGGTCACGCCGACGAGCACCATGGCGGCCAGCCGCCGCCGGGCCCGTACGGCCAGCACGGCGGCGGTGGCCAGGACCGCCCCGACGACCAGTTGCAGTGGGGTGTCCCACAGGTCGACCCGGTTCGGCCAGACCTGTCCGAGCAGCACCGCGCCACCGGGACCCACCACCAGGACCAGCAGGATGATGCCCAGGTACTGCGGCAGCGAACCGCGCTGGGTGATCGCGGTGACCTCGGTGGCGAACCGGTCCAGCCAGCCGGTCACCCGCTGGTAGGCGGTCACGCCGTCGACCGGCGCCCGCAACCGTTGGACCAGGGGCGTCACCCGACCCCGGAACGCGAAGAGCAGGGCACCACCGGTCAGGGCGATGACCGAGAAGACCAGCGGCGGGGTGACCCCGTGCCAGAGCGCCAGGTGGTATCCGGACGGCCCGACCCACCCGGCGTACGGGGTGAGCAGCTTGTCCACGCCCGCGGCCAACGGGCCGAGCACGAGCCCGGCCAGCGCCAGCAGGCCGATCGGGGCCAGCATGCTCACGCCGGCCGACCGTACCTCGGTGGGCTCGATGTCTGGTTTGCTGGCGAATGCGCCCCAGACGAACCGGATGCTGTAGCCGGCGGTCAGCATGGAGCCGATCACCAGGGCGGCCAGCAGGAGCGGATCGTGGGCGAACGACTCGAACACCGCCTCCTTGGCGACGAAGCCGAACATCGGTGGCAGGCCTGCCATGGAGGCGGCGGCGAGTACGGCCGCGCCGAAGAGCACCGGCGCGCGGCGCCACAGACCGGACAGGACCCGCAGGTCGCGGGTGCCGGTGGTGCGGTCGATGGCCCCGACGGTGAGGAAGAGCGCTGCCTTGAACAGGGCGTGGGCCAACAGCATGGCGGTGCCGGCCAGGGCGGCGTTGCGGTGGCCGGCACCGGTGACCACGATCAGCAGGCCCAGTTGGCTCACCGTGCCGTACGCCAGCAGCAGCTTCAGATCGGTCTGCCGCAGGGCCGCCCAGCCGCCGGTCAGCAGCGTGATCACGCCGGCGACGCTCACCACCACCGACCAGGGCGTGGTGAGGGCGAAGACCGGGGCCAGCAGCGCGACGAGGTAGACGCCGGCCTTGACCATCGCGGCGGCGTGCAGGTACGCGCTGACCGGCGTGGGGGCGGCCATCGCGGCCGGCAGCCAGAAGCTGACCGGGAAGATCGCCGACTTGGACAGGGCGCCGACCAGGATCAGTACCAGGGCGGTGGCCAGGTAGCCGCCGCTGGGCAGTGGCCCGTCGACCAGTTCCGACCATCGGTAGGTCCCGGCGTGCTGGCCGAGCATGATGAACCCGACCAGCATCGCCAGTCCGCCGAGGGTGGTCACGACCAGCGCCTGGAAGGCGGCTCGACGGCTGGCCCGCTTCTCCGGGTTGTGCCCGATCAGCAGGTAGGAGAAGACGGAGGTCAGCTCCCAGAAGACGTAGAGCAGGAGCAGGTCGTCGGAGACGACCAGGCCGAGCATCGCGCCCGCGAAACCGACGAACACCCCGGCGAAGCGGCCGAGTCCGGGCTCGCCGGTCTCGAAGTAGCGGGCGCAGTAGATCAGCACTGCCGCGCCGACCCCACCGACCAGCAGCATCATCAGCCAGGACAGCGTGGTGACGCGCAGCGCCAGGCCGAGGCCGATCTCCGCGACCCACGGGTACGTCTCGGCGACCGCGCCGCCTTTGCTCACCACGCCGGTCTGTGCCACCGCCCAGACGAAGGTGGCGGCGGGGGCCAGCGCCAGTGGATAGAAGGCACGCCGACCCCACCAGCGAACGAACAGCGGCGCGCAGAGCGCCCCGGCAAGGTGGAGAGTCAGCAGCAGCAGCACACGTACTCCAGGTAGGTGTCAGCGCAGGCCCTGGTCAAGGGTCTGTGCCTGCAACGGATCAGACGGCAGAAAGCCGAAGAAAAGGGCGAGAACGCCGAAAATTGCGCCGGCCCGGGTCACCAATCGGCCCCAGTGGCGGATTGGTGAGGCTGACCAGCCAGATGACGGGGCGACCGGGCGCGGGGCGCGGTCGACCGGGGGTCAGGCGGGTGGCGCGCGGCTGGGATTACCCGGGACGACGCGTGAAGGGGCTGTCGACTCCCGGTGGGCGACCGGCTCGGACACCGCTTCCGTCGGTGTGGGCCAGGTTACGAACGGTCGGGCCACGGCCAGCAGTTGCCCGGTCACGGGCTCGCGCCATTCCTCGACCAACTGGTCCCGGGCGGTGGTCGGGCCCGGGGCAGCCCTCTGCTCGCCCCGACCGACGGAGGGGGCCTGGTGGAAGAGGGCGGCACCGATGGAGGCGGGGCCGGTGGCGATGGCTCCGGCGGGCGCGGCGGCGATGCCGGCCCCGAGGACCGAAGTGATCGAGACGACGAAGTAGAGGGCTGCTGCGATCAACCGAGCGGCGATCAGCTGGGTCAGTTGCCCTCCGTCCATCTCGCCTCCCGCCTACGCTCGTCGACGGAAAGTGTAACCGGTCAAGCCGGTCGTTACTCCTGTCGATCTTCGCAGAATGACGACGGTCGACGTGACGTAGAACCGCTCCGACCGCGTCCCGGGCCGCCGGCGATCATCGGATGCAGGGCGGTCCTGCCGGATCCGGCGAGGGCGCACCGGTCCGACCCGTCACTCGCCGACCAGGCTGGTGACTCACCGCTCCGGCTGGCGACTCACCGCTGCGGCTGGCGACTCACCGCTGCGGCCGTGGCTGCACCATCAGGTCGGGACGCCCCAACTGTACGACGATCTTGTTGATGACCCGCTGCGCCGCCGCCAGCGAGCCCACCGGGAGGATCTGGTCGCGGTTCTCCCGACGCAGGACGAAGTAGTGCACCGCGGCCCGGACGCGGGCGCGGTCGGCAGCACTGGCAGCGGTGGTCACCGCGACCAGTTCACGCAGACTGGCGGCGAGGTGCTCGGCAAGTTCGAGATCGGCGCCACGCAGTCCGGGGCGTACCGCCGCCAGATGGCTGTCCACCTTGCGGATAAGGACGTCCGTACCACGTGGAATGTCCCGCTCGACGACGGTCATCCGGTCCTCCCTCCCGTAGCGACCCGACACTGCGAAAGAAATTACTTTACGTCGCGCGGCGCTAGCAAGCAGTTAAGTAAGACTTAAAGCTACACATCGGACATAACGCCCAGATGTCGATCTTGTCCCAGCGGCGAGGCAGGATAGGACGCGTGACCGACGTGCTGACGGAGTTCGGGGCGGCGACCCGGGAGTGGTTCGCTGCCTCCTTCGTCGCGCCCACCACCGCCCAGGCCGACGCGTGGCGGGCGATCAGCGCCGGCCGCAACGCGCTCGTCGTCGCGCCGACCGGATCCGGAAAGACCCTCGCCGCCTTCCTGTGGTCCCTGGACCGGCTGGCCCGCGAATCCCCACCCGACGACCGGCAGCAACGCTGCCGGGTGCTCTACGTCAGCCCGTTGAAGGCCCTCGCGGTCGACGTCGAGCGCAACCTGCGGACACCCCTGACGGGCATCCGCCAGGCCGCCACCCGCCTGGGCATCCAGCCGCCGGAGATCACCGTCGGAATGCGCACCGGGGACACCCCGGCCGACGAACGTCGGGCCTTCGCCCGTACCCCGCCGGACATCCTGATCACCACACCCGAATCGTTGTTCCTGCTGCTCACCTCAGCCGCTCGGGACGCGCTGCGCGGGGTGGAGACGGTGATCCTCGACGAGGTGCATGCCGTCGCGGGGACCAAACGCGGGGCACACCTGGCGCTCTCCCTGGAACGTCTGGACGCGCTGCTACCGCGACCAGCCCAGCGCATCGGGCTGTCCGCCACCGTACGGCCGCTGGACGCCACCGCCCACTTCCTCGGTGGCAGCCATCCCGTCGAGATCGTCGCGCCGAGCATCGGGAAGACCATCGAGGTCAGCGTCCAGGTGCCGGTCGAGGACATGACCCAACTCGACGAGCCGGCCGAACCGGCCGACGAGCTGGGCCGACCACGTCGGGCCTCGATCTGGCCCGCCGTCGAGGAACGGGTCTTCGACCTGGTCCGGGCCCACCGGTCGACCATCGTCTTCACCAACTCCCGGCGCAGCTCGGAACGGCTCTGCGCCCGGCTCAACGAACTCGCCGCCGAACACGCCGGCAACCTGGTGCCGCCCCCGGCCCGACCGCCGGCCGAACTCATGGCCCAGTCCGGTACGGCCGGCGGTGCCGCCCCGGTGATCGCCCGCGCCCACCATGGCAGCGTCTCCCGGGAGGAACGCAAACACATCGAGGAGGCGCTCAAGTCCGGGCAGCTCCCCGCCGTGGTGGCCACCTCCAGCCTGGAACTGGGCATCGACATGGGCGCCGTCGACCTGGTCGTACAGATCGAGGCGCCACCGAGCGTCGCCGCCGGCCTGCAACGGGTGGGCCGGGCCGGCCACCAGGTCGGCGCGGTCTCCCGGGGTGTCGTCTTCCCCAAGCACCGGGGTGACCTCATCTCCTGTGCGGTCGTCGCCGGTCGGATGACCGAGGGCGCGATCGAGGAACTGCACTACCCACGCAACCCCCTCGACGTGCTGGCTCAACAGATCGTCGCGATGGTCTCGCTGGACCAGTGGCAGCTCGACGACCTCGCCGCACTGGTCCGTCGGGCCGCACCCTTCACCGAACTGCCCGAATCGGCCCTGCACGCGGTGCTGGACATGCTCTCCGGCCGCTACCCCTCCACCGCCTTCGCCGAACTGCGGCCCCGGCTGGTCTGGGACCGCTCCACCAACCTGCTCACCGGCCGTCCCGGCGCGCAGCGGCTGGCCGTCACCAGCGGCGGGACCATCCCCGACCGGGGCCTCTTCGGCGTCTTCCTGGCCGGCGCGGAACGGGCCGCCCGGGTCGGCGAACTCGACGAGGAGATGGTCTACGAGTCACGGGTCGGTGACGTCTTCCTCCTCGGTTCCTCCTCGTGGCGGATCGAGGACATCACCCCGGACCGGGTGCTGGTCTCCCCCGCACCCGGGCAGGCCGCCCGGATGCCGTTCTGGAAGGGCGACCAGCCCGGCCGCCCGGTCGAGCTGGGCCGGGCCATCGGCGCCCGGCTCAGGTCCCTGGCCCGCCAGGACGACGAGACCGCCACCACCACCCTGCGCACCGGCGGGCTCGACGACTGGGCAGCCGGCAACCTGGTTGCCTACCTGCGTGAGCAGCGGGCCGCGACCCGGTCGCTCCCGGACGACCGTACGGTGCTCGTCGAGCGGTTCCGGGACGAGCTGGGCGACTGGCGGTTGGCCGTCCACTGCGTCCTCGGTGCCCGGCTCAACGGTCCGTGGGCGCTGGCCATCGGCCGTCGCCTGGCCGAGCGCTACGGGGTGGACGCACAGGTCACGCCCAGCGACGACGGCATCATCATCCGGCTGCCCGACACCGCCGACGAGCCCCCCGGCGCGGAACTGGTCACGTTCGACCCCGACGAGATCGCCCAGTTGGTCGAGGAGGCGGTGGGCGGCTCGGCCATGTTCGCGTCCCGGTTCCGGGAGTGCGCCGCGCGGGCACTGCTGCTGCCCCGCCGCGACCCGCGCCGCCGTCAGCCGCTGTGGCAGCAGCGCCAGCGCGCCGCCCAACTACTCGACATCGCACGGGAGTATCCCGACTTCCCGATCACCCTCGAAGCCGCCCGCGAATGCCTACAGGACATCTTCGACGTGCCCGGGCTGGTGGCGCTGATGCGTGAGCTGGCCAACCGCCGGATCCGGCTGGTCGAGGTGGAGACCGTACAGCCGTCACCGTTCGCCCGGTCGCTGCTCTTCAACTACGTCGGCGCGTTCCTCTACGAAGGCGACGCCCCGCTGGCCGAGCGCCGGGCCGCCGCACTGGCCCTGGATCCGACCCTGCTCGGTGAACTTCTCGGCCGGGTGGACCTGCGGGAACTGCTCGACCCGACGGTGCTGGCCGAGACCGAGCGCCGGCTGCGCTGGTTGACTGACGACCGCCGTCCCCGTGACGCCGAGGACACCGCCGAACTCTTCCGGCTGCTCGGTGACCTCTCCGACGCCGAGCTGGCCGAGCGCGGCGTCCAGCCCCGGTGGCTGACCGAGCTGACCGACGCCCGGCGGATCCTGCCGGTACGCATCGCCGGAGAACAGCGCTGGATCGGCATCGAGGACGCCGGCCGACTGCGCGACGCGCTCGGGGTGGCGCTACCGGTCGGCGTCCCCCAGGCGTACCTCGATCCGGTGGCCGACCCGCTCGGCGACCTGGTCGCCCGGTACGCCCGTACACACGGGCCGTTCTCCGCCGCCGCCTGTGCGGCACGGTTCGGACTCGGCGTCTTCGTCGTCGAGCAGGCACTGCGGCGGCTGGCCGCCACCGGGCGGGTGGTCTCCGGCGAGTTCACCGCGGACTGGGCCGGCGCGCAGTGGTGCGACGCCGAGGTGCTGCGCCTGCTGCGTCGCCGGTCGCTGGCCGCGCTGCGGCGCGAGATCGAACCGGTGCCGCCCCGGGCACTGGCCACCTTCCTGCCCCGCTGGCAGCAGGTCGGTGCCGCGGCCCGGGGAGTCGAGGGGGTCGCCGCCGCGGTCGAACAGTTGCAGGGGGTGGCCGTACCCGCCTCCGCGCTGGAGCGGCTGGTCCTGCCCGCCCGGGTCGCCGACTACTCCCCCGCCTATCTCGACGAACTGTGCGCCAGCGGCGAGGTGGTCTGGGCCGGCTCCGGCTCGATCGGCAAGGGCGACGGCTGGATCACCCTGGCGTACGCCGACGCCGCGCCGCTGCTGCTGCCCCCGCCGGACGACGGGCTGGCCCTGACGCCGCTGCACGAGTCGGTACTGGAAGCGCTCGCCGACGGGCAGGCACTCTTCTTCCGGTCCCTGTCCGACCGGATCGGTTCCACCGACGACGACGCTCTCGTCGCCGCCGTATGGGACCTGGTCTGGGCGGGTCGCCTGACCAACGACACCCTCGCTGCGTTACGGGCGGCGCTCGGTGGCGGGGGCGCACACCGGTCCCGGCCGGCCACCCCCCGCACCCGCTACCGGCGGCCCGGCCGGGTGGCGCTGCCCAGCCGTACCGGGCCGCCGACCGTCGCCGGACGCTGGTCGCTGCTGCCCGAGCGGGACACCGACCCGACTCGGCGCGGTGCCGCCCTGGCCGACGCACTACTCGAACGGCACGGCGTCCTCACCCGGGGCGCGGTCACCTCAGAGGGGGTGGTCGGCGGGTTCGCCGCCGTCTATCCCGTGCTCGGGGCGCTTGAGGAACGGGGGGCGGCCCGACGGGGCTACTTCGTCGAGGGGCTCGGTGCCGCCCAGTTCGCGCTGCCCGGTGCCGTGGACCGGCTCCGCGCACTGGCCGACGGGCCCCGTGCCGACCGCTCGTACGGGGTCGGCCCCGGCGACGGCTCGGACGGGTCCGGGCAGCGGGCCGGTCTGGCCCTGGTCCTGGCGGCCACCGATCCGGCCAACCCGTACGGCGCAGCCCTGCCCTGGCCAGAGCGGGTGGTCGATTCCGGTGACGGCGTCGAGGTCCCCGCGGGCGGGCACCGGGCCGGTCGCAAGGCGGGCGCGCTGGTCGTACTCGTCGACGGCGAACTCAGCCTGTACGTCGAACGCGGTGGCCGTACCCTCCTGTCGTTCGTGGACGACGAGCGTCTGCTGGCCGGCTCGGCCCGGGCGCTGGCCGACGCGGTGCGTTCCGGGGCGCTCGGGACGGTGTCGGTCGAGCGGGCCGACGGTGAGGCGGTGCACCGGTCGACACCACTGCATGCCGCGTTGACCGCCGCCGGCTTCCGTGCCACCCCACGGGGCCTGCGCCTACGCGGATGACGTCGTCACCCGCCGCGTTCCTTTCCCGGGCCGTCAGATCAGGCCGGCGTCGTGGGCGAGGAGGGCGATCTGCGTACGGTTGGTCAGGTCGAGCTTGGTCAGGATGTGTGAGACGTGCGCCTTGACCGTGGTGAGACTCATCGCCAGTTCGGTGGCGATGTCGGCGTTGGAGCGGCCCTGGGCGATGGCGACGACGACGTCGCGTTCACGTGGGGTGAGGACGGCGAGCGTGGCTCGTGCCCGCTCGTAGGCGGTGGTACCGGAGACGACGTGCTGCATGAGTCGGCGGGTCACGGCCGGGGACAGGATCGGCTCACCGACCGACGCGGTCCGGACCGCCTGGGCGATCCGGGCCGGCGGGGTGTCCTTCAGGAGGAACCCGCTGGCACCTGCGCGCAGAGCCCGGATGATGTGATCGTCGGTGTCGAACGTGGTCAACACGATGACCTCGGGTGGGCGTGCGCGACGGCGGATCCGTTCGGTCGCCGCTATGCCGCTCATGCCGGGCATCCGGATGTCCATGAGCACCACGTCCGGCGAGTGCCGGTCGACCGCGGCCAGCGCCTGCGTGCCGTCGGCCGCCTCGCCGACGACCACGATCCCGTCCGCGCCGTCGAGCATCATGGTGAGCGCGCCCCGGACGAGCGGGTCGTCATCGACGATCAGCACGCGGATCGGTGTCATGCCGGCCACGGTAGCCAGGCGGACAACCGGAACTCGCCGGAGGCGTCGATCTCGTGCGTCACTTCACCACCGGCGAGTTCCACCCGTTCGGCCAGGCCAATCAGCCCGGTTCCGGCTCCGGGTGCAATCGGGCCGTCGGCCACGGTCCGATTGCGTACGAGGATGGTCAGGCGCGAGCCGGGGGCACCGGCAAGCGTGAGATCCACCACCTGTCCCGGGGCATGCTTGCGCGCGTTGGTGAGCGACTCCTGCACGATCCGGTACGCGGTGCCGCCGACCTGGGGCGGTGCGTCGGTCGTGGGAAGGTCGTCGTCGACCTGGACGGGCTGACCGGCCGCTCGCGCCTCCTCGATCAGCCGGGCCACGTCAGCGAGCGTCTGCATCGCCGGGGCGTCGACGTCGGCATCGTCATTGTCGTCGCGGCGCAGGAGCGTGATCACCTCACGGAGTTCTTCGAGCGCCTGGTGTGCGCTGTCGCGGATGACGGCAGCGGCTGCGGTGAGCCGTTGCGGTGGGGAGTCGGGGCGGTACTCGATCGCCCCGGCGTACGCGGCCAGCAGGGACAGCCGGTGGGCAAGTACGTCGTGCATCTCGCGGGCGATCCGGTTGCGTTCGGCCTGCCGGGCTTCGGCCACCCGGCGCTGCTGTTCCTGCTCGGCCCGACGCGCGCGTTCGCGTAGGGCCTCCAGCAGGTTGCGCCGGGCCTGCGCCCAGGTGCCCCAGCCCAGCAGCGCCGCGTACGCCAACGACGTCAACAGCAGCCACCACCCGTAGGACAGGCCGGACGGCGGACGCCAGAGCCCCTGCACCGCCTGCCCCGCCACGCTGGCCACGGCGACCAACGCCGCCAGCCGGAACGGCCGTACCCGTGCAGTTTGCAGGGTCGCGAAGCTCGCAACCGGCGTGGCCACCGGGGACACCGCCGCCAGAAGGCCCGCCACGACACCGCCCGTCGCCGGCTGCCGCACGATCCACGCGGTCGTCGCCAGGGACGAGACGGCGGCCACCAGGTCGAGCCCGACGAGCGCGGACGACTCCGAGCGGGTCGTCACCCACACCATCAGTCCCACGAGGACGCCGATCACTGCCACCGATATGGCCGTCGCGGCGGCCCTCGACCGGACATCCATCCAGGTCACGGCGTTCACGGTCAGCAGGCTACCGGTCCGCCGGGCGGACCCACCACCTACCAAAGAAGGTGTTGCCGGCCCGCCCGGGAGGAGACCGCGACGTACGCCGGCCGATGCGGGTGGACCGGCTCGGACGCCACGCTGCAACCATGACGAGAACGATGGTTCGCCTCACCGCCTCGGCTGCCGCGATGGTGGTAGCCGCCGCCGGTTTCACGGTCCTGCACTCGATGGCCGGCATCGACCTGGCTGCCCGTACCGGCACCGCCGTCCAACACATCACGCTGCCGGCGGTACTGATCGCCACGGCCGTCTCCGCTGCTGCCGGATGGGTGTCGCTGGCGCTGCTCGAACGGCTCACCGCCCGGGCCCGCACCGTCTGGACGGTGGTCGCCGTCGCGGTGGCGCTGCTGTCGATGCTGGCCGGGCCGGCCGCCGGGGTCACCGTCGGTGCCAAGGTGGGACTGGCGCTGCTGCACCTGGTCGTCGGTGCCACGGTCATCGGCGGGATGCGCTGGAGCAGCCGATGAGCACGCTCTTCGTACAGCGCCGATCGGGTTCGTACACCTTCGGTGCAGCAACGTTGCAGACAGGGTGGCTGTGGCGGCGCGGCGAGATCCGTATCGGCGACCGGGTCTGGACCGTGGCGCCGACCGACCGTCACCGTATCGGTGTCACCACGTACGCGGGCAGCAGCGCGGCCGTACGGCTGCATCCACAGCAGTCGCATGTGCCCGGTCCCGGTGGGCCGGTCCGCTGGTGTCCCGGACACCGGGGCGGCGAACTGACGCGCGACGGCCGACGCATCCGACTGCAGATCCCGGCCGTCGCCAGGCGTCCGGTCCGCGTCGACGTCACCGGCGACTGGCCCGACCTCGACCTCGTCGTGATCACCGCAGTCTTCGCCCTGATGACCCGCAACCGACAGCGATCCCTGATCATCGCGGCGATCGTCACGGGCGCCGGCCACGGCCCGGTCGGGTGACGCGTGATGCCCTGGGGATACCTGGTTTCGACCGTCTTCATGGGAGTGTGGGTCCTGGCGGTGATGGCGGTACGTCGCCCACCACGGCCACTCACGACTGCCTTCTTCTACCTCGGGTTCGTCAACGAGCTTCCGTTCCTCGCCGCCTACTGGCTGATCGGCTCCACCGCACTGGCGGGTGCGCAAGGCGACCTGAACACCACGATCGGCTGGCTTGCGTTCGCGATCAGCCTCGTGACACTCGGCGGGCTCACCGTCCTCGCTGTCCGGGCCCTGCCGACCGGCCGCGTCATCCGGCAGGCGTTGGCCGAGCAGTCGGGGCCGCTACCCGCCCACCCCCGGATACGTGTCTCGGTGCTGCCCACGCTGCTGTGGCCGTTCCTGCGCCGCCGCTTCGACGTACGGCGAACTCCGAACCTCCGCTACGGCGACGCCGAGCTCAACACCCTCGACCTCTACCGCCACCGCGCCCGGGGCAGCAGCCGGCCGGTCTTCGTCCACCTGCACGGTGGCGGGTTTGTCGGCGGTCGCAAGAACCAGGAGTCCCTGCCGCTGATCTACCACCTCGCCCGGTCCGGTTGGCTGTGCATCAGTGCCAACTACCGGCTCAGCCCGGCCGCCAGCCGCCTCGACCAACTGGACGACGTCAGAAAGATCATCAACTGGGTGCACGGGGAGGCACACCGTTACGGTGGCGATCCGGAAACGATCGTCCTCGCTGGTGGTTCGGCCGGCGCCTACCTCGCAGCGCGGGCCACCCTCACCAGCCCGGAGCCCGCCATCAAGGCCGTCGTCATGCTCTACGCCGGCTACGGCGATCTCGCCACGACGACCGTTCCGCCCGACACGCCACCGTTTCTGATCATCCACGGCACACACGACGTGCTCATCCCGGTCGAGCAGGCCCGCCGGTTCGCCGCACACCTGCGCACACGTTCGCCCAACCCCGTCGTCTACGCCGAACTACCCGACGCCGGACACACCTTCGACATCTACCATTCCCTGCGCTCCCGGGCCGTCACCGAAGGCACCCGGGCATTCCTCGGCAAGGTCCTCACCACGAGATAGCCGGTCCGTGCTCCGGTGACGGTACGACCCCTGTCGCAGCGCCGGTGGACACGTCAGGCGGCAGCGGCAAGCAGGATCCGGGCCAGCTCCTGCGGCTGGGAGAACATCGGCCAGTGGCCGGTGTCCATCTTCACCAACTGCCAGCGCTCGCTGGTCAGCAGCCCGGCCACGGTCGGATTCGGCTCGGGTCCGTCCAGCAGGCACTTGACGTACGTCGCGGGCAGCTCACCGAGCGGACGGGTCAGCACGGCCGGCTCGGTCAGCGTCGCTCCCGGATGTGGGGTCGAGCTGCCCACGAGCCGCGCGATCTGCTGGCCGGTGAGCCCCTGACCGTCGCAGTCGGCGGCGGTCAGCGGCATCCAGAATCCGCCGTGCTCGGCGATCGAGGCTGCCAGCGCCGCCGGGCCCTGCCAGAAACCGGAGGCGAACGACTCCCCGCCGGTCGGGACCTCGGAGTCGACGAAGACCACCCGGGCCAGGCGGTCACCGATCCGTTCGGCGGCCTGCCCCACCGGAATGCCGGAGTAACTGTGGCCGACCAGGACGACGTCCCGAAGGTCGTTGTGCTCGACCTCGTCGACGATGTCCTGGACGTGGGTCTGCTGACCGGCCGGTACGCCCTGCCTGTCGGCAAGACCGGACAGCGTCACCGGGTGTGCGCCGTGACCGGCCGCCCGTAACTGGGCGGCCACCTCGTCCCAGGCCCACGATCCGAGCCACGCGCCGGCGACCAGTACGAATTCCGCCATTGCAGCAACCTAGCCCACCGGTCCGACAAGAAGGTCGGGGCTCGACTCCGTTCTACCTCGTACCGCTTCCCTGGAATCGCCGAGTGGCCTGTCGACTGTTCCCGGCTCCATTCGCTGCTCCTCGGCGCAACCGCCGGCCCACCATGGTCCAGCACACCCCCCAGAGCAGAAAGAACGGTGACCACAGCAGCAGATCCCACTGCGCCAGGTCGCGGGCCAGTGCGGCGTGCTCGACCGGGGGTGGACGGACCCCGGTCAGCAGTAACACGTCACCGACGAAACCGAACCCGAGCACACCGGCCGACCGGGCGATCATGAAGACCCCGAGCGTCCAGGCGATCGCCAGCAACAGCCGGCGCGGCACCGGTGCCAACCTGCGGCGGAGACTGACCAAGGCAACGACGACAGCGACCAGGGCGGCACCCGCCAGCACCCAGTGGCTGGCCACGAACAACGGATCGCGCGCCAGCAGCCGTTCGCGTAGCCCCGGGGGCAGCGGGTCCTTGTCGGCCAGCGCACCGGCCCCCAGCGCCTGCGCGAGCTTCATCGAGCCGTACGCGGCGGCGCACACTGCCGCCCCGTACGCCGCCGCGTACGACCGGTCAACCCTTGGCATGTCTCGTCGCCATCACGTATGACCGGATCACTGCCACGAGCAGACCAATGACGACGCAGCCAAGGACGCCGTGGTACCACTGCCAACCCACGCCGATGCCGACGAACCCGTCCACGATCATGACCACCGCACCGGCCCCGGCGGCCAGCGCCATCCCGGTCAGCATCAGCAGCATGAGTGGCCTCGGCACCCTGCGCGCCAGCGCCGTGACCGTGGCGAGGGCGAGGCCGGCACCCAACACCCCTGAGGCGCTCGCGCTCCACTGTGCGGTGGCGACGTCCATGACTTCCCGGGCATAGCGTTCGTGCTCGGCAGCCGGCACGACCGGCCCGCTCGGCAACCCGAGCCTCGCCTGTAGTGCGAAGACGGCCTTACCGGCGGCGTAACTGAGGAACAGCACTGCCAGCGCGTACGCCGGCCACCGCCGCTGAGAATCGGCATCACCCATGGCTTGAACGTAGTCACGGTAATCCGCAGAACACTCCCGAGCGCGGGGGAACCAGCTCCCCCGTGGGAGGGACTCGCCGAAGGGCCGAAGCCGCCAACGCCTCGGCCCTGGCGGGCTACCGTCGCCCGTCTGCGGGGCGCTCGAAGATGATCTCCAGGCCGTCCTCCTCGTCCCACTGCTCCCCGACCTTGACGAAGCCGAACCCGGCGATGGTGGCGAGGGAGGCGACGTTGTCGGGGCTGATCGACGCCCGTACGGTTCGTACCTCGGGTTCGGTCGCAGCCCGGCGGAGCAGCGCGGCGAGCATGGCCCGGGCGTAGCCCTGACGCCGATGGACCGGGTCCACCGAGTAGGCGACCTCCACCATGCCCGCCCCGTCCGGTGGCCCATGGAACCCGGCATGTCCGACGACCACCCCCTCCGGTTCGGTGACCACCGCCCGGACGATCCAGCGGGCGCTGTCGGGATCGGTGGCCAACTGGTCGACCCGGATCCGCCACAGCCACCGGGCGTCGTCGGTCACGAAGTAGTCGGTGAGCGCGACGGCGGCTTCGGCGCTGGCGGCGGCGAGGTCACCGGCCAGCAGGGCGGTCATCGTCACGCTGGACAGTTCGACGAACCGGAGCGTCCTCGGCTCGGTCTGGGCATCCGACTCAGGGGTGTAATGCGTCACGCACGCATGATCTGCCGACACCCCCGACATCACCACCGGTTTTCCGGAGTGCGTCAGGCACCTGGGCGAACGGTGTCACCCAGTCCCAGCCGATGCCGTATATCCCGGGCTCCGGATCGAGGACCACGAGGTCGTTGCGCTGGATACGCGAGCTGCGCACGTAGGTGGGCACGCCTCCGCAGCCCGCGCATCCTGGATGATCCGCAGGGTACGGCCAGCGAATAAGCGGATGTCGCCGTCTCCGGGCGCCTACCGCGGTACGGCAACATGATCGTCATGCAGACAGTTGTCGCGCTCCGGCGTTACCCACTCAAGAGCGCCCGACTTTCCCAGGCCGAGCTGCCGGCCGACCTCTCGGTGCTGAGCGACCTGGCCCGGCACTACCGCATCCCTGCGGCCGGGCTAGGTCGTGCAGCCTGCTTCGGGCCCTACGCCGGTGTTGTCCAGCCAGGCCGGCTCCGATTGGGGCCGCTCGTTCGCTGAGCCCCGTACCCGGTCGCCGGCGTCCTCGATTACGCAGAAAGGGTCGCCGTAGCGACCGCTCGGTGGCAACTTGAATGCGCGACGCTGATCGCCTGCCTCCGCAAAGCCGCTTGGTCCCTATTGCGCTGACATGCGACGATCCGCCGATGTCCCACAACACAAGGCAGCGTCGGCTTGCCGCGCTGCGCGCCTGCGACCGAATCCTTTCCGGTATCCGGCCCACGACCATGAGGGACCGGCTCGCGGACATGAACGCAGGTGGTGATCTGGATGGTCAGCCCGACTTCTACGGCGACGGCCCGGTGACCACGCTCGAAGAACGCGTGGCAGACCTACTGGGAACCGAGGCCGCAGTCTTCTTCCCCACCGGAACGATGGCCCAGCAGGTCGCGCTGCGCTATGGCGCTGACCGCACCGGCCACCCGACGGTCGCTCTACACCCGCTCGGCCACTTGGAGGTGGACGAACGGCATGCCTACGCCCACCTGAGCGGCCTGCGTAGTACCTGGCCGACCACCGCGCCCCGCAACCCCACCGCCGAAGAGATCACCGCGCTCGCCGAACCCGTGAGCACCGTCGTCATGGAACTTCCGCTGCGCGACGCCGGCTTCGTCCTCCCCTGCTGGGACGAGCTCGCCGCCGCGTCCGCCGCAGCGCGCGCCATCGGCGCACGCGTACATTTCGACGGTGCCCGGATTTGGGAATCCACCCCACACCTGGCGCACACCCTCAGCGAGATCGCCGACCTCGCCGACAGCACCTACGTATCGTTCTACAAGACGATCGGCGGTATCAGCGGTGCGGCGCTCGCGGGCACCACAGAGCTCGCCTCCTACGCCCGCATCTGGCGGCACCGCTACGGCGGCGAGGTGTTCCAGCAGTGGCCAGCCGCTCTGACCGCACTCGCCGGCCTCGACACGGAGCTGCCACGCATCCCCGACTACGTGCGGCACGCGCGGACAGTCGCTGCGGCACTCACCGCGCTACCCGGCGCGCGGGTGTATCCAGAACCTCCGCACACCCATCGATTCCGTCTCTGGCTGCCTCACCCGGCGCAGGCGCTCAACGACGCTGCGCTGGCACTCGCCGAGGAGGAGAAGGTGTGGTTTGTCGCCGGCTGGCAGGAAACAGCGGTACCGGGTATGGCGATGACCGAGATCACCGTCGCCACACACGCTCTCGAGTGGACCACCGAGGACATCACCGAGATCGGTGAACGCTTCCTCAGCCGCGCCCTCGACTGCTGACATCCAGTGCATGCGACAGTGATAGTCGACGAACCCGCGCATAGTCCTCGGTCTACAGCAGACCGGGGACAACTGACGACTCGAATGAGCGCAGCGCAGCCGCCTCGCGTTCAATCTCCACCCAGGGTCGCGACGAGCGTTCGGCCCGCTGGTCAACCACATCGTGAGCACCCGAACGCCAAAGGCTGGTGATGTTCTCCGCGTCACCCGCACGGCAAACGCCCGACCGGCCGACCCTGGCGCGCCCCGGCTCGTCACCGGGCGCGCTCTGATCCGAATGGCCACTTCGGAGCGGCTGAAGAGGCACTACCGCCGGCCCTCGTCGGGGTCGCCGACGGCCGGACGGCTGCGTAAGCTGACCGGCGGCGGGACCTCGGATGCCCGATACCGGCTAACCCTTCGCTGTGAAATGCTTACCAGGTGACCAAGCATTCGATTGACGTCGATGCCTGCCCCTGCTGTGGCTACCGAACCGGCTGCGAAACCTGTCCCGTCTGTTTCTGGACGGACGACGGCCGGCGCGACGCCGAGGCCGACATCGTGCAAGACGGCCCCAACGGCGACCTGACCCTTTCCCACGCCCGACTCAACTTCGCCATCTACGGGGCCAGCCACCCCCGCTACCAGGACATGGTCCGCCCGCCGCGGCCCGACGAAGCGCCCTGACGGACCAACTGTCCCGACCAGTTCCCGCCCTTCCCCCAGGTGCGGGCGACACACCCGGATACCGCCGACCCGTCGGTTGCGCCACGCAACCGACGGTGTGCCGGGGAGGATGGGCCGGTGCCCGAAGGTGACACCGTCTGGAACACCGCCCAGGTGCTCCACCGCGCGCTGGCCGGCGCCCTGCTGACCGGATCGGACTTCCGGATACCCCGACTGGCCACCGTCGACCTGTCGGGATGGACCGTGCTGGAGTCGGCCAGCCGGGGCAAGCATCTACTGTTGCGCCTGGCCGCCCCCGA
Source organism: Micromonospora sonneratiae (assembly GCF_042679305.1). Lineage (NCBI taxonomy): Bacteria > Bacillati > Actinomycetota > Actinomycetes > Micromonosporales > Micromonosporaceae > Micromonospora > Micromonospora sonneratiae. The sequence continues at coordinate 7,943 of NZ_JBHTMP010000059.1, read as the reverse complement.
CGACCAGCGCCGGTTGACCCTGCACTCGCATCTGCGCATGGACGGCGCCTGGCGGACGTACGCTCCCGGGCAGCGGTGGACCGGCGGTCCCGCGCACCTGATCCGGGTGGTACTGCGGACCTCCGGCACGGTGGCCGTCGGCTACCACCTGCACGAGGTCGCCCTCGTACCGACCGCCGAGGAACGGACGCTGCTCGGGCACCTCGGCCCCGACCTGCTCGGCGCGGACTGGGACCCGGACGAGGCGGTACGCCGACTCGCGGCCCATCCGACGACCGACATCGCCGATGCCCTGCTCGACCAGGCCAACCTGGCCGGCATCGGCAACCTGTACAAGAGCGAGGTCCTGTTCCTGCGTCGGGTCCCACCCTGGACCCCGGTCCGCGACGTGCCGGACCTACCCGGCCTGGTCACCCTCGCCCAGCGACTGCTGTCGGCCAATCGTGGCCGATGGAGTCAGAGCACCACCGGTTCGACCCGGCCCGGCGAGACCAGCTATGTGTACGGCCGCCAGGGTCGCCCCTGCCGTCGCTGCGGTACGCCGATCCGTGCCGCCCGACAGGGCGACCGTCTCACCTACTGGTGCCCCACCTGTCAACTTGCCCCGGAGGCATAAGCTGCCCGCCGTGGCGAGTCTTTTCCGTGGTATGGCAGCAAGGATCGTCCGGGTGGCCAGGGGTGGCACCTCGGTAGCACAGGGTCCGGGTCCCATCCCGGCCCAGGTTGCCCGGCGACGTCAGGTCGGGGCACTGCGACGCCGACAGTTGACCTACGCCCCGGAACTGGACGGGCAGGCCGATCCGGGCGAGATCGTGTGGACCTGGGTGTCGTACGAGGACGATCCCCGCCAGGGCAAGGACCGACCCGTGCTGGTCGTCGGCCGGGAGAGCCGGACCCTGTTCGGGCTCATGCTGTCCAGTCAGAGCGATCGGGACGGTCAACGGCACTGGCTGGCGCTCGGCCCCGGCGACTGGGACCGCGACAAGCGGCCGAGCTGGGTACGACTCGACCGGGTCCTCACCATGCGGGAGGACAGCATCCGACGCGAGGGGGCGGTGCTGGACCGGGCCCGCTTCGACCGGGTCGGCCAGGCGTTGCGGGCCGGCTACGGCTGGTCCTGACCCCGCATCCGCTCAGCCCTTCCCCGTATCCATCGGTCGCTTCCAGCAGTTAACCACTTACGGATCGTCAGCATGGTTATCTGATGGATTCGACCGCTCCGGCCGAGGTTCGTGAGCCGTCGAGCCGTCGTCCGGGGAGGAGCACGGCGATGTTCAAGAAGCTCGCGGCCATCCGGTTTTCCCGCTCACCCCAGAGCACGACCGCCCCGAACCTGCCGGTGGTGCCGTCGGCCCGCACCGCGACGGAACGGACGACGACCCCGCTGGCGGCCCTGGACCCCTCCGCCCCGCCGGACTACTTCGGGTTCGTGCCGAACTATGCGAACAGCCCGTTGCCGGACCTGGACCCGGCCGGCAAGGTGCTTCCCGGCACCGGCATCCGGAAGTTCGTCGATTCACTGCCCGGCCTCGGACCCGTCCACCAGAACGAACTGGGCAACTACCTGCCGGTCGCGGTGCCGGACACCATCACCTACCCCGGATGTGACTACTACGAGATCGGGGTGCAGCAGTACACCCAGCAGCTGCACCGGGATCTCCAGATGACCCGGCTACGCGGGTACCGCCAGCTCAACAACGGGACCGACGGCAACGGACACAACACGATCGCACCGCCGGGGCGGGTCCACCACCTCGGCCCGGTGATCATGGCGCACCGGAACCGGCCGGTACGGATCAAGTTCATCAACCAGTTGCCGACCGGGGTGGCCGGTCAACTGTTCCTGCCGGTCGACTCCACCGTCGCCGGGGCGGGAGCCGGGCCACTGGGCGGGTCGGAGACGTACCCGCAGAATCGGGCGGTGCTGCACCTGCACGGCGGCGCGAACCCGTGGATCAGCGACGGGACACCGGACCAGTGGGTCACCCCGGCCGGGCAGCTGACCTCGTACCCCACCGGGGCGGGCCTGGCCAACGTGCCGGACATGCCGAACCCGAACGCCGGAGCGGTCACGCTGTTCTATCCGAACCAGCAGAGCGGCCGGTTGCTGTGGCTGCGGGACAACACCTCGGGACTCAGCCGGCTGACCGTCTACTCCGGCCAGCACAGCCTCTACCTGCTCGACGATCCGGTGGAGGAGGAACTGGTGGCCGACGGGGTGCTGCCGGTCGAACAGATTCCGCTGGTCATCGAGGACAAGACCTTCGTACCGGACGACGACCAGTTGGCCGCGCAGGACCCGACCTGGGACCGGACCCACTGGGGAGCCCGCAGCAGCCTGTGGTTCCCGCACGTCTACATGCCCAACCAGAACCCCTACAACGAGTCCGGGTCGAACCGGATGGGCCGCTGGGACTATGCGCCATGGTTCTGGCCGCCGTCCACCGGCACCCTGCACGGTCCGGTGCCCAACCCGCACCACGATCCGGTCGCCGCACCCTGGCAACCGCCGGTCGCGCCGGGCACCCCGAATCCGTCCATCGTGCCCGAGGCGTACCTGGACACCCCGCTGGTGAACGGCTGCGCCTATCCGTACCTGCGGATCCGACCGAAGGCGTACCGGTTCCGGATCCTGAATGCCTGCACCGACCGTGCCCTCAACCTCCAGCTCTACTACGCGGCCTCCAACGCGTCGATGTGGAACCCGGACGGCTCGCTGCACGACGGCGACGCCGGTGAGGTGCCGATGGTCGAGGCCGCGCCGACGCCGGGATTCCCGGACAGCTGGCCCACCGACGGCCGTACCGGTGGGGTCCCCGACCCGAACGCCTCGGGACCGGAGATGATCCAGATCGGCAACGACGGGGGCCTGCTCCCCGCCCCGGTGGTACTGCCCAACCAACCGGTCAGCTACGCCCACAACCGCCGCGCCACCACCCTGAACGCGTCCGCGTACACGCTGCTGCTCGGGCCCGGCGAACGCGCCGATGTGATCGTCGACTTCTCGTCCGCACCGCCCGGCTCGAAGATCATCCTCTACAACGACTGCCCGGCACCGATTCCCGCGTTCGACGCTCGCTACGACTACCACACCGCCGCACCGGACCAGACCCCGTTCGGCGGCGCACCGACCAGCCAGCGCGGTTACGGGCCGAACACCCGGACGCTGCTCCAGTTCCAGGTGGTCGGCACCCCGGCCGCCCCGTTCGACCTGGCCACGCTTCAGGACCGGCTGCCCCGGGCGTACGCCGCCAGTCAGCCGGCACCTATCGTGCCGCAGCAGGCGTACGACCCCGCCCTGCGGACCACCACCGCCCGCAACACCTATGTGCCGGTCCAGGACACCACGATCACCTTCTCCCCGACCGGCGGCGGTGAACCGGTGACCCTGCCGTTGGCCCCGAAGGCGATCACCGAGGAGTTCGAACCCGCGTACGGCCGGATGGCCGCCCGGCTCGGTGTCGAGCTACCCAACGCCGGTGCACTGGTCCAGACGACCATCCCACTGACCTACGCCGACCCGCCGAGCGAGACCCTGTTCGCCTCCGATCCGAGCACACCGGTCGGGTCGGCCAACGACGGCACCCAACTCTGGAAGGTCACCCATCACGGGGTGGCGACCGAGTTCGTCCACTTCCACTACGTCAACGTCCAGCTCGTCAACCGGGTCGGCCGGGACGGGGTGATCCGACCGCCGGACCCCAACGAACTGGGCTGGAAGGACACCGTACGGATGAACCCACAGGAGGACACGATCGTGGCGATGCGTCCGACGCTGCCCGATCCGCTGCCCTTCAAGCTGCCCGACAGTGTCCGGCTGCCCGACCCCAGCCGGGGCATCGGCACCACCCACGGGTTCGTCCAGGCCAACCCGCTCACCGGTGAGCCGGCGCTGGTCACGAACCGGGAGACCAACTTCGGCTGGGCGTACGCCTGGAACGGCCAACAGCTCGGTCACGCGGACGCGGACATGGCACGGCCCATGGTGCTGCGGGTGTCACCGGCCGCACCCACCGGCCTGACCGCCACCGCCACTCCCGGATCAGCTACCGCGCTGCCCGCCATCGGCCTGGTCTGGACCAACAACTTCACCCGGCCGGCCGCGACCATCAACCTGATCCAACGCGCCACCGACGCCGGCTTCACCACCGACGTGGTCGACCTCAACGTGCCCGCCGGGGCCAGTTCGCACACCGACTGCACCGTGACCCCGGGGACGACGTACTACTACCGCATCCGGGCGGAGAACGCGGTCAGCTACTCCGCCTGGTCCAGCGTCACCTCGACGGTGATCCGGCTGTTGGCACCCACCGGTCTGACCGCGACGGTTCCACCGGCCGCGCCGCTGCGGACCACTCTCACCTGGACCAACCGGTCCTTCGCCACCAGCATCGACGTGCAGCGGGCCACCAACCCGACGTTCAGCGCGGGCCTGGTCACCAGGTCCATCCCGGTGACCGGCAGCTACCTGGACAACACGGTGGCCACGAACACGACCTACTACCACCGGGTGCGTACCAGCTACCTGGGTGCGGTCTCCCCGTGGTCCAACGTGTCCACCAGCACGACGCCCGGCCCGCCGGCGGTGCCGGTGCAACTGACCGCGACCGCCGTTACGGCCGGCCTGGACACCGCCCGGGTCGACCTGCACTGGTCCGAGGGGGGATCCGCCCCGCTCACCGGCTGCACCGTCCAACGGGCCGCCGATCCGGCGTTCAGTACGGCGTTGGCCACCTTCACCGTCGCCGGATCGGGCCGCTGTTTCAGCAACACCGGTCTGACCCGGAACACGACCTACTACTACCGGGTACGGGCCTTCAACGCGGCCGGCCTGTCCGCGTTCACCGAACCGGTGTCGGTGACCACTCCGCACTGACCCGCCGATCGTGGCAGCGCGACCGAACCCGGGTACGGTCGGGCCGCGAACCGTTGATCGCGGACGGTGTGCTGTGACGTCCCGGTCAGTGGGTTCCGGCCCGGCCGTAGGTGGGCGTCACCCGGTACGTAGTCGCAGCGGGACGTACACCTTCAGGTATCGCCGCCCGTGGCCGCCCGGACGGGGCGCCAGCTCAGTCGAACCCACCCGATCCGCCGGGCACATCGGGGTTGCTGGTCAGGCGCAGGTGGCTCCAGAGGGTGTGGTCGAGGGTGAGTTGGATGAGTTGCTGTTCGAGTCGTCGCAGCTTCGCGGCTACGGTGGCACCGCCCCAGAGCGACGCGTTGCTGGCACCGTCGGCGGCGGAGACGACGAGCGCGAGGACATCCTCGGGGAGGCCGTCGGCCTGTAGTTCCCGGTCCCAGCGCTCGGCGTCCGCGCGCGCCAGCTCGGCGACGGCCGGAATCGTGATCAGTTGGGCGAGCAGGGCGATGCTCTCCCGAAGCACGCGCTCATCCTGGCCGGTGTCGAGGCAGGCGCGCACATAGGCGCGGGCGAGTCGGCCCGGAGCCGTGTCGGCCGGGTCGCAGGCGGCCTCGACCGCGTCCCGGAATGTCTGCAGCAGATCGTCGGCCAGCGCCCGGATCAGGTCGTCCTTGCTGGCGAAGTGATAGATGAGCCCGCCCTTGGACACGCCGGCCCGCTGGGCGATGTCGTCCAGCGTCGCCGAGACACCACGGGTTCGGATCATCGTCCCGGCCGCGTCGAGCAGGAGCCGACGGGTCTCGCTGGGTGATCGTCCGGCCTTGCGGCTCACCGCTGTTCCTCCGTTCTCCCCCCGCCACCGTGGCTCTCCTGGCAGGTGTGTGGTCAGTCCCGTGTCGGCGGGATGGTACGCCATGCGACGAGTGCGCCGATGCCGGTGATGATCGCAGCGGCAACGGAGGCGATCTGCATCGCGCTGATGAACGCCTCCTGCGCGGCGTGTGCGAGATCCGAGCCGGGCTCGAGCACGCTCAACGCAGAGGCGAAGGAGTCCTCGACGTTGGTCCGCACGTTCTCCGGCAGACCCTCGGGTACGGCGATGAAGGACCGGTAGGCGAACGTCACAACCGATCCGAGGACGGCGATTCCGAGCGCGACGCCAAGTTCGTACGCGGTCTCGGAGATCGCCGAGGCGGAGCCGGCCTTGCGCGGGGGCACGGCGGAGACCACCGCGTCGGTGGTGAGCGTCATCGCCAGGCCGACACCGAGCCCGACCGGCACCAACGCGAGCCCCAGCCAGAGATAGCCTTCAGCGCCCTCGGCGACCGTGACCAGAAGCAGTCCGACGGCGGTGGTACCCAGCCCGACGGCGATCGCCGGACCACGGCCGAGCCGGGCGAGTGCGACTCCGACGAGACCGACGACGACGATGGAGGCAAGCGTCGCGGGCATCTCGGCCAGGCCCGCCGCCAGCGGGCTGAACCCGCGGGCAAGCTGGAGGTACTGGGAGAAGAAGAACAGCAGACCGGTCAGCGCGAAGATCGCAAAAAAGTTCGCCAGCACGGCACCGCTGAACGCGGGGTTACGGAACAGGTCCACATCGATCAGCGGCGAGGTCAACCGTCGTTGCCGGCGCACGAAGAGCAGCCCCATGGCCAGCCCGACGGCGAGGCAGGCGAGGGTCACGGCGTCGATTCCACTGCCGACCGTGTGTTTGACCATGTACACGAGCGGCACGATCGCGGCCATCGACAGGGCGGCCGAGAGCACGTCGAACCGGCCTGGGTTGGGGTCCCGGGACTCGGGAAGCAGAATGATGCCCGCAACCAGGAGTACGACCATGATCGGCACGTTGATCAGGAACACCGATCCCCACCAGAACGTCTCCAGCAACGCACCGCCCACCAACGGACCGAGCGCGATTCCCCCGCCCGAGGCCGCCGACCAGACTGCGATCGCCCGAGTGCGCTGGCGCGCATCGGTGAACATGTTCCGGATGATCGAGAGCGTCGACGGCATGATCGTCGCCCCCGCCACCCCCAGCAACAGCCGAGCAGCGATCAACATCCCTGGGCTGACCGAGAACGCCGCCGCCAGCGACGCCAGCCCGAACGCCGTGGTCCCGATCAGGAGAAGCCGCTTCCGGCCGATCCGGTCGGCCAGCGTGCCCATGGTGACCAGCAAGCCCGCCAACGCCAACGAGTAGACGTCACCGATCCACAGAATCTGCGTCGCAGTGGGTGACAGATCACGTATCAGCGACGGCACCGCCAGGTACAGCACGGTGCCATCGATTGCCAGCAGTAGCACCGCCCCCACCAGCACAGCCAATGCCGACCACCGACGCCCCGCCGACAAGACCCGGGCATCCTCGGTTGCGCGCTTCCCCATGCTCAAAAACTATACCGACCAGTCCGTACAGTTTCCAACGAGTAGCGATCCTCGTCTTCGGTTGTCGATCGGCAGTGCCACGGTGAGTGGCGACCGACGGCACCCGAACCGACTCCCGGGTGAGCCGGATCAGGGCATCGTCGACCGGGACGTCATGACGGACACCCGGCTACGGTCGCTGCTCCCCACCGGCGGGGGCCGCACCCACACGGCGGCACCGGTCGGGTCGGCGACGGGAGTCAGTGCTGAAGTCGCTTCGGATCACCCAGCGAACGCAGGTCGGCCAGACTGGCGGCCACCCCGTGCAGCAACTCGGTCGCCTCGTTGAGCTGCGACACCGTGGAATGCTCGCCGCCGCCGATCCGGCCGTCGTCGGCCAGATAGCTGGCCGCCACCGCGACCAGCTGCTCGTACGCCGCGACTCCCCCGGTCAGGTGCTCGGTCAGCGAGCGATGTGCCGTCTCCAGCGCCGGACGGGAGTCGTCCGGGGCGAACCGTAACGCCTTCTCCACGCTCGCCACCCGGGCCGCCAGGTCACGCAGCGAGCGCTCGGCCACGGCGGCTTCCAGCACGGCCGGGTCGGCCGGACCGGTGAGCTGGTCGGCGAACCCGGCCAGGGTCAGCGAGGCCCGATCGAGCCGGGCCCAGGGAGCGGCTGCCGCCGAGCCGCGTACCGCCATCCGGGCCCGTC
>NZ_JBHTMP010000058.1:0-41174 GCF_042679305.1 Micromonospora sonneratiae | reverse complement strand
CCGTACCTACTGGCGCGGGCACTGCTCGGTCTGGCCGGTGCCGCCGCCGCACCGGGCGACCGGGCGACGGTCACCGCCTCGATCAGGGAGGCCACCGCCATCGCCGACGACCTGGGGGCGGTACTGCTGCGGGAGCAGGCGGCGACCCTGGCCCGGCGGGTCGGACTGACCGGCACCGGACGGGACGGGCCGGACCTGCTCACCGGCCGGGAGCGGGAGGTGCTGCGACTGGTGGCCGAGGGACACAGCAACAGCCGGATCGCCGAGCAGCTCTTCATCTCGCCGAAGACGGCCAGCGTCCACGTGTCCCGGATCATCGCCAAGTTGGACGTCACCAACCGGGTCGAGGCGGCGGCGGTCGCACACCGCCTCGGTCTGATCGACGCGCCCGAGGGGACCGGACGGACCGCCTGATCGGCGAGAGCAGCGAGCCGGCGGGTGCCCACCCGCATGCCGGCGGCGCTCACTCACCGTACGGCCCAGGACCTCACCGCAGGCCGGCGGCGGTCACCGTACGGCCTTCTTCGGCAGGACCGGGGCGGCCCGGCCGGTGCCGTGTTCGCCCGCGCCCTGCTGGCCGGGGCGCTTCTCCTCGTGGTACTCCTCCTCGACGTTGACCTGCCAGACGTCGTGACCGGTCCCGTCGAGGATGTTCTCCACGGTGAGCATGGCGGTGAGCATCGAGTGGTCCTGGTTGTTGTAGCGGTGCATGCCGTTACGTCCGACCGGGTGCACGTTCGGCACCGCCTCCGCCAGCCAGCGCCGGATGGTGTCGACCGAGTCCTCGTAGCCCTCGTCGTAGACCGGGTACGCCTTGGGCATCCGGACCACGAAGCCGGCACTCACCGCGCCCGGCCGGACCAGGCTGAGCTGCTCGAGTTCTCGGGTGCCGAGGGCGATCAGATCCTCGTCGGTGGAATCCCACAGGTCGTCACCCTCGTTGACGAAGAACTCCAACCCCAGGCAGGTGTAGCCGTCCTGCACCAGGTACGGCGACCACGAGCCGAAGTTCTGGATCCGGCCGACCCTGACCCCGGGCGTGTGTACGTAGATCCAGTTGTCGGGGAAGCCGGCCTCCTGCGGGACGACCAGCGCCACGGTGAGGAAGTCGCGGTAGCGCAACTGGTCGGCGGCGGCGCGGACCCGCTCCGGTGCGGGCGGGTCCATGGCCTGGACGAGCTGCGACAACGGCATGGTCGACACGACGTGGTCGGCCTCGACACGGCGTTCCCCGTCGACGTCCGCCACGGTCACCGCGACCGCCCGCCCGTCCGCCCGGTGGACGGTCTTCGCCCAGGTGTTCATGGTGACGACTCCGCCGGCCTTGGCGACCTTCTCCGTGCACCGTTCCCACATCATGCCCGGCCCGTACTTGGGGTATTGGAACTCCTCGATCAGGCTGGTGATGTCCTTCTGGTTGCGCTTCGGCATCAGGGCGTTGACCACCGCGTTGAACAGCGAGAGGTTCTTGATCCGCTGGGCCGCCCAGGTGGCCTGCAATTCGTTGGCCGGAATACCCCACAGCTTTTCGCTGTAGGTCTTGAAGAAGATCGAATAGAGTCGCTTGCCGAACCGCGCGGTCACCCAGCCCTCGAAGTGGCTCTGGTCCTTGGGCGGCCGGATCTGCGCCCACAGGTAGGAGCCGACACACCGGACCGCCTCGACGATGCCCAGGTTGCCCAGCGCGTTGCCGGCCTTCAGCGGGTAGTCGAAGAACTTCTCGCGGTAGTGGATCCGGCTCATCCGGGGCCGCAACAGAAAGTCCTCGTCCGGCAGGATCTCGTGCCACAACGCCTCGACCTGGGAAACCTTGGTGAAGAAGCGGTGCCCGCCGATGTCGAACCGCCAGCCGTTCCGCTCGACGGTACGACTGATCCCCCCGACCACATCGTCGGCTTCGAAGACCTGGACCGTGGCGTTGCGCTTGGTGAGCTCGTACGCTGCGGTCAGACCAGCCGGTCCGGCGCCGATGACAACGGTGTGGGGGGATATCGTCATGCTTTAATTCATCACCTTCGAGGTAATGTCGGCAACACCTTGCCGCACCGCCAGCGTCAGACGGGCGGAATTTAGCACGGGTACCACCCTGATGGGCGATTCGCCGCTGTCAGTGCCCGGTGTCGACGCTGGTGATGCTCCCGGCGGGATCGCGGTGATGTTCCCGGCGGGATGAGTGGACGACAGGCGGCTGCCCCCTATCGGGAGGTCGCCACCCCCGCCGCCTCACGGGCGTCGATCGCCTGCCGGTAGAGCCGGCCCGCCCGGTACGACGAACGCACCAGCGGTCCGCTCATCACGCCAGCGAAACCGATCTGCTCGGCCTCCTCGCGCAACTCCACGAACTCCTCCGGCTTGACCCAGCGCTCCACCGGGTGGTGCCGGGGAGTGGGGCGCAGGTACTGCGTGATGGTGATCAACTCGCAGCCGGCGTCGTGCAGGTCCCGTAGCGCCTGCGAGATCTCACTGCGCTCCTCGCCCATGCCGAGGATCAGGTTGGACTTGGTGACCAGCCCGGCCGCGCGGGCCTGGGTGATCACGTCGAGCGAGCGCTCGTAGCGGAACGCGGGGCGGATCCGCTTGAAGATGCGGGGCACGGTCTCCACGTTGTGGGCGAGCACCTCGGGCCGGGCGGCGAACACCTCGGCCAACTGCGCGGGGTCGCCGTTGAAGTCGGGGATCAGCAACTCCACCCCACAGCCCGGCTGCAGTGCGTGGATCTGGCGTACCGTCTCGGCGTAGAGCCAGGCCCCGCCGTCCGGCAGGTCGTCGCGGGCCACGCCGGTGACGGTCGCGTAGCGCAGGCCCATCGTGGCGACCGACTCACCGACCCGGCGCGGCTCGTCGGCGTCGAACTCGGCGGGCTTGCCGGTGTCGATCTGGCAGAAGTCGCACCGGCGGGTGCACTGGTCACCACCGATGAGGAAGGTCGCCTCCCGGTCCTCCCAGCACTCGTAGATGTTGGGGCAGCCGGCCTCCTGGCAGACCGTGTGCAGACCCTCCCGGGACACCAGGCCGCGCATTTCGGTGAACTCGGGCCCCATCTTGGCCTTGACCTTGATCCACGGCGGTTTGCGCTCGATCGGTGTCTCGGCGTTGCGCGCCTCGATCCGCAGCAGTCGTCGACCCTCGGGAGCAATCGTCACAGTGCCGAGCGTACGCCTGACGGCGCTGGTCGATGAACAGAGGCGACACGGCTCACCCTGCTGCCGGTCGTGACACCGCTCACGTCCCGCCACACCACCATCACCGGTTGGGTTCCGGCTCCGCCAGGTTTGCGGGCATCGGATCGGCCGTATGCCAGTTCGGTGCCGGCTGCCGACCGAGATGGTCCCGCAGTACGGTCACGACCGGGTTCCACGGTCGCCCCGTCGGGCCGGTGAAGACCAGGGTCCGGCGCACCACCGGGTCGAGCGGCACCATGGTGAGGTTGGGGGTGAGCAGCGGTCTGCCCAGGGAAGGCAGGATCGTCACACCGACGTGGTCGGCGACCATGCCGAGTAGTGCACGCAACTCGCGTACCCGGTGTGCGGGCCGGAAGTTGCGGTCCGCCTCGCGACAGATTCGCATCACGTCGCCGTAGCATCCCCCGGTCGAGACGACCACCGGGTCGTCGAGCAGGTCGTGGATGGAGATGGCCGGCTCGCCCGCGTACGGATGGTCCTTGTGGACCACGGCCTCGTAGGCGTCCCGCATCACCACCACACCCCCGTCCGGCCACGGGTCGGGGTTGATCAGCACTGCGGCGTCCACGATGTCCTCCTCCAGCCAGGGCACCATCTCGCTGTCGTCCGCCTCGAAGACCTTCACGGTGATCTCCGGCAGGTACTCCCGCCAACTGGCGACCCATCCGGGGACCATCGAGTGGCAGGCGGTCGCGGGCGCGGCCAGTCGGACGACCTCGGTGTAGCGGTCGACATGGTTCTCGGCCACGACCGCCATCGCATGCAGTGAGGACAGGATGGTCCGTGCGTGCGGTAGCAGCTGGTGACCCAGCAGGGCCGGTATCACGTCGGGGTGGCGGCGGAGCACCGGAGCGCCGAGGATGCGTTCCAGGCTGGTCACCGCGTGCGAGACAGCGGGCTGGGTGGCCCGCAGTGCAGTCGCCGCGCGCCCGAACCCTCGGCAGTCGACAGCGGCGACGAAGGCCCTCAGTTGGGCCACCGTGATCTTCAGGGCGTCACCGGCCGGCTGCGCTCCCTGGTGTCGATCACTGGACCGCCCGCTCGCCCGTGCTCCGTCCGGCATGTTTCCCCCTCACCGTTCGGGGCGTCTCGCCGGTCTCGCACTGCGAGTGGAGCTCGGGCCGATCGGCAGGCAGAGGCAACCGGACAACCCGTTCCACCAGGTGTCCTTCGACCTCGTGAACAGCCGCATGAAGACCCGAAAACAGCCCACGAACCTTCTTCAGCCCTGATCATCGACGATAAAGACCGCTCATGGGTCCATGAGTCGATCTAATTTGCGGACCGCATGATTCTTCCGCGAACGTTGAAGCACGTCAATGACCACTCGTGGGAACTCGGGTACCCACGGTGAGAAAGCCACGTTCAACGGGGGAAGTCGATGTCCAAAGCTGTCGGGCTGCGTTCGGTATCGCGCTCGGGTCTCGCCGTGCTTGCCGCCTACGTGGCGCTCTCCCTGACCTGGGGGTCGAGCTTCTTCTCCATAAAGATCGCCGTCAACGGCCTCTCGCCGCAGCAACTGGTGCTCGGCCGACTCGTCCTCGGTGCCGTCACCCTCAACCTCATACTGCTGGTGACCCGACGCCGCTGGCCCCGCGACCTCACCCTCGTCCGGCACCTCGCCGTCGTCGGTTTCCTGCTCTGCGTACTGCCGCTGCTGCTCTTCGCCTGGGCGGCCCAGCACATCCCCTCCGGCCTGTCCAGCATCTACAACGCGACCACGCCGCTGATGACGATGGCGATCGGAGTCGCGGTGCTGCCCGCCGAGAAGATGGGACCGCTACGATCCGCCGGCATCCTCGTCGGTGCCGTCGGCATCCTGATCGTGCTGGCGCCCTGGCAGTTGCTGCAGCAGCTGAACGAACTGTCCGGCACCGGCCTGGCCCAGTTGGCCTGCCTCGTCGGAACGGCCAGCTACGGGCTCGCCTTCACCTACCTACGCCGCTTCGTCACCGGCAGGTACGACTGTGACGCCGCGACCGTCGCCGCCGTCCAGGTCACGCTCTCGGCCGGGATGATGCTGGTCGTCTCCCCGTTCTTCATCGCCACGCCGATGCGCTTCGACACCGGCATCGTGCTCAGCCTGGTGGTGCTGGGCGTCCTCGCCAGCGGCATCGCCTACATCTGGAACACCCTCATCGTGAACCGGTGGGGTGCCACCCCGGCTTCCACCGTCACCTACGTCTCACCTCTCGTCGGGGTCGCGCTGGGCATCATCGCGCTCGACGAGAGCCTGTCGTGGAACCAGCCGGTCGGTGCGGTGATCGTCATCGCGGGGATCATGCTCAGCCAGGGGCTCATCGGCGGTGCCAGCGAGAAGAAGGCGCCCGCAGCGGACCGCCCCCTCGACCGGTCCATCCGCTAGACCGAACCCCCTCCTTCCCACGAGTGCAGCGCCGCACTCGTGCCACACCCTGCCCGAATCTCAGTAAGGAGAGCACGCATGACCACTGTGCCCACGGATCTCGGCACCCTCGAAGAACTCCTCACCAAGCAGATCGAAGAGGAGACGGGCCACGAGGACGTCACCCTCGCCGGAAAGCTGAACGAACTCGACATGGACTCGCTGACCTTCTCCGAGGTCCTGATGAACCTGGAGCGGCAGTTGGGCGTCGAGTTGGACCTGGTCGAGACCTTCGAGATCAACCGGGACACGACCGTCGCCGACCTGCTACGCGCCATCTCCGACAAGCTCTGAACCGGTAGCAAACGGAAAGGTTTGACCATGACCGTCGACACCAGGACCACGGCGCTGCAAGACCTGTACCAGGAGTGGGAGCGGACGGGCGTCTCGCCGTTCTTCCCAGTGATCGAATCCAACGACGGCAACCTCGTCGCCACCGACCGGTATCCCGCGCTGACCATGTTCGGCTCCTGTGACTACCTGGGGTTGTCCCAGAACCCCGTACTCAAGGAGGCCGCGATCGACGCGGTCCGGCGGTACGGCACCAACACGTACGGAGCACAACTGCTCTGCGGGCACACCCGGCTGCACCACGACGTCGAGGCCACGCTCCGGGCGATGTCACCGCTGGACTCCGCCATCCTCTTCCCCTCCGGCATGGCGGCGAACCTGGCCGTGATCACCGCCATGGCCTCGAAGGACGACGTCATCATCAACGACCGAACCGACCATGTCTCGATCTTCATGGGCAGTCAGCTCTCCGGAGCCGAGGTGCGTACCTTCCCGCACAACAACATGGCCAAACTGGAGAGTCTGCTGCAACGGTCGGACGACAAACGCCGGCGCATCGTCATCGTCGACGGTCTCTACAGCGCCGACGGTGACTTCGCACCGCTGGACCAGATCGCCGCCCTGGCCGACCGGTACGACGCGCGGATCGTCGTGGACGAGGCGCACTCCTTCGGCGTGGTCGGCCCGAACGGCCTGGGTGTCGCCGAGTACTACGGTGTGCTGGATCGGGTCGACGCGGTGGTCGCGACGATGAGCAAGGCGCTCGGCAGCACCGGCGGGTTCGTGCTGACCAACGCCGAACTCGAACGTCAACTGCGTTACATGGCCCCGTCGTACACGAGTTCGCGCGGCTCGGCCCCGGCGGCGGCCGGGGCGACCCTCGCCTCGCTGCGGCTGCTGGCGGAATCCGGTGCGGACCTGCGTCGCCGCCTCGACGCCAACGTCCAACTGGTGCTCACCGGGTTGCGTGCCGCCGGCGTGGACCTGATGAACACCCGCAGCCACATCGTCCCGGTGCTGGTCCGCGACGAGGACAAGACGGTGGCCGTCGCCAACTGGCTGATGGAGCGCGGCGTCTTCACCGCCACCTTCGTCTACCCGCACGTACCGCAGAACACCGGACGACTCCGGATCGGTATCACCGCCGGCCACACCACCGAGGAATGTGAACGCCTCGTCGCGCTGATCGTCGAGGCCAGCCGGGAGTTCAGCTTCTAGAGCGACGACAGAACGGGGAGTTCTAGAGCGACGACAGAACGGGGGAGCAAGATGCGTAGAGCCGCGGTCCTGTCCGGCCTCGGTGCCTGGGTGCCGCCGGGCACCCTCACGAACGAGACCATTGCCGCTGAACTCGACACCTCCGACGAGTGGATCAGGACTCGTACCGGAATCGGCCGGCGTCACATCATCAGCGCGGGAATGTGCACCAGTGACCTCGCCGTCGAGGCGGGCCGCCGGGCGCTGGCGAGCGCGGGGGTGAGCACGGTCGACTATCTGCTGCTTGCCACCACCACCCCGGACCGGCTCTGCCCGGCCACCGGACCGGAGGTGGCCACCCGGTTGGGACTCGGCACCATTCCCGCCTTCGACCTGTCTGCGGTCTGCTCCGGTTTCCTGTACGGGTTGCAGATGGGGCGGGCGCTGGTGCTGTCCGGCTTGGCGGAGAGTGTGCTGGTGGTGGGGGCGGAGAGCTTCAGCACCCTGGTGGATCCGGAGGACCGGAACACCCGCCCGATCTTCGGTGACGGGGCGGGTGCCGTGGTGCTCCGAGCCGGGGACCCCGACGAGCCCGGGGCGGTACGGGCGGTGAACCTCCACAGTGACGGGGCGCTCGCCGAGCTGATCACCGTTGCCGGTGGTGGAGCCCGCGCGCGGGCCGCCGGTGACGACCGACCGGCCCATATCCGGATGCGGGGACGCTCGACCTTCGTGGCGGCGGTCTCGCACATGGAGGCGGTGACCCGACAGACCGTGGACGAGGTGGGGTGGCACCTGTCCGACGTCGACCGCGTCGTCGGGCATCAGGCCAACGTCCGGATCTTACAGTCGTTGGTGAAGCATCTCGGCCTGCCGGAGTCGGCGGCGATCGTGCACCTGCACGCCGTGGGGAACACCGCGGCGGCGTCCATACCCCTGGCGCTGCACCACGGCGTGACGACCGGTCGGCTCGGCGTGGGGCATCGGGTGGTGACCCCCGCCTTCGGGGCGGGTGCCACCTGGGGTGCGGCGGCGCTGGTCTGGCCCGATGTCAAGGTGCTGCCCGACTGACCTGGCCGGTCGCGGCGGGACCGGCCCGGGTACGGCCGGTGGTACGGCCGATGAGGCACTGACGGCGGCATGGCTCACATCGCGGAAGTCGACGTGGTACGGCTGACGTCGCGGAAGTCGACCCGTACCTGCCCGGCCACCGGTGTACCGACCGTCGCTACCGAGATCACCACCTCCGTCGCCGGCTGGGTGACCACCCGGTACGACCATGAGGTGAGCACGATCCCCGGCGAGCTGCCGGGCTGGGGGAGTGCTGCGGGCTGGTTGGCGGCGGGCGGCAACGGCATGAGCCGGCGCAGCCCGCCGTCCCGCAGCCCTCGACCGTACGCCTTGCCGGTCGCCTCCTTCTGCGTCCAGAGCAGGAGGAAGTCGTCCGGGTGGCGGGCCACCCAGGCGGCCTCCTGCGGCGCGAACCATCGGGCGGCCAACTCGACCGATGGCAGGTCGCGTACCTGCTCGACATCGACCCCGATGGGCCCCTCGGCCGTCACGGCGACGACCGCGATCCCGTGCGAGTGGCTGATCGACACCTCCAGCCCCGCGCCGGCACCGGTCAGGACGGGACGGCCGTCCGGTTCGCGGTCGACGCCGACCTCGGCCAGGGGCGCGTCGGCGAGGCGCGCCGCAGCCTGCCGGGCCAGGGTGTGGGCATCCTGCGTCACGCTCAACAATACATCGATCATCATCGAAGTCCATCACGGTGGGTGTCCGTCCCGCCACCCCGGATCGACCTCGCGACGAGGCTCACTATCGGGCAGTAGTCGGCCCGGCCAGCAAACGTCGGGAACCTGATCGTTCACGGATTGCCGTGCCGGCCGTTGCTAGCATCTTGCGCACTTGTCGATGACGGTCAACGGGAGAGGCGCGGCAGATGAGGCAACGGACGTTGGCCGCGATCACCATGGCGGCCTTTGCCGTCGTTGGTCTGAGCGCCTGCGGCGGCTCATCCGGCGATGACGTCGCGGCACCACCGACGACCGAGGCCGGTCTCGGAACGCGTGAGTCCGCGCCACCCACCGTCGAGGCCACCGCGCCAGCCGCGACACCGTCCGTGGGGACCACGAAGAAGCCGTCCACCAGCCGGCCCGTCGGCAAGCCATTGAGCTGTGCGTCGATCGCCGACGCCGAGGTGGAGAACGCGGCGGTCCAACTGGAGGACTACCCGTTCGACTCGATTCGGCTTGCCGGCGGCCTCTGGTCGGCCGAGGACGGCACCCAGATCGAGCTGCAGGACCAGTGCGGCCTCGGTGACCTCAACGGGGACGGGGTGTCCGACGCGATTGGCGTAATCAAGATCAACACCGGCGGCACGGGAAACTTCTTCACCGTCGTTGCGTGGACCAGTGACGCCGGTCGTCCCAGGCTCGTCGCCACCAAGGCGTTGGGTGACCGGACCCCGGTCCAGTCCATCCGGATCAACAGTTCGACCCGGCAGGCGACCGTGGTCTACCTGACCCGGACGCCGGACGCTCCGACGGCGGTGGTGAACGTCCGGCGTACCGCGATCATGCGGATCAGTGGCAGCCGGCTGGTTGAGGTGAGCCACACCGACGAGCCCTACCACGCCTGATCATCGACGGGCCCTATTCGGTTTCGGCGTCGGTGGTTCGCTGCTACCGTGGCTGGCAACAGCGATGACGGAGCCGAGTAGCGCGCCGCACCGCCAGCACAGAGAGCCACCGGTAGCTGTGAAGGTGGCCTGGCACCGGCCCGTGAAGACCCTCCCGAGCTGCGGGAAGAACGGCGTTTCGGCGCTGACTAGACCCCGCCGGCCGGCCCCCGTGATCGGGCGACGAATGAGGTGCCCGGCCGACGGCCGGACACGAAGGTGCGGTGGTACCGCGAGGACCCGCTCGCCCGCACCTCCCGGGATCGCGTTGCGATTCGACGAGGAGGTACGCCCCATGCAACGCATCCTTTCCAAGACCCTGCCCGAACATGTCGGCGAGACGGTGACGCTGGCTGGCTGGGTGCACCGTCGCCGGCTGCTCAAGTCGGTGGCGTTCCTGATCCTGCGGGACGCCGGCGGGCTGGCCCAGGTGGTGGTCACCGACCCGTACACCCGGACCCGGCTCGCCACGTTGACCGAGGAGACCGTCGTCGAGATCGTCGGTACGGTCGTCGCCAATCCCGCCGCGCCCGCCGGTGTCGAGGTGACCGAGCCCACCGTACGGTTGCTCGGTGAGCCGGCCGTGCCACCACCGTTCGACCTGTACCGCCCGGCGTTGACGGCGGCCCTGCCGACGCAGCTCGACCACGCGTCGGTGGCCCTGCGTCATCGCACCCGCAGCGCCGCCCTGCGGATCTCGGCTGCGGCGGTCGCCGGCTTCCGGGCCACCCTCGACGGGCTCGGCTTCACCGAGATCCACACTCCGAAGATCGTGGCCTCGGCGACGGAGAGCGGGGCGAACGTCTTCGCCATCGACTACTTCGGCACGCCGGCCTTCCTGGCCCAGTCACCCCAGTTCTACAAGCAGCTGATGGTCGGGGTGCTCGAACGGGTCTACGAGGTCGGACCGGTGTTCCGGGCGGAACCACACGACACCACCCGACATCTGGCCCAGTACACCTCCCTCGACGTCGAGTTCGGCTTCGGCACCGACCACCGCGACGTGATGGCGATGCTGCGCGAGGTGCTGGCCGGGATGCTGGCCACGGTGGCGAAGCGGACCGCACCCGAGTTGGCCACGCTCGGCGTCGAGTTGCCGACCGTACCGGCCCGGATTCCGGCCGTGCACTTCACCGAGGCACTGGCCATCGCCGGTGCGGCACCCGACGAGCCGGACCTCGCGCCGGCCGACGAGCGGGCACTGGGGGAGTGGGCCCGGGCCGAGCACGGTTCGGACTTCCTGTTCGTCACCGGATACCCGATGGTCAAACGGCCGTTCTACACCCATCCGGACCCGGACCGGCCGGCGTACTCCAACGGCTTCGACCTGCTGTTCCGGGGCGTGGAGCTGGTCACCGGCGGCCAGCGGCTGCACCGGCACGCTGACTACCTGGCGGCGCTGGCCGCCCGGGGCGAGCCGGTGGAGCCGTACGCGTCGTACGTGGATGCGTTCCGGCACGGGATGCCGCCGCACGGCGGGTTCGCCATCGGGCTGGAACGCTTCGTCGCCCGGCTCACCGGTGCAGCCAACGTCCGTGAGGTGACCGCCTTCCCCCGCGACCTGCACCGCCTGACCCCCTGATGACGAAAGGAGGGGCCCTTCTTGTCGTGCCTGTTCGAGAAGGGCCTCTCCTAACCGGAGAGCCGGTTGGCCTCGCTGTCCCCGTCGGTGCCGGCCGGGTCGTCGACGGTCAGGTGGGCCCGGCACAACCGGGGCTCGACGAAGGGCTCGAGCCGGTCGGCGGTGACCGGTGCCCGGAGCTCGGCCAGCACCCCCTGCATCAGCCCGAGGTGTACGGCGCAGACGACCTCCCGGCTGTGCTCGGCGATCTCCCGGAACGGGCAGTGCCGCAGCAGTATCTGTGGCTGCGTTCCGGCCGGAACCACTGCCGGGTTGAACCCGATATCGGTGAGCACCGAGGTCAGCCTGTCGACGGCGTCGTCACTCGTGATCCGCTGGAACGGGGCGGGACGTTCGGTGAGGTAGTGCCCCCACGCCCGCCCGGCCTCGACTGCGGTGCCCGACGGATCGGGCGTGGCCCGGGCCGCGATCACGGTGAGGATCTCGGCCAGCAGTCGGTAGCTGCGGGCGCCGGTGCCCGGGTCGACCGCCACGGCGCGGTAGACCACCCTCGGGCGGCCGGGCTGCTCACGGTTTTCGGCCTCGCGTTCGGCCAGGCCGGCCTCGACGAGCCCGTCCAGGTGGAACCGGGCCGTGTTGAGGTGTAGTCCGGTACGTTCGGCGATCTCCTGTACGCCCAGTGGTGCCTGCGCTGCCCGAAGCAGGTCGAGGACCTGTGTACGGCGCTCGCCAAGGGGTGTCCCGGTACGCTTGTCGACCCACTGCCCCCTGTCCATGAGGGCATTTTACTCCAGAGCTGTTGGTATAAACTACCGTCGATCGATTCAAGTCGGTCGAGCGCGCAGGTGTTCGGGGTGCGCGGTGTTCGCGGTACGGAACGGCGCTGTCGACGACCAGCCGGGCATAGCCTGATGCCTGCCGACCCGGGCCGGGGTCGGCAGGCATCAGGACGAAGGGGGTGGTGGGGCCACCGGGTGGGAGTCAGCTGGGTGGGGGGATCGACATCCGGCGTAGGCGCCGGGCCAACCGGCCGAGCAGCAGGCAGTGCGGGACTGCGACCGCCACCAGGACAGCGATCTCCACCGGCCGGTGGTGACGGACCAGTTCCGCCACCAGCAGTACGACCGCGACGGCCGAGACCGACAGCGAGAGCACCCGGTGGAACCGGCCCACCTCCGAATGCGGCCAGTCGTCCGGTTCGGCCGGCTGCGGCGCATCGGGCACCGCGCGGCGGTAGCCGGCGAACACCCGGGACGCCCACGCGCTGGTCGACTGCCGCCCGTACGCCTCCAGCGCCCCCACTACGGCGAGTAGCACCAGGGCGTACCCGGCGGCGAAGCCTGCCTCGCCGCTCACGGTGCGGTCCGCTGGGCGGGGTGGGCCTTCGGGGGCGTGTCGGCCAGGCCGCCGGACCCACCGCCGTCCCGGTCGGAGCTGCCGTCGGTGTCGGCACCGACGAGGTGGTCGGTGTCCGGGCCGTTGCCGTCCTCCTCGACGACCTCGGTGAACAGCAGGACCTGTGCCGGCTCCTCGGGCGACCGCGTCTGCTTGCTCCGGTATCGGACGCCCTGCCAGGTCATCCACAGCAGGGGCAGCACCCCGCCGGCGATGAACACCACGTCACCGGGCAGCCGCATCCACTCCAGGAACACGTTCGTGCCGCCCTGCAGATAGCCGAGGCTGCGGGCGTCGGCATACCCGGCTTCGAGCACCTCGTACAGCTGCAGCGCCCCGGCGGGCAGCAGCGTGGCGAACGACATCCACGCCAGGCCCAGGTTGAGCGACCAGAAGGAGATCGCCGCCAGCCGGTCCGACCAGCGTTCCTCGGGGATGAAGTAGCGCAGCGCGAACATGGCGAAGCCGACGGCCAGCATGCCGTACACGCCCATCATCGCGGCGTGTGCGTGGTTGGCGGTCAGCCCGGTGCCCATCTCGTAGTACGAGACGATCGGCAGGTTGATCAGGAAGCCGAACACGCCGGCACCGAGGAAGTTCCAGAACCCGACCGCGGCCAGGAACATCACCGCCCAGCGATGCGGGAACGGCGTCTTCGACGGGCTGTGCCGCCGGGCACCGAGCTGCAGGAAGCTCCACGCCTCGACGGTCAGGAAGAGCAGCGGCACCACCTCGAGGGCCGAGAAGACGGAACCGAGGGCGAGGTGCTCGGCCGGCTCACCCGAGAAGTACAGGTGGTGCATGGTGCCGATGACGCCGCCGGCGCCGTACAGGACGATGTCCAGGTAGATCACTGCCAGGGCCACCCGCTCGCGTACGACGCCGAGCAGCACGAACAGGTAGGCGACCGTGGCCGTGGTGAACAACTCCATGAAGTCCTCGACCCACAGGTGCACCACGATGAACCGCCAGAAGTCGGCGGTGACGAAGCTGGAGTCGGTACGGGCCAGCAGCCCCACGGCGTAGAACGCGGGCAGGGCGAGGGCGGCGAGGAAGAACAGCCACGGCATGTTGGCCATGTGCTCGGTGCGCAGGCGCTTGCGCAGCCCACGGAACAGGATCCCCACCCAGATGACCATGCCGAGGGTGAGTAGCACCTGCCAGACCCGGCCGAGGTCGAGGTACTCCCAGCCCTGGTTGCCGAAGTAGCTCCACAGCGGCCCCAGCCAACCGCGCATGCCGGCGAACTCGCCGAGCAGGCTGCCGACGACGACCACGACGAGCGCGCCGAGCAGCAGCCGGGTCAGCAGCGCCTGCCGGCGGGGCTCCCAGCCCCGGCTGATCAGCGGTGCCAGGAAGATGGCGATCGCGAGGAAGGAGGCGACCACCCAGAAGATCGACAGCTGGACGTGCCAGGTGCGGGTCAGGTTGTACGGCAACCATTCGTCGAGCGGGAAACCGAAGAACGACTGCAGGTCCGCCCGGTAGTGCTGGGTGGCCGAACCGAGCAGGGTCTGGGCCAGGAACAGCCCGGACATGATGAGGAAGAACCAGGCGGTGGCCCGCTGCCCCGGGGTCAGTTGTACGTCACGGGGTGAGTGGAAGCGCAGTTGTCGCTGGTCGCGGCCGTGCCAGCCGAGGAAGTTCCAGCGGCCGAAGGCGGCGAAGAGCGCGCCGACACCGACCAACAGGAAGATCAACGAAAGTGCGCTCCACAGTACGGTGTGCCCGGTCGGCTCGTTGTCGACCAGTGGCTCCGACGGCCAGTTGTTGGTGTAGGAGTACGTCTCGCCGGGGCGCAGGGCCGCAGCCGTCCAGGCCGACCAGCCGAAGTACGCCGTCAGGTCGTGGATCTCCGCCGGATCGGTGATTGCGTTGGGGCGTAGCCCCTGCTTGCCTTCGGGGGAGCCGAGCAACTCGGCGTAGTGGGCGGTCAACTGGTTGAACGCCAACGCCTGTGCGTCGCTCCACGGCAGTGTGCCGGTGGCGTCGTCGTACCGGTTGGTTCGGAAGTCCTCGACGGTACGGGCGTGTCCGGCCTCGGGACCGCCGTACTGGTCCTGCACGATCGTGGCGGCGCGGTGTAGGTAGTCCGCGGTGAAGTCGGGCCCCAGGTAGGCACCGTGGCCGTAGATGGAGCCGTACTGCATGAGGCCGTTGCGCAGGAACGTCTCCTGTCCCTGCCGGATGTCCTCGCCGGTGAACAGGACCTTCCCGTCCGCGGTGACCACCTGCTCGGGGATCGGCGGCTGAGCCTGGTAGGTGCGGATGGCCAGGAATCCGAGGACGAAGAAGCCACCGAGCGTGACCAGGATCGCCGCCTGCACCCAACCTCGGCCGATGATGCGCGGTCGCTTGGTGCCGGGGGGCTCGGCCGGTGGTGTGGCTTGGTCCGGGGAATTCCGGGGTGGCGGTGGGGTGGCCGATTTCGCCATACGTCCTCCTCGGCGTGCGCCGGGCTGCGGGTGCTGTTCGCGCGGCCCGGATGTCAGCAGGGCAGCCGTAGACTACGATGGATTGTAGTAATAACAAACCGGCTTGTGACAACCCTCATTTTTCGATCGGTTGGCGAGTCGGTGGCAGGGTGGTGGCGGCCGGCTGTTAGCTGGCGAAATGCCAGGCAGGGGGAGAAGTGTCCGGTGTGGGTGGCGGCCATTGGGTCCCGTGGCGGCGTGATGGTCTCGGCTTGTTTTCACGAGACTTCTTCGTGTAAACAATGATCGAAGGGCCGACCCTGGCCGCCGTACCAGCACCACCCGGTTGCCAGTCCCCGGTCGACGGGCACCGGAGGGAATCGAGGAGATCCGCCATGGCCAATGAGGACCGACAGCTCGACGTCCGTACCGAGGTTCCCGCGAGGCGTCACGACCTGATCTTCAGCACCTACGCCGCACTGCGACTGGGGGAGGCGTTCGTGCTCGTCAACGACCACGATCCGAAGCCGCTCTACTACCAGTTCGCGGCCGAGCACGCGGGACAGTTCAGCTGGGACTACCTGGAGGCGGGGCCGAGCACCTGGCGGGTACGGATCGGACGTCCTGTCGCCAGCGATTGACATCCTCTCTCCGCCCCGAAGGGCGGGGATTCCCTTCCACGCCGTGTGTGGAACACGCGGCGTCCGGGTGGACGGGAAGAACCGGTCCACCCGGGCGAACGGCCCGTACCGGGCGGCCTTGTACTCCACCATGCCGGTGAAGCTGGCCCACCCCGCATCGTCAGGCTGGAGGTGCGACCTTGGCGCCTGCCGGACTCGGGGTCGATCGGGCAGTCCCGCGAGAATGCGAGGCGCCCAGCCAGCTCACTCCGGCTTAGGCCCCGGTCCTCGCGGGCCGCCCTGACGACCACCGCGACGTCCTTCAGCTTGCGCAGGGCAAGCGCGGGCATCATCCACCTCCGCCGTCAGAACATCCGCGCATGGCACCCTGCGCGGATGTTCCACAACGTACGGACTGGGGTGTTCCCTCCCCGTCCTGGTCAGCTTGCGGCGGCGGGTTCCTGTAGCCGGGACAGGGGCGGCATCGCGGTGGCACCGCCCCTGGTTTCGCAGGCCAGCGAGCCCGCGCGGACGGCGAACGCGACGACGCTGCGCCACTGCTCCTCGGTTGCCGGTAGGCCACCGGTGAGAAGGGCGAAGTTCAGCGCCGCCATGGTCGCGTCCCCGGCGCCGGTTGCGTCGATCGCGTCGACGGGCGGGGGAGTAACCGAGAACTCGGCGCCGTCGACGAAACCGAGCGCGCCCCGCGCGCCGAGGGTCACCACCACGGCTCCCGCGCCGAGGCTGAGCAGGTGCTTCGCTGCGGCGGTGGCGTCGAGGCCGAAGAGTAGTCGCGCGTCCGGCTCGCTGAGCTTTACGAGGTCGGCGGTGGACGCGAACCACTCGACGGTCGCCCGCAGCGCCGTGGGGTCGTCGAGCAGGTCGGGCCGTACGTTCGGGTCGATGGTGCGCAACGGACCCGGGGTCGCCCACGCGGCCTTCGCCGCGGCCAGGGTCGTCGGCTGCAGCAGGGCGATCGACCCGCAGTAGAGCGTCCCGGCCCCGGCGATCACATCGAGGTCCACCGGGTCGAGCAACCCGTACGAGGGTGGGTTGCCGTAGAAGGCGAACTCCGGCTCCGCCCCATGCAGGCTCGTCACCGCGAGTGTGGTCGGCACGTCGACGCTGACGCAGCCGGTGTGATCGACACCCTGCTCGGTGAGCAGGGCGCGGATCCGGTCGCCGAACGCGTCGGAGCCCAGCGAACCGACGAACCTGGCCTCGGCTCCGAGCCGCGCGATCCCGCAGGCCACATTGAGGGGCGCGCCGCCGACCATCGGCCGGAAGACCCGCTCGCCGGCAACCTCGACCTCGAAGAGATCGACCAGTGCCTCACCCAGAACCACCGCGTACGGCATCACCGCAGGTCTCCGATCAGCGCGTCCGCGCCACCGTGTTCGAGCAGGTCGGTCGCGTGTGGGAAGGCCATGACTGGCCGCAACTCGAGCACAGCGCTTGCGAGCCGTTTCCTCGTCAGCCCATTCACCTTCGGGTCTGCTGTCATTGTGACTCCGCTCTTTGCTGACGTGGCGTCTTGCCGTAGGTCCGGAGGAACTGCCGGTTGAAGTTGGACAGATTTGAGTAGCCGACGATCGTCGCAATCGTCGTGATCGGCTTGTCGGTGCTCTTCAGCAGGTGACAGGCCTGTGTCAGACGCAACTGGCGCACCATGTCGGTGAACTTCTGGCCGCTGCGCGCCTTGAAGTATCGAGAGAACGCCGAGTCGCTCATCGTCGCGATCCTGGCGGCGTCGTGGAGTCGCACGCCGGTGGCGAGGTTCTCGAATATGTAGTCGATCGCGCGGCTCATGGGTTCGGATGGACCTCCGTCGTCGAACTGGGGCACCCAGGCTCGTACGACGGGCGTCGCGTCCTCGAGTGACGCCTCGGCGAGGATTCGCAGGAGGTCCAGGGCCCGGACAACACGCTCCGCGCCCTCGGCGGCGTCTCGGATCGCGAGGAGTGCCTCCGTGGCGCGGGTGCGGGCCGCGCCGTGGAACTCCATCCCCCGGCCGGAGCGCCGCAGGAGGGAGTCGAGCACCCGCAGCTCCGGCATCGCCGCCTGGCATGCCCTTATCCAGCCGTCGGTGAAGTGGAGTACGGCGTGGGCGTCCGTCAGGTGCTCGTCGGGTTCCCGGTCGGCGATCCAGGAGTGCGGCAGGTTCGGGCCGATCAGCATGAGCTGACCGGGATCGTAGGAACTGATGACGTCGCCGAGGATGAAGCGGCCCGATGACCTGAGGATCAGATGCACCTCGTACTCGGGGTGGTAGTTCCACGAGGCGAACGGGTGGGGCTCGTCGTGCACGTAGAACCGAAACGACGAGGTGCCGTCCAGCGTGATTACTTCGCGGGACGCGGGACGACGGAGCTTCGCCTTGGCGATGGTTGCGGTGCTATTTTCGGACATTTGGCCCATTCCATCCGGTGCCCTGGTCCCATCTGGCACGACGGACCCGATCTGACCGCCGATGCCCGCAAGAAAGTATCAGAACTCGGTTTGCGAAGTCGTACCCTGGCCGGCCCGCCCGCTGGAGAGTGGTGCCCAGCCCGAGAAACGAGGACCGGGACCAGGGTCGAAAGCCCTGGTAGTGCGAGGGACTGAAGGCGGAGCCGTGGGAACGAGCGCGACGATGCGCCAGGTGCGGGTGGCGGGACTGAACGACGTGACGGTCGTCGACTCGCCCGTCCCGGACGTCGGACCAGAGCAGGTGCGAGTGGCGGTGACCTATGCGGGCATCTGCGGCTCGGACACGCATGCCATCGCGGGTCATCACCCGTTCCTGCACCCGCCGTACCTGCCCGGGCATGAGCTGTGCGGCGTCGTCGACCGCGTCGGCGCGGGGGCGGACCCGTCCCTCGTCGGCCAGCGGGTCGTCGTCAGGCCGAACGTCGAGTGCGGCGAGTGCGTCAACTGCCGGGCTGGCCGCATCAACGCCTGCCAGCAGCTTGCCTGGATCGGGTGTGACTCCTCGGGCAAGCTTGCCGGTGGCATGGCCGCCTACATCGTCGCCCCCGGGCGCAACATCATTCCGGTGCCCGACGGAGTCTCGGACCTCGACGCCGCGCTGGTCGAGTGCCTCGCCACGCCCGTGCACGCGGCCCGGATCGCCGGCGACCTGCACGGCGCGAACGTCACCGTTCTCGGCGCCGGCACGGTCGGGATGCTCTGCGTCGTCGCGGCCCGTGCGGCGGGCGCCGCCACCATCGTCGTCACCGACCTCGAGCCCGCCAAGCGCGAGCGAGCGCTGAAGCTCGGCGCCGACGCGGCCGTGGACGCCGCCGATCCGCAGTTCGCCACGGCGGTCCGCCGGGCGTACGACGGCGGGCACGCGGACGTGGTGTTCGACTGCGTCGCCACGGAGGCGTCGATCCGTCAGGCATTCGACGTGCTGCGGCGTGCGGGGACGCTGCTCGTCGTCGGTGTGCCGCCGCGGGTGGGAAACGTGCCGCTGCCGGAGGTGCAGGACTGGGAAATGCGCATCCAGGGCTGCGCCAACTACACCGCTGTGGACATGCAGACCGCGATCGCGATTGCTGCGGCCGGGGGACTTCCCAGCGAACAGATCGTCAGCACCGTTTTTCCGGTCGAGGAGGCCGCCGCGGCCTTTGCGGCTGCGGCCAACGGCAGCGTGGGCAAGATTCTCGTGACACCGCGTAGTGGACTCGCGACGCACCGGGGGTAGGGGGTGGCCGCCGTCACCGTGTTGGACACCGTGACGGCGGCACTCAACGGCAACCAGACGGTCCCGGGATCGCTCCATAACCGGAGAGGCTAGACGCATGACATCGCTGTCATGACCGGGCCCCCCGACGTGCCGGCCTCGAGTCAAGGCAATATCTCAGTTCAGCATCAGTGCTTTTGCTGCGGCATGCGGTCGGCTACTGTTCCGGCCGTGACACCGTTGTCAATCCAGCGCTCAGGTCCAGTCACGACGACCGGGGTTGCGCGGGCGACGAGACCCGGGGTCAGGGACGTCCGGCGGGTTCGGGATCGGTCCGGATTTCGAGGAAGAGGTGGTGAGTAGTGCTCGGCTACGTGATCCGGCGTCTGGTGCTCGCCGTCTTCGTGCTCTGGGGCGTGGCCACCGCGGTCTTCGTCATCGTCCGGCTCGTCCCGGCTGACCCGGCCCTGCTCATCGCCGGCTCTGACGCGTCCCCCGAGCAGCTCGCCGCGCTGCGCCAGAAACTGGGGCTCGACGAGTCGATACTCGTGCAGTACGGGAAGTTCCTCGGCGGCGCCGCGACCGGCGACTTCGGCGACTCGTTCCAGCAGCGGGTCCCGGCGATGGACCTGATCGTGCAGGTGCTGCCCAACACCGCCCTCCTCGCCGTCCTGGCCTGCGTCCTCGCCCTGGTGCTCAGCTTCCCCCTCGGGCTGCTGGCCTCGCTGCGGGTGAACGGTCCGGTCGACCGGACCGTGACCACCGGGTCGCTGTTCACCCAGGCGCTGCCCAACTTCTGGATCGGCGTCGTACTGCTGCTGGTCTTCTCGCGGGAGCTGAAGTGGCTGCCCAGCGTCGGCCTCGACAACTGGAAGAACCTGATCCTGCCCACGATCGTGCTGGCGCTGCCGTTCGTCTCGGTGCTGACCCGGATGATCCGCAACGGTCTGCTCGAGGTGATGGGCGAGGGCTACATCCAGACGGCGCGGGCGAAGGGCTTGTCGGAACGGATCGTGATCTTCCCGCATGCCATCCGGAACGCCGCGATCCCCGTTGTCACGATCGTGGGCCTGCAGTTCGGCACGCTGCTCGGCGGTGCGGCCGTCACCGAGACCGTCTTCACGTTCCCGGGCATCGGCCGGCTGCTCGTCACGTCCCTGCAGGAGCGGGACTACAACGTCGCGCAGGCCTGTGTCCTCGTGATCGCAGCCGTCTTTGTGTTCATCAACCTCGTAGTGGACCTGACCTACGGGTTCCTCGACCCACGAGTGAGGCTCGCAAAGTGACCGCCACCGCACCCGCCCCCGCCGTCAACGCGACGATGCGGCGCGCCCGCCGGGCCCGCCGGGGCGTCACCGTCCGCATCGTCGTGCCGTTGGTCGTCATCGGCCTGATCGTCGTCGGTGCCATCGTGGTTCCGCTCCTCTACCAGTACGACCCTCTGCAGGCAGACCTCCTGTCCCGGCTGAAGCCGCCGGGGACGGTGACGTCGGCGGGCGGCACCGCGATCCTGGGCACCGACCAGATCGGCTCGGACCTCTTCGCGCAGATCATGGCCGGCGCCCGTGTCTCGCTCCTCGTCGGTGTGGCGACGCTCGTCATCTCGGGCGTCATCGGGGTTCTGCTGGGGTTGCTGGCCGGACACTTCGGTGGCTGGCTCGACGCGGCGCTCATGCGCATCGCGGACATCCAGCTCGCGTTCCCGTCCATCCTGCTGGCGATCCTCGTCGCCTCGGTGCTCGGCCAGGGCGTCGGGAACATCATCATCGTGCTGTCGATCTCGAACTGGGTCGTGTTCGCCCGGGTGGCCCGCAGCCAGGTCCTCGGGCTGAAGAACCGGGAGTACGTCGAGGCGGCCCGCACCCTGGGTGCCGGCAACTGGCACCTGATGTTCCGTACGCTGCTGCCGGGTTGCATGGCGCCCGTCATCGTGGTGGCGACCACCCAGTTCGCCCAGGTGATCCTCACCGAGGCGTCGCTGTCGTTCCTCGGTGTGGGCGTGCCGCTCGGCACTCCGAGCCTGGGCAGCACGATCTACAACGGCACGCAGTACCTCTCGACCGCCTGGTGGATCTCGACCCTTCCCGGCATCGTGCTGGTCATCCTCATGCTGGCCTTCGGGATCCTCGGCGACGCCCTGCGAGACAAGTTCGACCCCAGGCTGCGGAGCGCATGATGACGAAGACCCAACCGGGCAGCGCCCCGTCCGCCGCGCCCACGGACGCGCCCCTGCTGAGCGTGCAGGACCTGACGGTGGAGTTCTCCACCGCGGCGGGTGTGGCCCGCGCACTTCACAACGTCAGCTTCGAGGTCCGGGCCGGCGAGACGCTCGCCGTCCTCGGCGAGTCCGGCTGCGGCAAGTCGACCATCGCCCAGTCGATCATGGCGCTGCTGCCGAAGCCGGCCGGCTCGATCGTCGGTGGCAGGATCCTCTACGGCGGACGCGACCTGGCTGCCGAGCGCGTCCCTGCGGTGCGCGAACTGTGCGGTACGGAGATCGCCATGATCTTCCAGGACCCGCTGAGCTCGCTGAACCCGGTGTTCCGCGTGGGCGCCCAACTCGCGGAGCCGTTCCGGCGCCGCCTCGGGATGGGTCGCCGGGAGGCCTGGGCGAAGAGCCTGGAACTGCTCAAGCGCGTCGGCATCCCCGATGCCGAGACCCGGATCCGCGACTACCCACATCAGTTCTCCGGGGGCCAGCGGCAACGGATCATGATTGCGATGGCGATCGCGCTCGGGCCGAAGCTGCTCATTGCGGACGAGCCGACGACGGCGCTGGACGTCACCGTCCAGAAGCAGGTCCTGTCGCTCCTCGCCGACCTCCAGGCGGAGACCGGCATGGCGATGATCCTGATCAGCCACGACCTCGGAGTGGTCGCCGACGTGGCCACCCGCGCGGCCATCATGTACGCCGGTCGGATCGTGGAGACCGGCACGGTGCGGGACATGTACGACCACCCGGCGCACCCGTACACCAAGGGTTTGCTCGAGTCGATCCCGAGCCAGACGAGCATCGGGGGACGGCTGAAGCCCATCGTCGGGTCACCACCGAACCTCCTGGACCTGCCGAGCGGTTGCGCCTTCAACCCGCGGTGCCCGTTCGCGGCTGACCTGTGCCGGGAGCAGGTGCCGGTACTGCGCACACCGACGACGTGGCCAGCCGGCCACGAGGCCGCGTGCCACGTTTCCGAGGAGGTGCTGACTCATGGCTGAGACCGAGTCCGCCCCGCTGCTGCGCGTAGCGCACCTGAAGGTCGCCTACCCGATCCGGTCGTCGCTGCTACAGCGTCAGATCGGTGCGAACGTCGCCGTCAGCGACGTGACCTTCGACATCAACCCGGGCGAGACGGTCGGGCTCGTCGGCGAGTCAGGCTCCGGCAAGTCGACGGTCGCGCGCGCGGTGATCGGCCTGGTGAAGCCGGACGACGGCGTGATCGAGTTCGAAGGACGGAACATCACCGGCTACTCGCGAAAGCAGCTGAAGTCCGTCCGACGTGACATGCAGATGGTCTTCCAGGACCCGTACGCCTCGCTGAACCCCCGGCTGACGGTCCGCGACCTGATCGCCGAGGGATGGCGGGTGCACCGCGACATCGTGCCGCGCGACCAGTGGACGGCCGAGGTCAAGAAGCTGATGGATCGCGTCGGTCTCAACCCCGACTACTCGGATCGCTATCCCCACCAGTTCTCCGGCGGCCAGCGACAGCGCATCGGGATCGCCCGAGCGCTCGCCCTGCGGCCCAAAGTGATCATCTGCGACGAGCCGGTCTCCGCGCTCGACGTGTCCGTCCAGGCGCAGGTGCTGAACCTGCTCGACGACCTGCAGGAAGAACTCGGACTGGCCTACCTCTTCATCTCGCACGACCTGTCCGTCGTCGAGCACCTCTGCGACCGCGTACTCGTCCTGCACCACGGCCACGTCGTGGAACAGGGTAATGCGCGCGAGATCTTCGAACATCCCCAACACGAATACACCAGAGCACTACTGGCCGCCGTGCCAGTCGTGCGCCCATGGCTGGAGCGGGCCCACCAAGGCCGTCACCCCACCGGCGAACCCCCAGCCCAGGTCGGTCAGAAGTAAAGGCATATTCACTAAGGAGAAGCAATGGTGCGCTCCCGCAAGGGATTGGCGGGGCTCGCTGCGGCGGCCACCGCCCTCGCCCTGGTACTTGCCGGATGCAGCAGCGGCGACGGCAGCGGTGACGCTACGCCCGGCGCGCGGCTGCCGGACGACCAGCAGAACCTGACCTACGTCCTGAACTACGGATGTACGAGCCTCGACCCCACCGAGAACTTCGACAACTGTCGAATGCAGATGAGCACCAACGTGTTCGACACGCTGGTGACGCTCGACAGCAAGTCACAGCCCCAGCCGAAGCTGGCGAGTTCCTGGACGTGGACGGACCCGACCACGCTGCAGTTCAAGCTCCGTACGGGGGTGACCTTCAGCGACGGCACGCCGTTCACCTCCGCCGACGTCAAGGCCACCTTCGACCGCTACATCGCCATGAAGTCGGTGCTCGCCACGCAGTTGGCGGTCGTCTCGTCCTACACCGCGGACGACCCGACGACCTTCACCATTCGCACCAGTGCTCCGACCGGCACGCTGCTGGGCGTCCTCTCGATGATCTTCATCGGCCAGGAGGGGCGCGCCAGCGAAGACAGCTACTGGGCCAAGCCGATCGGCACCGGGCCGTTCGTCATCAGCGACTTCGTCGCGAACGACCACATCACGCTGACCCGGAACGACACCTACTGGGGCACCAAGGCGAACCTCAAGACGCTGACGTTCAAGGTGGTCACCGACACGAATGCGAGGATCACGGCGCTGGCGAACGGTGGGGCGCAGGTGGTCGCCGGCGTGACCAACGACCAGATCCCGACGGTGCGCGAGATGTCGGACGTGACCTTCTCGCAGATCCCCAGCTACACGTACACGTTCCTGTGGTTCCAGAACAACCGCGCCCCGTTCAACGACGTCAGGGTGCGTAAGGCCCTCTGGCAGGCGCTCGACCTGGAGAAGATCGTCACGGCGCTCCTGGGCGAGACGGCGGACACGATGACCGCGCTCTGCCCGTCCGCGGCCTTCGGCTGCGTGTCGCCCACGAACGCTCCGAAGCACGACCCGGAGAACGCGAAGAAGCTGCTGGCCGAGGCGGGCTACCCGAACGGGTTC
Source organism: Micromonospora sonneratiae (assembly GCF_042679305.1). Lineage (NCBI taxonomy): Bacteria > Bacillati > Actinomycetota > Actinomycetes > Micromonosporales > Micromonosporaceae > Micromonospora > Micromonospora sonneratiae. Next base: position 16,569 of record NZ_JBHTMP010000058.1, on the reverse strand, counting down.
AGCACCACCATCGACTACAGCGTCGCGAACACGGGCTACGACCAGATCATCGCGGCGATGATCTCCGACTGGAAGGCCATCGGCGTCACCGTCGCCCCGAAGTCGGACGACCAGGCGACCTTCCTGAAGAACATCGCCAGCCCCGGCGACTTCGACATGATCGTGAACTCGAACCTGACCACCACCGGTGACGCGGACTTCACCCTGAACCGCCTGTACCCGTGCAGCGCGAAGCGCCTCGGCTACTGCAACTCGGAACTGGACGCGCTGCTGGCCAAGGCCCGCGGGACGACCGATCTGGAGCAGCGCAAGCCGCTGTACCAGCAGATCGCCAACATCCTGGCCGAGGACGTGCCCGGCATCGGGCTGTTCGAGAACAACATCAACGTGGCGGCCAAGAAGACGGTGCAGGGCCTGAACCTCACACCGACGGAGAACTACGACTGGAGCACGGTCTACCTGACCAAGTAGTCCGACCGGTGGGCGTGGGGACGAGCAGACCCGCCACCGTCCCCACGCCCACCCGGCCGCAGTCTCCAACTGTCCCGCAGTCAGATCCTGAACGTGGAGCCTCTCGATGCAGAAATTTCTCAGCTACGACCGCGGCCTCGAGCGCTTCAACCCGCTCGCTCGCGTCATCACGTACGACGACTTCGACACGGGGTTCAACGGCTGGTTGGACCTGACGCCGAACTACGTCTACGACAACTACGAGTCGTTCCCCAGTGTCGTGGACCTTTCGAGTTGGGCACCGAACCAGCTCAGCTCAGGGGCGATGCGGTTCGCCTCGTCGCATGGCTCGATGGAGGGCACCTACTCCCTCAAGCTCACGACGGCGCCGACCGGACGGCCACACACCGAACCGCCGGCACCGGGCTCGATGGGGCACGCCATCAAGCGGCTCTCGAGTTTCGGTAACCCGAAGCTGATCCAGATCGAGGCCTGGTACTCGTACACGCCCGTACAGGACCGCGAGGGCAAGGGGGAGGAGGACATCCGCGCGATCGGCTTCTTCTTCGACGTGCAGGATCCCGAGTACCGGTACATGCCGGGCGTGCGTTACGTGAACTCGCTCGGCGGCGAGCTCGTCAAGAAGTGGCAGTTCTACCAGGTAGGCCCGAACGTGACGCCAGAGGACTGGAACTTCGGTGTCGCCGACGGCTGGTGCGTTCCGGGCATCGACAACCAGTGGTACGGCCGGAGGTTCGCCGACGGCTCCGCCGACGGGTACCAGTGGGTGCCGGGGGGCGAGCAGGACCTGCTCTACAACGAGAGCCCCGACAAGATCAACTGGCTCTACCTGCGGTTGACGGTGGACGTCGAGAAGCGCGAGTACGTCGAACTGCAGAGCATGGACAAGGTCTTCGACCTTCGCGGAATCTCGCCCACCCTCGTGCCGGGCTACCACTCGATCGACAACCTCATCAACCCTGTCTTCTTCGTCGAGACCGACACGAACCGCTCCGTCAATCTCTACATCGACTCCGTCGTGTACTCGACCGAGTGATGCAGGGTCCGGACCGTCACCTCTGAGAGACAGGAAAAATGCAGACAACCAACACATCGGTTCTCGCCCGGCGGGTGAGGATCTCCGACGATTTCGCGACGCTTGCCTACGAAGCGGGTTGGGCGACCGAAGCGGTGTTCTTCGTGCAGACCGAGGGCGACCATCCCGACCTCACCATCGCGGTGGAGGTTTCGCCGGACGGCGTCAACTGGGTCCGCCGGGCGGGCGCGACACTCTATGCCTCGCAGTCGCTCGTGGACGTGCCGGTGGCGTCGTTCGGCAACTGGTTGCGGGTCGTCATCACCGGTGCGACGAGCGAGCAGCCCGCGCGGGTGCTCGTTCACGTGAATCTCAAGGGCTGAGCAGGCCGTGGAACATGGCGGCATCGCCGCCATGTTCCACACCGCATCAATGGAGTGAGAGTGTTCATCACCGAACCACCCCGGGATGTTCCGGTCGTCGGCAGCTTCGACGTCGTCGTGTGCGGCGGCGGTCCTGCGGGCCTCACCGCCGCAGTGGCGGCGGCCCGCAACGGAGCCAGGACGTTGCTGATCGAGCGGTACGGCTTCATCGGCGGCATGTCGACCAGTGCGCTGGTCACCCCGATCAGCGAGTTCCGCCACAACGGCAAACAACACATCGGCGGCATCCCCTTCGAACTCCTGCGGAACGCGGCCGAGCTGGGCGGCGCCGACGTCTCGCGCGACAGCGGGAACTACCCGATCAACGACGAGATCCTGAAGCTCGCGGCGCAGCGGCTCCTGCTCGACAGCGGTGTGACGCTGCTCTACCACTCCTGGGTGTCCGGCTGTGTCACGGACGACGGTCGCGTCACCCACGTCATCGTGGAGAACAAGGCGGGACGGGTCGCCTACGAGGGCAAGGTCGTCGTCGACTGCACCGGTGACGCCGACATCGTGCGGGCCGCCGGCTTCGAGACCGTCAAGGGTGACGTGCTGCAGCCCGCCTCCCTGTGGTTCCAGCTCGGTGGCGTGGACACCGACGCGCTGGCCCCGCTCTTCGGGGACGCCGTCAACGGCGTCCTGCCGGTCTCCGACGTGATCCGTGGCAGACTCGCCGAGCTCAACGCACAGGGGAAGATCCCGGTCTTCGGTGGCCCGTGGATCAACGGGTTCTTCCACGACGGCATGGTCAGCATCAACCTGTTGCGGGAGGCCACCGACGCCAGCGATCCCGAGTGGTTCACCCGCACCGAATGCAGCCTGCGCGAGAACCTGCACCTGATCATCGAGGTCATGCGGGAGAACTTCCCGGAGTTCAAGGACTGCTGGCTGGCGAAGTCGGGCATCCAGACGGGCGTGCGCGAGACGTATCACATCGTGGGCCTCTACCAGCTCACGAGGGACGACATTCTCAACCCCAAGGCGTTCCCCGACACGATCGCCAAGGGCGCGCACGTCATCGACATCCACGAGAACGACAGCATCGACCAGAACGAGCTCGTGCTTCCCAAGCAGGAGTACAACGTTCCCCTCAGGTGCCTGGTGCCCCGGGGCAGCATCAACCTCGTCACCGCTGGGCGGTGTCTCTCCGCCGACGGGCCCGGATTCGGCTCGGTGCGCGTCATGGCGACCTGCATGGCGATGGGGCAGGGGGCTGGCACCGCGGCGGCCCTCGGCGTGGAGAAGGGCTACAGCATGTCGGACGTGGACTTCGGCGTACTCCGGCAGCGGCTCGTCGACCAGGGTGCGATCGTCGACTTCGACAACGTGAACCAGGGAGTGAGGTAGCGGTGAAGCGTCTGGGGAGGTCCGTGCTGGGCCTGCTGCCGGACAACGTCGCCGTGCCGCAGTACGGCGACCAGGACGTACGGGTCGGGATCGTGCAATTCGGGGTGGGCAACTTCCACCGAGCGCACCAGGCCATGTACCTCGACCGGCTGATGAACGTCGGGCTGGCCCGGGACTGGGCGATCTGCGGGGTGGGCCTGCTGGAGCGCGACGCGCGGATGCGCGACGCCCTGCGGGGGCAGGACGGTCTCTACACCCTGACCCTGCGCCACCCCGACGGTACCGACGAGACCTCGGTCGTCGGCTCGATCCCCCGCTTCCTGTACGCCCCGGAGCAGCCCGAGGCGGTGCTGGAACAGCTGGTCAGCCCCGACGTGCGCATCGTCTCGCTGACCATCACCGAAGGCGGGTACGTCGCCGACCCGATCAACGGCAGGAACCCCGAGGACGACCCGCTCGTCGCGGCGGAGGTCGCCAGCGGCCTGGCGCAGCCGCGCACCGCGTTCGGCTGGATCGTCGCGGCGCTGCGCGAACGGCGGGCCCGGGGCATCGCCCCGTTCACGGTGCTGTCCTGCGACAACATCCCCGGCAACGGGCAGGTGTGCCGGATGTCCGTGGAAGGTGTCGCGCGCCTGGTCGACCCGGAGCTGGCGGAGTGGATCGCTGCCGAGGTCGCCTTCCCCGCCACGATGGTGGACCGCATCACCCCGGTCACCGCGCCGGCCGACCTCGACCGCGTCCGGGAGACGCTCGGGGTCGAGGACGCGTGGCCGGTGGCCAGCGAACCGTTCACCCAGTGGGTCGTCGAGGACCACTTCCCGACCGGGCGTCCGCCCCTGGAGCAGGTCGGCGTCACCCTCACCGCAGACGTCGAGCCGTACGAGGCGATCAAGCTGCGGCTGCTCAACGGCGCGCACCAGGCGATGGCCTACCTTGGGCAACTGGCCGGCTTCACCTACGTGGACGAGGCCTGCGCCGATCCACGGTTCGCCGGCTTCGTGCGTGCGTACATCGAGCGCGAGGGGGTGCCGACCCTCACCGTGCCCGATGGCTTCGACCTGCCCGGCTACATCGAGCAGCTCTTCGAACGTTTCGGCAACCCCCAGGTACGCGACCCGCTCGCGCGGCTGTCCGTGGACACCTCCAACCGCATCCCCAAGTTCGTGCTGCCCGTCGTGGCGGACCGGCTCGCCGCCGGTTCGTCCTGCCCGGTCGGCGCGGCCGTGATCGCGGCCTGGCGAGCCGGGTGCCGGCTGGCGGCGCAGGGGCGCTTCACCCTCGACGACACGGACGCCCCGTCGCTGGTCGCCGCTGCCAGCGGCAACCGGCGTGACTTTCTCACGCAGGTTCCCACCCTCGCCCCGTTCGCCGCGAACCCGGGTTTCGTCGCCGCCTTCGAACGCGCCGCCGACCTTCTCGAACGCGGCGGCCCGGACGCCCTGATCGACGGCATCGAGTAAGGCGGTTGTCATGCACAAAGTCATCTCGTTCGAGCGCGGGCTCAGCAGGTTCAAACCCCTGGAGAACGTCGTCGTCTACGACGACTTCGACCTCGGCTTCAACGGCTGGCTCGACCTGACGCCCAACTTCGTCGGTCCCGGGTTCCACCAGCAGCAGTCGCGACTCGACCTCGGCTCCTGGGGCCCGGCCCAACTCAGCGCCGCACCGATGCGCTTCGCCGCCTCGCACGGCTCCATGGAGGGCACGTACTCGCTGAAGCTCCCCACCCGGGCGGCTGCCGGCCCGTACGAGCAGCCCCCGATCGCCGGCAGCATGAGCACAGCGATCAAGCGGCTGTCGCTGAACGACCCGGAGGCGCGCTACGTGCAGCTCGAGGCGTGGTACAGCTACACGCCGCACCAGGACCGCGAGGGCCTCGGCGAGGAGGACATCCGCGCCTTCGGGATGTGGTTCGACATCCAGGACGGGGAGCACCGCTGGCAGCCCGGGGTCCGGTACGTGAATTCCGTCAACGGTGAGCTGGTCAAGAAGTGGCAGTACTGGCAGGTCTCCGACGGTGTGACCCGGCAGCAGTGGACCGGGCTGGAGAACGGGTGGGAGCAGGTCGGGATCGACGCCCTCTGGTGTGGTCGTCGCTACGGTGACGGCTCCGCCGACGGCTTCCAGTGGATCCCGGGCGGTGCGCAGCAACTCGTCTACAACGAGAGCCCGGACAAGCTGAACTGGATGTACATGCGGCTGACCGTCGACGTCGTCGCTCGCGAGTACGTCGAGTTCCAGAGCGTCGACAAGGTCTTCGACCTGCGCGGACGCAAGGCCACCCTGTCGCCCAGGTACGCCGGCATCACCCAGCTCATCAATCCGGTGTTCTACATCGAGGCGGGAGCGGACCGGATCGTGAACATGTACATCGACTCGGTCGTCTACTCGACCGGTGCCACCTTTCCCGCGAAGCGAGGAGCGATCTGATGCTCACCTCCGCCACCACGCTCGTCGAGCGGCGCACGGTGCTCACGGGCGACTTCGGAACGCACCCGTACGAGGCGGGGTGGGCCACCGAGGCGCTGTTCTACGTGCGGACCGAGGGACCCCATCCCACGCTGACCATTCAGGCGCAGGTCTCACCCGACGGCGTGGACTGGCTGGACCGCGGCACACAGGTGACCATGCCGAGCGACTGCTCGCTGATCGACGTGGAACTGTACGGGTTCGGCACGTGGATTCGCCTTTTCATCACCGGGTCCACGTCAGAGCAGCCGACGACTGTGTTGGTACATCTGGCGCTCAAGGGCTGACCGGTTCATCCGGAGCAGGATCGAGGCTTGCGATGCGACCGACCGCTGACCGTCCAATTCGCCGCGTCTGGCAACGGTATCAGCGAACCGGCGCTTGCGATGCCCGAGGCCTCCGCCGCTACCATGGACTGTCGCACCCGGGATCGATGTTGTGATTCCATGAGTGAATCTATGAGGAGACAGGCATCGATGTCAGAGCGACTCGAGGCGCCCCGCTACGCGACGATGCGCGACGTTGCGGCGCTGGCGGGAGTCGGCGTGAAAACGGTGTCGCGGGTGCTCAACGGCGAGCCGAACGTTTCCGACCAACTGAGGGAGCGCGTCAATCGCGCGGCCGCCGCTCTCAACTACGAGCTCAACGTCTACGCCGGAGGCCTGCGGCGCGCGGGCGCGCGTACCAATGCGATCGGGCTGATGCTGGAGAGCGTCGACAATCCCTTCTCCGCCGCGATCCATCGAGGCGTCGAGACCGTGATGCGCCGACACTCGATCGTCGTGCTCGCGGAGAGCTTCGACGAGGACCCGGGCCGTGAGCGAAGCGTCGTCAAGGACTTCCTGCGGCGGCGCGTCGACGGCCTCATCCTCACCACCGTCTCCCGCGATCAGGCGTACCTCTCGGCCGAAGTCGCCCGCGGCACGTCGATCGTCTTCGTCGACCGCCCAGCCGTGTCCGTCGCGTTCGACTCGGTCGTCTCCTGCAACTTCGACGGTGCGCTCATAGCGACCCGCCACATGCTGCAGCACGGCCACCGGCGGCTTGCTTTCATCGGCGGCAACCAGCAGATCTGGACGCTCCGGGAACGGCGGCGCGGCTTCCTCGACGAGCTCGACCGCTGGAACATCGAATGCCCACCGGCCCACGACGTCACCGGTCTGATCGGCGAGGAAGAGGCACGGCTGGCGGCGCACGCCATGCTGGACGCCCCCGAGCCGCCGACGGCGATCTTCCCGACGCAGAACCGCTTGGTCGTCGGCGTCGTGCGTGCGCTGCATGAGCGTGGCGCCCAGCACCGTGTGGCCATGGTCGGGTTCGACGATGTCGAGCTTCTCGACCTGCTCGATCCGGGCGTGACCGTCGTTGCCCAGAACCCACATCGCCTGGGCGAGCTCGCGGCCGAGCGCCTACTCGCGCGGATGGCGCGCAAGCCGCTCGAACTGGAGACGCTCAGGGTTCCGACGAAGCTCGTCGAGCGCGGCTCGGGGGAGATACCGGGCCCGTACGCCGCCGAAGTGGCGAACATACCTCGCCCCATGGACAGGACGGGCTGACCGAGCGGTGCGCGACGTGGGCACCGCAACCGTGCCGGGACGCGGGCAACCGCAACCATGCCGGGACGCGGGCAACCGCAACCGTGCCGGCGGGGACGGGTGAGGGCTGTCCGAACGAGGTTTCGCCCGCCACGACCAGGGGTGCGGCGTCCGCATCGGGCGCTGCGGTCGCCGCCCCCACGCTCCGACCGACGCGCCGCCACCCTGTCCACGAACGGATCGAACGGCGGCCCGTACTCGGCGTCGGCGGGCTGATCCTGGGCTAGCCGGCCAGTGTCGGGAGGTGGCGCTCGACGATCGGCAGCACCTCGGCAACGGTGACCGGGCGGCCGAGTTCGGCGGTGAGCGAGGTGACGCCAGCGTCGCGGATCCCGCACGGGACGATCCGGTCGAAGGCGGTCAGGTCACAGTCACAGTTGATCGAGAAGCCGTGCAGGGTGACGCCCCGGGCGACCCGGATACCGATCGCGGCGACCTTGCGGGCCGGCCCCCGGTCGTCCTCCGGCACCCAGACCCCGCTGCGGCCCTCGACCCGTCCGGCGGTCAGGCCCACCTCGGCGCAGACGTCGATCAGCATCTGCTCGGTACGGCGTACGTAGGCGACGACGTCGACCGGCTGTCCGCTGTCCGCCCCCGGGAGCTTCATGATCGGATAGCCGACCAACTGCCCAGGGCCGTGCCAGGTGATCTTGCCGCCCCGGTCGACGTCGACCACCGGCGTGCCGTCCATCGGTCGGTCCCACGGTTCGGTGCGCTTGCCCGCCGTGTAGACACTCGGGTGCTCCAGCAGCAGCACGGTGTCGGGTCGTTCCCCAGCCACCACCGCCGTGTGCAGGCTGCGCTGTTCGTCCCACGCGGCCTGATATTCGACAACCCCGAGTCGTACGGCCGCCAGGCCGGAAATCGTGCTGGTCACGACGCCCAGCCTAGCCCCGTTCACAGGCACGGACGCCGGTGACGACGGTCACCGGCGGGTCGTGCCCCGGTCAGGCCGGTGGGACCCGCCATAGCCAGACGTCGCCGACCCGTTCGGGTTGGCCGAACAGTTCGGTGGCGGTGTCCCGTAGCGCCGTCAGGTGGATCGGGAACTTCGCGCCGTGTACCTGATCGGCCAGCACCACCACCTCGACCCGCCAGTAGCGCAGGTCCGCCCGCGCCTCGGCCCGGTCGGCGTTGGTGATCGTCGGCACGATGCCGGTCTGGGCTGCCCGCAGCAGCACCGAGTCGGTGTAGCGCGGCACCGGTCCGATCTGCCCACGGCCGTCCGGACCACCCGGCCCGAGGAAGAACCCGGACGGGATGGCGAACTCGCCCTGCCGGTGGGCCAGCGCGTACGCCTGCCAGCGTTGCCCGTCGGGTGTCACGTCCAGGGTGAGTGGCAGCGGTGTCAGTGCGCCGCCCGGCGAGACGTACTCCCGCCAGGTGCCCGAGGTGATGAACGTCGGGATCGGTTCACGTTGGATGGTCAGCAGGGGTACGGGCAGCAGCGGCAGCAGCGCCAGCGCGAAGGCGGCTGCCCAGCCGAGACGGACCGGGCGGGAGCGTGGTCCGGTGGCGATGAGGCGGTCCACCGCGTACGCCAGCAGCAGCCCCACCACCGGGGTCACCACCAGGGCGAGCCGGGAGGGGAGGGCGGCGTTGAAGACCGGCAGCTTTCCGAGCAGCGCGTACGGCAGCGGCACCTCGGTGTGCTCACCGAAGATCTTCACGCGTGGCCCCCAGGAGAGCACGGTGAAGACGAGCGCGGTGACGCCGAGCGCGCGTAGCGTCGCGCGCCGGCCGGGATCAGCGGCGCGCCACAGCAGGACGAAGCAGACGATGGCCAGCACCAGCAGCGGCAGCCCGAGGAAGGAGTTCTCCTCGGTCGGGTTCGGGGCCAGCGAGGTGTCCAGCCCGGCCACACCGGCCAGCGACCGTTGCGGGAACGCGCCGTACGCGGCGATGTCCTCGGCATGGATGATCGGGTCGAAGCCGGTGCCGTGGAACCGCTGCGGGCCGAAGAAGTGCAACCACAACGGGTACGCCAGCAGGACGAACGCCACGGCTGCCGCGACTGCGAGACCGCGTAGGAAGCAGGGCAGGGCGGCGCGTACCTCGGCCCGTTGCGCCCGGGTGAGCGCCCAGGTGCCGAGGAACACCCCGAGGGCCAGGGCGGTGAAGAAGAGCCCCTCGGCGGCGATGGAGAACGCGACGGCGATCAGCACGCCCAGTACGAGTCCGTTGCGCAGCCAGCGGCCCGGTTGCCGCAGCTGGAACACCCGCCAGACGATGATCGGCACCAGCCAGCCGGCGGTCCAGTTCAGGTGGGCGTTGGCGTGCGCGACCATGCCCGGCGCGAAGCCGATGAACAGCCCGCCGAGCAGCGCGGCCAGCCGGCTGCGCAGCAGGTGCCGGGAGAGCAGCCAGTACCAGGCCAGGGCGGTGCCGGCGAGGTTGAGGGTGAGGACCACCAGGAAGGTGGCGGGCGGGCCGATCAGGTAGGTCAGCGGCGCGAAGACCGCGGCGTACACGGTGATCGAGGTGTTGACCGCGAGGTTGACCCCGTCCGGGACGTTCAGCAGGTACGTGAAGAGCGGGTTCTCGCCGTGGGTCAGGGCGTGTGCCCCGTAGGCCAGCAGCCACTCGAACAGGGCCTGGTCGCTGGAGTTGACGGTGATCGCCCGTTGGTTCGGGGCACTCCACAGCCCACTGGTCACCCAGAGCGCCAGGACGATGGCCGCGACCACGGCGATCAGGTCGATCCGGCGGTTCCACGGCGGGGTGGCCGGGACGTCCGAGGATTCGGGCGACGGTTTGGCGAGCTGGGACGGCGGGATCGGCACGGGCCGGAGGTTACCAACAGTCGGGCGACACGCCCATGTCATGGCCCAACTTGACGAGGTTATTGAAAATGACTACCAATTCTATTGAAGCTCGGAGCGCCTTGGAGGACGCGTACCGTGAAAATCTCTTTTGTTGGAAAAGGCGGCAGTGGCAAGACGACGCTGGCCGCACTCTTCGCCCGGCACCTGGCGGCCACGGCTCCACCGGGCAGTGACGGCTCGGTGCCACTGCTGGCCCTCGACGCCGACATCAACCAGCACCTGGCCACCGCGCTCGGTGCCAGCGAGGACCACGCGGCCCGGCTGCCCGCGCTCGGCGACCACCTGGGCGAGATCAAGGATTACCTGCGCGGCGACAACCCGCGTATCTCCTCGTCAGCAGCGATGATCAAGACCAGCCCGCCGGGTCGGGGATCCCGGCTGCTGTCGGTCACCGGTGCCAACCCGATCTACGACGCGCTGGTCCGCGAGGTGGGTGGCGTCCGGCTGGCGGTCACCGGGCCGTTCGCCGCCGAGGACCTGGGCGTCGCCTGCTACCACTCCAAGGTCGGCGCGGTGGAGTTGATCCTCAACCACCTCGTCGACGGACCCGGTGAGTACGTCGTGGTCGACATGACCGCCGGCGCCGACTCGTTCGCCTCCGGGCTCTTCACCCGTTTCGACGCGACCTTCCTGGTGTGCGAGCCGACGCTGCGCAGCGTCGGCGTCTACCGGCAGTACGTCGGCTACGCCCGTGACTTCGGTGTCCGGGTGTACGTGGTCGGCAACAAGGTGGACGACGACTCGGACGTCGAGTTCCTGCGCGGCCACGTCGGTGCCGACCTGCTCACCTGGATCGGCCGCTCCGGCTACGTCAAGGCCGCCGAGCGCGGTGCGCCGCAGCCGGTCACCGCGCTGGAGCCGGCCAACCGGAACGCCCTCGAACTCATGCGGGCGACCGTCGACGCGGTCGACAAGGACTGGGCCACCTACACCCGGCAGGCGGTGGAGTTCCACCTGCGCAACTCCACCGCCTGGGCCAACGACCGGGTCGGCGAGAACCTCGCCGATCAGGTCGATCCGGACTTCGTACTCGGACCAGAGCCGCTGGTCCGTTGACCCGTACCCGTGACAAAGGAGAGAAGAATGTCCCTCGACGTATCCGCTGACCTGCTCGAGCGAGCCGAGACCGGACAGGTCGACGACGCCGAGTTCGTCGACTGCGTCCGACAGTCCCTGCCGTACGCCTGGGCAGTGGTGTCCGAGGTCGCGAACCGCTCGCGTACGACGTCCGCCGACTTCGCCGACCACTCCGTGCCGCCACCGAGCGAGGCCGAGCGTGGTCAGTTGCTCCGTGCCCTGGCCAGCGACGCCATCCGGGGTGCCCTGGAACGCCACTTCATGGTGAAGCTGGCCTTCCAGAACTGCCACCGGGTGGCGGCGTTCAAACTGCCTGCGGTCGGTGGGGACACCTACCGACGCTTCATCTCGCCAGTGGCCCAGTTGCGTAACCAGTCACCGGAACTCCGCGACTGCTGAGGTGTAGGGAAGGGCTCCTTCTGTCGGCTTCTGCCGTGGAAGGGGCCCTTCCTAACCCGAAAGGGCGGCGCGCAGCGCGGAGGGCAGATCCGAGTGCTGGAAGTTGAAGCCGGCCCGTTGCAGCACCCCGGGCAACACCCGGGAACTGCTGAGCGCTTCGACGGCGAACTCGCCCAGCACGATCCGCAGCGCGATGCCCGGGATCGGGATGATCGCCGGTCGGTGCAGGGCGGCGGCGAGCTCACGGGTGAACTCGGCGTTGGTGACCGGTTGCGGCCCGACCACGTTGACCGGCCCGTCGATGTCGTCCCGTTCGAGCAGGAACACCACGGCGGAGAGCCAGTCGACCATCGAGATCCAGGGGATCCACTGCCGGCCGTTGCCGAACCGACCCGCGATGCCCAACCTGTACGGCAACAGTTGCGGCTTCAGCAGTCCACCGTCCCGATGCAGGGGAAGGCCGGTGCGTAGCCGGACGACCCGTACCCCGGCATCCTCCGCCGGCCCGGTCGCCGCCTCCCAGACCCGGCACAGATCGGAGAGGAAACCGTCGCCAGCCGGGGCGTCCTCCTCGACGGGACGGTTGCCGGTGTCGCCGTACCAGCCGATCGCCGAGGCGTTGATCAGCACGCCGGGACGGTCGTCCGACGGCCGTCCGGCGATCGCCTTGGCCAGGGTCGTGGTGGTGTCGACCCGGCTGGACCGCAGCACGTTCTTGTAACCGGCGGTCCACCGCTTGTCACCGACACCGGCGCCGGCAAGATTGATCACGGCGTCGATGCCGCTCAGGGCCGCCGGGTCGAGCTGCCCGGCGGACGGACTCCACTGGACCTCGTGGGGGCCCCGGGCCGGACGGCGGACCAGTCGGGTGATCTCGTGCCCGTCGGAGCGGAGGCGAGCAGACAGCCGGGTGCCGAGAAAGCCGGACGCGCCGGCGGTAAGTATCCGCATGGCCCCATCTTCGCCCACGCCGCCCATCACCCGGCACCGACCTAGCCGTCAGGTGCCGGTTTGTTGGCCGCCGCGCCCGGGCCGGTCACCGACGGCGGGCCGAACACCGGGCCGGTCACCGACGTAGGCCCCGACACCGGGCCGGTCACCGACGTGGGCCCCGACACCGGGCCGGTACGGACACACCGACGATCCGGTACGGCACGGATAAACAGATCATGCCGTCAACGAGTCCTTCATCAGTGGGTGCCCGACCTGCCCAATTCGCGATGCTTCAACGGGTTCGAGGTTCTGATGTCGGTGAAACGGCTGCTGATCATGGGTCTACTCGGCGTACTGCTGCTCGGTGTCGGGGTGACCACCGTCGGACTGGTCGACCTGTTCCGAGATCCGTCCGGCTCTGCGGCGGCCAGACCGGACCCGTTCGTCTCGGACGCGCCGTCGGTATCCGGCTCGGATACGCCGACCGGGGTCCGCCGGACCACCTCACCGGCCCCCGAGCCGATGCCGACGACGGCCCGACCGGAGGTCAGCTACCCGCAGGCCGGCGGCGGGAAATGGACGATCGCCACCGGACGTACCACGATCAGTGGGCGGGCCGGGCGGCTGATGCGATTCCAGGTGGCGGTGGAGAAGGAGATCAGCGGCGTCGACGCAGTGCAGTTCGCCGCGCAGGTGTTCGCGACACTCGGCGACCCGCGGGGCTGGACGGCCGGCGGCGGGTTCCGGTTCCAACGGGTGGGGCCCGGGGAGCCCCGGGACTTCACGGTCTACCTGGCTACCCCGGCGACCCGTGATGCCCTGTGCGCCGACGGATACGACCGGTACACCTCCTGCCGAAAGGGCGACCGGGTGGTGCTCAACGTGGCCCGCTGGGCGGTCGGCGTACCCCACTACGGTGCGGACCTCGACGTCTACCGCGCGTACATGGTCAACCACGAGGTCGGGCACCGGCTCTGGCAGGGCCACGAGCTGTGCCCGGGAAAGGGCAGACTGGCTCCGGTGATGCAGCAGCAGACGCTGGGCCTGCACGGCTGTGTTGCCAACGCCTGGCCGTACGTCGACGGAAGCCGGTACGCGGGCCGGTCCGGCGCGTACGACGATCCGGTGCCCCGGGTGTGACCGGTTGAACTCTCCGACGGGCCGGTAAACAGGCGGCCCGGGCCAGCATGTCCATCTTGCGTAAGCCGTGGCGAAGGATGGGAATGCAGGCCAACTTCGAGGAGTTCGTGGTGGCGCGTGGCCGTGCCCTGATCCGGTTCGCGTACCTGCTCACCGGCGACGGGTACCTCGCCGAGGACCTGGTGCAGGAGGCCCTGCTGCGGTCGCATCGGAGATGGTCCGCCGTGGAGCGCACCGACAACCCCGAGCCGTACGTCCGCAAGGCGATCCTCCACCTGTACCTGTCCTGGCGCAGCCGCCGGTCGAGCAGTGAGGCTCCGTTCGCCGAGTTGCCCGACCGGCCGGGGCCCGATCAGCCGACCGACGCCGTCGTGGAGCGCGACGAGTTGTGGCTGCTGCTGCGGCAGTTGCCACGCGCGCAACGTGCCGTCGTCGTGCTGCGCTACTACGAGGATCTCTCCGATGCCGACATCGCCGCGCTGCTCGGCTGTTCCAGGGCGACGGTACGGGTGCACGCGTTCAAGGCACTGGCGAAGCTGCGCACCGCGCTGACCAGAAGTCCGGCGGTTACGGCGGGAGTCCGTCATGAATGATCTCGAACAACTCCTCCAGCGGACACTGGTCCGGCACGCCGAGGAGGCACCACCCAGTGGTCAGCTCCTGTACCGACTTCAGGCCCGGGCCCACCGACGGCAGCGACGGCAGTTGACGGCGCTCGCCTGCGGGCTCACCGTGGTACTCGGGATGGTGGTCGTCGGTGTGCAGCGGTGGCCAGGTGGGCAGACCCCGGCCGCTGTCGGGTATCAGCAGGCTGACACGCCGGTTCTGCCGACACCCACCGCTACATCGATCGAGCCGTCACCGTCACCGTCACCGTCGGCGGAGGTGCCGTCGCCGATCACGTTGGCCCTGCGACCGGGCCCGCCGACGGTCGACGCGTTCCCCCTCGAACCGACCCGTGGGCTGCCCGGGTTGCACCAGACCGTGCTGCTCTCGGCCGGCGTCCCGATGCTCAGCTATGGCGGTCCGACCGACGATGCCCGGTGGGTGACCGTGTCGGTCGGTGCCGCCGAGCCGAAGGTGTCGGTGAGCGCAGCCCAGACCTTCCAGGTACGCGGGCGAACCGTGCGGTACGTACCCCGACAGTCGAGCGGCGACGACGAGTGGTTGCTGTGGTGGCCGGAGCGGGCCGGCCAGTGGGTGACCGTTCGGGGCGCCGAGGCGATCAGTGTGAACCATCTGCTGGCCTACGTGGCAGGTGTGACGCGCGGCTCGGCCCCGGTGGTCCAACCCTTCACCTTCAGGCACGTGCCGGCCAACCTGACGGTCGACAACGTCGTACCGTCGATGGTCACGTTTCGACCCGTCGATGTACCACCCGGTGCCGGCACGGAGTTCAAGCTGACGGTCCTACTCGACGAGCGGCTCGCGGCGACGCCCGGTCGCACCGTACAGGTGGGCCAGCTGCGGGGGGTGCTCCGCCGGGAGCGTGACTACACGATCCTCTCGGTCCAGCAGCCTGACCAGCGGGCCGTCACCATCCAGGTACCGCCGAACATCACGGTGACCGAACCGGATCTGCTCCGGTTCGCGGCCGGGATCCGTACCACCCCGGCCGCCGTCGCCGGCAAGGGCTAGGGTCCGGGCCGCACGGGCAGCCGTGACGGCGGCCGAGTCTCCGGCTGGCACCAGTGCACTGTGAGGTGCGAAAGGGCGCCCCGGTCGGTGACCGGGGCGCCCTTCGTCAGGCGTACGCGACGGATCAGGCCAGGCCGAGCTCAGCCTCGAAGTTGCCGCTCTCCAGCCGCTCCTTGATCGCGCCCAGGAAGCGGGCCGCGTCGGCACCGTCGATCAGCCGGTGGTCGTACGACAGGGCCAGGTAGACCATGGACCGCGGCACGATCACCTCGCCGAGTTCCGGGTCGGTGACGACGACCGGGCGCTTGACCACCGCGCCGGTGCCGAGCATCGCCGACTGGGGCGACGGGACGATCGGGGTGTCGAAGAGCGCGCCCCGGCTGCCCGTGTTGGTCAGCGTGAAGGTCGCGCCCGCGATCTCGTCCGGGCTGATCTTGTTGGTCCGGGTACGGTCGGCCAGGTCCGCGATCCGCCGGGCGATGCCAGCGAGGTTCAGATCACCGGAGTTGTGGATGACCGGAACCATCAGCCCGCGCTCGGTGTCGACCGCGATGCCCAGGTGCTCCGCCTCCGGGTAGGTGATCGTTCCGGCGTCGAGGTCCATCCGGGCGTTGACGATCGGGTAGGTCTGCAACGCCTCGACGGCGGCCAGCGCGAAGAACGGCATGAACGACAGCTTCACGCCGTGCCGCTGCAGGAAGGCGTCCTTGGCCCGGGCCCGCAGCTGCGCCACCTTGGTGACGTCCACTTCGACCACGGTGGTCAGCTGCGCCATCTCGTGCAGGGACTCCTGCATCCGCCGGGCGATGACGGCGCGGATCCGGGGCAGCTTCTCGGTACGGCCCCGCATCGGGCTCGGCTGCGGCTTGACGGCCGGTGCGGCTGCCGGTGCTGCTGCCGCCGGGGCAGCCTGCGGTGCCGGCTGGGCGGCCTTCTTGGCCCGCTCCGCTGCGTCCAGCACGTCCTGCTTACGGATCCGGCCACCGACACCGGTGCCGGTCACCGTCGACAGGTCGACGCCGTGCTGGCTGGCCAGCTTACGGACCAGCGGGGTGACGTACCCGGCTGCGTCCTCACCGGTCGCCTGGGCGGCGGCGGGGGCGGTGGTGGCCGTCGAGGCCGCCGGCTGTGCGGCCTGCTCGGTACGGGTCGGCTGGTCGGACTTCTCCGTGGCAGCCGCCGGGGTGGCGTAGGACGCACCCGGCTGCGGAGCCGGCGTGGCCGGGGCAGCGGGG
>NZ_JBHTMP010000057.1:0-42546 GCF_042679305.1 Micromonospora sonneratiae | reverse complement strand
GGGCGCGCGGCGGGCGCTTATGGTTGAGGGCCGCAGCCCGCCGCGCGCATGGCTTCACCGGACCGGTGAGGCGAATGAGGGTGTTTATCCGGCGAAACCAATTTCGGTCGACAGCGATGTTGCCACCGTACGGAAGTGGCCGACAGTGCGTTAAGCCAGAAATAAGACAGACCTGTTGGAGCGGAAAGATTGGGTGGACCGTTGCTGCTGACGCCGGTCAATTGTCCGTAGCGCGGGGCCGGGGCCAACGACGGTTGCCGGGATCCCGCTCCCGGGCCAGGCGGCCAACCAGCCCGAACCGGCTCATCTGGCGTGGCGCTGCCTCCGCGTCGGCCAACAGCATCACCACGCTCGCACCGCCCATCCGGGCCCGGTCGATGCTCACCGAGCCGTTGGCCTGTTGGGCGACCCGCCGGGCGATGTCGAGTCCGAGGCCGGTGGAGCCCTGATCACTGGCCCCTCGGCGGAGCGCCCGGTCCGGGTCGGCGATGCCCGGCCCAGCGTCGTCCACCCGGACCGCCACGTAGCCGTCCCGCCGGGAGACCACCACCTCGAACGCGGTGCCCTGCGGGGTGTACCGGAAGACGTTGCCGAGCACCGCGTCCAACGCGGCGGCGAGTTCCGCCCGGGGGACCCGTACGGGGATGCGCAGCTGCGCCCCGAGGACCTTGTGCGGTCGGTTCTGGTCGCCGGCCAGCGCGGCCCAGAACACCATCCGGTCGCGGACCACCTCGCTGACGTCGCACATCGCCGGTCCGGTGTCCTGCGTGACGGTTTTCCGCGTCGTGTTGATCAGGACGTCGACCTCGCCTTCGAGCGTGGCGATCGCCTGGCGGATCCGTCGGATGGTCCGCCTCCGGTCGAGTTCCGCATCGCTGAACGAGCCGGCGCTGGTGTCGTCGGAGTCGAGTGCGTCGGCGTCCAGCCGCAGCACCGTCAGCGGGGTGCGCAGCCGGTGGGACAGGTCGGCGACCAGTTCACGTTCGTCGGTTCGGGAGGTGACCAGCCGGTCGGCCATCCGGTTGAAGGCGTAGCCCGCCTCGGCCAGTTCGCGCGGCCCGCTGGGCTGGATCCGTACGTCGAGGTCACCGTCACCGACGGCCAGCGCGGCCTTGACCAGGCCCCGGGCCGAGGCCACCGCCCGGGCCGCCAGCCGATCCACGACGATCACCGAGACCACCACCAGGCCCACCGCGACGACCAGCAGCATCAGCCAGGTGCCGCCGGCACCCTCGTGCAACACCGCGTCGGGGACGAAGACCTCGACCACCACGACCCGGTCGGTCAGCGGCACCGGCTCCAGCCGGACGACCCCGCCGGGCACGTCGACGACGAGCGGTGTGCGCCCCTGGATGGCTCTCGTCACGTCCTCGCCACGGGATCGGGCCCGACTGTCGCCGGCTGTGTCCCCGCCACCGGATCGGGGCGCGGCGTTGGCGGTCAGACCGTGCACCACCGGCCGACCGGCGGGGTCACCGCCGGTCGCGTCGATCACCCGGTCGAGCGTCGCCGGCTCGGTGCTGACCAGCAGTGCGCCGGCCACCGTCGCGCTCCGGCCGGCGGCGTCGGCGATCGCCTCCTCCCGGGCCTCGCGCTGGAGCACGATGCCGAGCGGGATCAGGAACGCCAGGGCGATGATGGTGGTCATGCCGGCCCCGAGGTAGGCCAGGGCCCGCCTCAGTCCGGTGCCACCAGCCGGAATCCGACTCCCCGCACGGTGTGCAGGTAACGGGGCTTCGCTGCGGACTCGCCCAGTTTGCGACGAAGCCAATATAGATGTACGTCGATTGTCTGGTCTTCGCCGACCGATGGCTGCCGCCATACCTCCTCCAACAACTCCCGCCGGGAGACTACCCGGCCAGGTCGTGCGGCTAGGTAAGCCAGCAGGTCAAACTCCTTGCGGGTCAGCGCCAGGGGCACCCCGTCGAGCTGGGCGCTGCGTTCGCCGACGTCGATCCGTAACCCGCCCACCTCGTGTACCGCCGGCGGCACGACGCGACTGGCCCGCCCGGCCCGCCGGAGCACGGTGGTGATCCGGGCGTCCAGGTGCGCGCCGGTGAACGGCTTGACCATGTAGTCGTCCGCCCCGGCCCGGAGCAGCCGGACGATCCCCTGCTCGTCGTCACGGGCGGTGGCGATGATGATCGGTACGTCGGTGATGCCCCGTAGCATCCGTAACGCGTCCGCGCCGTCGAGGTCCGGTAGGCCGAGATCGAGTACGACCAGGTCCGGGACCTCTGCGGCCACCCGACGCAGCGCGTCGAGCGCAGTACCAACCGCGTGAACCGAGTGACCGCGGTCAGCCAGGGAACGCAGCATTGCGCCTCGGACGACATGGTCGTCCTCTACCAGGAGCACCGTGGCCACGTAGAGACCGTACTGTGCGTCGCGGGCACCCGGTGGCACCGCCCGGGTGAGTTGGCCGGTGTCGCCGGATCGACGGTGCTCCGGTGGCCCCCGGAACGTGGATCAGACCGGGTAGTGGGCGTGCCGGTGGTGGTGTGACGACGAGTCGACCTGGCCCCGTCCGAACGCGTCGACCCGGCCCCACCGCCCGGGAATGTTCAACAGCTCGATCCGGCCCATCTCCTTCGGCAGCGCCGGGACGACGACAAGGTGTTCCTCACACGGTTGCAGACCGAGCATCACGGCCAGCAACAGCAGCGGGGTTCCGGCGGACCAGGCCTGCGGGCTGCAGGCGGTCGGATACTCGACGGGATACTTGGTCAGGGTCCGGTCGTAACCGGCGAACGCCTCCGGCAGGCGCCCGTGGAAGTACTTCGAAGCTTCGATCATGCCTTCCGCGATCAGGCCCGCCTCCTCGGCGAACCCGTACCGGCGCAACCCCCAGGCGATGATCGAATTGTCGAACGGCCAGACCGTCCCCACGTGGTAGCCGACCGGGTTGTACCGTCCCTCGCCCTTGGCCAGGGTGCGTATCCCCCAGCCGGAGAAGAGCCTCGGCCCCACCAGGTGCGCGGCGACCTTCTGCGCATGCTCGTAGTCGAGGATCCCGCTCCACAGCAGGTGCCCCATGTTCGAGGTGAGCGAGTCCACCGGATTGCCCTCGATGTCGAGGCCGACCGCGTAGTACTCACCGTCGGCCACCCAGAAGTCGCGGTGGAACCGCTGCTTGAGTTCGGCCGCCTCGCGTTCCAACCGCTCGGCGAGTGCCGGGTCGTTCCAGAACTGGCGGGCGAGCCGGGCACAGCGCCGTTTGGCGTCGTACGCGTACCCCTGGAGTTCGCAGGTGGCTCTGGGGAAGGCCGGCAGGCGGCCGTCCCGATACGAGATCCCGTCCCAGGAGTCCTTCCAGCACTGGTTCTCCAGGCCGTTCTTCGTGTTGCGGCGTTCGTACCAGATGTAGCCGTTCCCGAGGATGTCGCCGTACTCGTCGATCCAGTGCAGCGCTGCCCGGGCGTCGGTCTCCAGTTCCCGGATCAGTGCACCGTTGCCGGTCCAGCGTTCGTACTCGTCGAGCAGGATGAGGAACAGGGGGGTGCTGTCGGCGCTGCCGTAGTACGGCGAGTGCGGCTGCTCCTCGAACGCCGCTGACTCGCCGTTACGCATCTCGTGGAGGATCTTGCCCGGTTCCTCGTCGCGGAAGTCGTCCAGTCGGGTACCGATCAGCAGTGACAGCACGCGCAGCGTCGTCTCGGCGAGTTCGGGGATGTACGGAAGCGCCTGGAGACTGGTGAAGACGCTGTCCCGCCCGAACAGCGCCATGAACCAGGGCAGACCGGCGGCGGGCATGGTCTGGCCGGTCGCGCCCAGCGGCTGGTAGCGCAGGGCGGCGAGGTCGACCAGACTGCGCTGGTACGCGGCCGACAGTTGCTTGTTGTCACAGTTCAGGACGGGCGCATCGGCCAGCCACCGGTCCAGCTTCTCCTGCATGGTGGCCTTGACCCAGTCCGGGTTGTGGCGTATCCCCTCGCGGATGTCCCGTCCACCCGCAGCCTCGACCCGGGTGTTGACCTGAAGCTCGGTGTGCCAACTGTCGTGGGCCTCGATCCGTACGGTGAACGTCAGGCCCTGCTCGTCGACCTGCGCGGGTTGGCTCGACGTGATCAGGGTCTCGCGTCGGAACCTTTCTCGCTGGTAGCCGAGCCGTAGCAGGTTGCCCTCGACCCGGGTGTAGGACTTTCCCTTCTTGTGCTGGATGTCCTTGATTTCGAAGAGGTCCGCGAAGTCACTGGCCGCCTCCACCCGGACGGTGAGTTCGGCTGGTTCGTTCTTGTGGTTGAGGATCGTCAACACCTCGTTGAAACTGCCGCCGATGGTGCGCTGCCGGATCACCGAGATCTTCGCGTCGACGTAGTGGGTCGGTTCCCCCGGTACGAGGAAGAACCGGGTCTCGAAATACTGGATGTCGTCGACGGAAAGCGGGTTGAGCCGCTCGCCGTCGATCGTGAGATGCCACTTGGACAGGAAGCGTGTGTCGTACAGGAACATGCCGGTCGGCACGCTGGGGGAGGCGTCGATGTCCCCGCTCTTGTCACTGACCACGAAGCTGCTGCCGTCGATGATGCTGACAAGATCCTCGTTCATGGCTGCTTCCTCTCCGCGTTCACCATTGCCCGGGGATGGCGGGCGACGGGTGGCCCGGGAATGAGGCGAAGGAAATTGATGAACAGCTCCAGCTCACCCTGCGATGAGATCTCGTTCCGCAGCACCGCCGCCGCCGGTTGCGTCTCCCCGCTGACGATCTGGTCGAACGCCGTCCGATCACCACGTACGACGCAGTCGGCTTCCCGATCTGCCTCCTGCGAGACCCACACGTTCTGGTCGTTCAGGGTGACGAACCAGCGATCCAGACCCGCATCGGTCGCGAGGTCGAACCGGAGTGTTCCTTCGACGCTTCTGGGTAGCCGATCGATTCGGCGCTGGTTGATCGCGCTGAAGAACTCCTCGGTCGGAACTGCCATCGGTCCCCCTCTGCAAGTACGTCACAGCAGGCACGACGTCACCGAAGCCACCACCGGACACTGGGGGCACGACAGGCACGACCGGCCACGAGGTCACAGCGGTACGTGGCGGTATAGCCCCGTCGGCGGCAGCTAAACCCGGTCAGGGGAGACGGAGGATCCAGCGGTACGCCTGCACCAGCCCGGTGTCGAAGCCGGCCGCGGATCCCCACAGGAAGAGCCGGAAGCGGCGATAGAGCGGCTCACCCCAGTTCGCCACGATCTTCTCCTGGGCCGCGTCGAGCCGCTTGGCCCACTCCCGGCAGGTCAGGTAGTAGTTGTGGCGATCGTCGGCGAGGCTGAGCAACTCGAACGGCGAGTGGGCCACCTGACGCAGGTACTGGTGCAGCAGCAGTGGGGCCGACGCCCCGGGATAGATGTACCGCTTCATGAACGTCGACGCGATGTGCTTGCGGCGCATCGCCAGTGCGTCCAGGTAGACCCGCCCACCCGGGCGTAGCAGCTCGGCGTACTTGCGCAGGGTGGTCCGGTAGTCGGGCAGATGCTCGGTGACGCCCATGTTGACGATCGCGTCGTACCGCCGGTCGGCGGAGTAGCCGAAGATGTGCTGGCGGACCACCCGTACCGGCAGGTTCTCACGTTCGAAGAGTTCGGTGAGAAAGCGTTCGGACTCCCGGGACAGCGTGGTCGTGGTGACGTTGATCCCGCGGCGGGCGGCATGCTCGGCGAAGGCGCCCCAGCCCCCGCCGACCTCCAGGACATGGTCGCCCGGTCGGACCGCGATGGCATCCAGGGCGAGGTCCATCTTCCGGGTCATCGCGTCCTCGAGCGGCTCGTCGTCGGAGACGAAGACCCCCTCGGTGTAGCAGCGGTGCCGGGTGTCGAGGAAGGTGAGGAAGAACTCGGAGTCCTCGTCGTAGTGGTGGGAGATCGTCCGACGGTCGTCCTCGTGACGCCCACCGCGCAGCAGCGCCGGCAGGAACCGGCCCAGCCACGACAGCGGGTGGAAGTCGGGGAAGAAGCCGCGCATCCTCAGCGCGGCGGCAAGGTCACCCTCGACGTCGAGCCAGCCCTGTAGATAGGCGACCGCCACCCCGAACTGGTCCAGCCCGGCGAGGGCCTTCGCGCCTCTCGGGTCGGTGATGGTGATGGTGAACAGTGGATCGCCACTGCCGAATACGTGCGCCGGTGAACCGGCCGTGCCCACCGCGAACGGCATTGCCGGCCGGGTGGCGAAGTATGTCGCGTACCTGCGTTGCAGGGCGTTGACCACGTCCGACGGTCCCACCGCGTCAATCTAACGGCCGCATCGGCGCGAGGTGAAGAAAACCGGACCGATAGCATCGCAGGAGCCGAAGTGCGGGTGCCGCCCGCGCTGTGTTCCCAACGAAGGAGTCACCGTGTCATCACCCCGTACCCCTGTCGTGACCGACCCCGTCGTCGTCGCGGCCGGGACGACGGCGGCCGACGCGGTGGCCGCGGCGGGCCTGCCCACCAGCGGCCCGACCGCGATCGTGGTGGTCCGCGACCCCGAAGGTGGGCTGCGTGACCTGGACTGGGTGCCCGACAGCGACACCCCGGTAGAGCCGGTCGCCATCGACTCGCCGGACGGGCTCAACGTGCTGCGGCACTCCACCGCCCACGTACTCGCCCAGGCCGTGCAGGACATCTTCCCCGAGGCCAAGCTCGGCATCGGCCCGGCGATCGACAACGGCTTCTACTACGACTTCGCGGTCGACAAGCCGTTCCAGCCCGAGGATCTCGCCAAGCTCGAGAAGCGGATGCAGGAGATCATCAAGTCCGGGCAGCGGTTCCGGCGGCGCCGGTTCGAGAGCCTGGACGAGGCGAAGGCCGAGCTGGCCGCCGAGCCGTACAAGCTGGAGCTGGTCGACGTCAAGGGCGCCGATGCCGGGGTCGGTGTCGGGCTCGACGCCGGCGAGGTGATGGAGGTCGGCGGTGGTGAGCTGACCATCTACGACAACCTCGCCGCCAACGAGGACAAGGTCTGCTGGTCGGACCTGTGCCGGGGGCCGCACCTGCCGAGCACCCGCCTGATCGGGGCGTTCAAGCTGATGCGCTCGGCCGCCGCCTACTGGCGCGGCTCGGAGAAGAACCCGCAGCTACAGCGGGTGTACGGCACCGCCTGGCCGACCCGGGACGCGCTGAAGGCGTACCTGAAGCTGCTGGAGGAGGCGGCCCGCCGCGACCACCGCAAGCTCGGCCGCGATCTGGACCTGTTCAGCTTCCCCGACGAACTCGGCTCGGGCCTGCCGGTCTTCCACCCCAAGGGTGGGGTGATCAAGCGGGAGATGGAGGACTACGTCCGGGCCCGCCACATCGAGGAGGGCTTCGAGTACGTCGGCACCCCGCACGTCTCCAAGCAGGGGCTCTTCGAGACCTCCGGCCACCTGCCGTACTACGCCGAAACGATGTTCCCGCCGATGGAGCTGGAGGGCAGCGCCTACTACCTCAAGGCGATGAACTGCCCGATGCACAACCTGATCTACCGCGCGCGCGGGCGGTCGTACCGGGACCTGCCGCTGCGGCTGTTCGAGTTCGGCTCGGTCTACCGTTTCGAGAAGTCCGGCGTGGTGCACGGCCTGACCCGGGTGCGCGGCTTCGCCCAGGACGACTCGCACTCGTACGTCACCCCGGAGCAGGCCCCGGGCGAGATCCGGCACCTGCTCAACTTCATCCTCGGGCTGCTGCGCGACTTCGGCCTGGACGACTTCTACATCGAGCTTTCGACCCGGGACCCGAAGTCGGACAAGTTCATCGGTTCGGACGAGGAGTGGGAGAACGCGACCCGGGTGCTGGAGGAGGTCGCCCTGGAGACCGGCCTGGAGCTGGTTGCCGATCCGGGTGGCGCGGCCTACTACGGTCCGAAGATCTCCGTGCAGGCCCGGGACGCCATCGGCCGGACCTGGCAGATGTCGACCATCCAGTACGACTTCAACCAGCCGGCCCGGTTCGGGCTGGAGTACCAGGCGGCGGATGGCACCCGGCAGCAGCCGGTGATGATCCACTCGGCGAAGTTCGGCTCGATCGAGCGCTTCCTCGGGGTGCTCACCGAGCACTACGCCGGGGCGTTCCCGGCCTGGCTGGCGCCGGTTCAGGTGGTCGGCATCCCGATCCGGGAGGAGCACACCGGCTACCTGGACGAGTTCGTGGCGGCGCTGCGGGCCGAGGGGGTCCGGGCCGACGTCGACGCCTCCGACGACCGGATGCAGAAGAAGATCCGTAACGCCCAGCAGCAGAAGATCCCGTTCATGGCGATCGCCGGTGACGCCGATGTCGAGGCCGGTACGGTGTCGTTCCGGTACCGGGACGGCTCGCAGCGCAACGGGGTGCCGTTGGCCGAGGCGGTGGCGCACGTCGTCGAGGTGGTTCGGTCCCGGACGAATGCCGGTCCGACCGCCGAGTAGGTGATGTCAGGAAGGACCCCTTTGTGGAAGAAGGGGTCCTTCCTGGCGCTTCTGGCAGGTCAGACCCCGCAGTTGGGGGCGGACCAGAGCCGGACCGGCGAGTTGGAAACGTGGACGTGGTCACCGTGCCCGGTGTAACCCGGACCGAGGATCTCCCGGAAGCCGTGGTAACGGGCCTGCTGGGCGAGGCGGCACAGGGAGTGGGGTCCGGCACCCAGGTCGACCCCGTCACCGTAGAGGTGGCGGCTGTTCGCGCTGCCACCGACCGCACTGTTGCACGAATAGCTGCGGAATCCGCTGGTGACCCGGATCGACTGGTCACCGAGCGCGTGTCGGAGCGCCTGCAGCTTCCACATCGACACCAGCGCGTTGAACCGGGCCGTGCCGGCGGCTACCGCCCCGCCGGACCAGGTGCTGTTGCAGCCGTTCAACTCGGGGTAGGTGAAGTTGATCGGGGTGCAGTCGTTGTCCTGCAGGGCGTACAGCTTGCTGAACGTCTGCGGACCGGCCGCACCGTCGGCGGACAGGCCGTACGCCTGCTGGAACCGGATCAGGGCGGACCGGGTGGCGGGCCCGAACGAGCCGTCGAGCGCCAGGACCGAGTTGTAGCCCGGGTAGCCGGAGATGCGGATCTGGAGTTGCCGTACATCCTCACCGGTCATTCCGTAGGTGAGGGCACGCCCCCAGGTGTAGCAGCCGTCAGCCTGCGCGGGTGAGCCGGTGGCGACGACACCGACCAGCGCGGTGGCGGCGGTGAGAACACCGGCAGCCAGGAGTCTGCCGATGCGCCTGAGCATGGGTTTCATACGTCGAACCACGGAGTCCTCCATCGATCGATGTCATGCTGGAAATGAATAAAAGCTTCATCGCGCTGACAATTGACGGTCAAGAGTCTTCATTCGTGGACATCATTTCGAGCGACTCGTCCGGACGGGACTCCCGGGCAGGCCGGCGACGGGTGGGCGCCGGTGTATTCGCCGAACCGTAGGATCGGCGATGTGACAGGGGTGGAACGGGACGCGGGCACCAGCATGGCGGACGGGTTGGAGCGGCTCTGGACGCCGCATCGGATGACCTACATCTCGGGGGGTGACCGGCCCGCTGGTGGTTACGAGCAACCGGCTGGCTGTCCGTTCTGCCTGGCGCCCGGGCGGCCCGCCGAGGAGAGCCTGGTGGTCGCCCGGGGGGAGCACGTCTTCGTCGTGCTCAACCTCTATCCGTACAACCCCGGGCACCTGTTGGTCTGCCCGTACCGCCACGTGCCCGACTACACCGACCTGGATCCGGCCGAGACCGCCGAGCTGGGGGCCGCGACGCAGACCGCGATGCGGGTGATCCGGCAGGTCAGCAACGCGCACGGGTTCAACATCGGAATGAACCAGGGTGGGGTGGCCGGCGCCGGCATCGCTGCCCATCTGCACCAGCACGTGGTGCCCCGGTGGGGCGGCGACTCCAACTTCATGCCGGTGATCGGCCAGACCAAGGTGCTGCCCCAGTTGCTGGCCGACACCCGTGACCTGCTGGCCGACGTCTGGCCGACCTGATCGTCGCCTCGGGGCCGCCGGCCCTCGCGTCGACCAGTCTGGCGAGCCCCTCGAACGCGCCCGTCCCGGGCGCGCGTCGGAAGCGCTCGCCAGCAATGACCGTCAGTGTCCCCGTCCACCTGGGTCGGCTGACCGGGCCACCGGTGTCGCCTCTGCCGGGGCGAGGTGCCCAAGATCCTGGTGATCAGGTACCCGCACCCCGACACGCCGGCGACACGCCCGAGTCACTCCCTGGTCATCGCGACCTTGCGGGCCTGGTCGGCGAGGTGGGTGGGCATCGGATCATGGCGGGCGAACTCGCGGCGGAAGCTGCCCGTACCCGAGGTCATCGAGCGCAGCTCGACCGCGTACCGCAGCAGCTCGGTGGCGGGAACCTCGGCCCGGACCAGGGTCCGCTCACCACTCTCGTCAGGCTCGGTTCCGAGGACCCGGCCGCGTCGGCCGGACAGGTCGCTCATCACCGCGCCGACGAACGAGTCGGGGACCTTGATGACCACGTTGTCCACCGGTTCGAGGAGGGTCATCTGCCCCTTCTCGGCCGCGTCACGTAGCGCCAGGGCACCGGCGGTCTGGAACGCCGCGTCGGAGGAGTCGACGCTGTGCGCCTTGCCGTCGAACAGGGTCACCCGCAGGTCGACGACCGGGTAGCCGGCGACGATGCCCCGTTCCATCTGGGTGCGTACGCCCTTCTCCACCGACGGGATGTAGTTGTGCGGCACCGCGCCGCCGACCACCCGGTCGACGAACTCGAAGCCGCTGCCCCTGGGCAGCGGCTCCACCTCGATGTCGCACACGGCGTACTGACCGTGTCCACCGGACTGCTTGACGTGCCGGCCGTGACCCTTGGAACCGGCGGCGAACGTCTCCCGCAGCGCGATCCGTACCGGTTCGGTGTCCAGGTCGACCCCACCGGCGCGAAGCCGGTCCAGCACCACGTCGGCGTGCGCCTCGCCCATGCACCACAGCACCAGTTGGTGGGTCTCCGGGTTGCGCTCCAGACGCAGGGTCGGGTCGCCGGCGACCAGCCGGGCCAGGTTCTTGGCCAGGGCGTCCTCGTCGGAGCGGGTCTTGGCGACCACCGCCACCGGCAACAGCGGCTCCGGCATGTCCCACGGCGCGATCAGCAGCGGGTTCTCCTTGGTGGAGATGGTGTCACCGGTCTCGGCGGTCCCGGACTTGGTGATCGCGCAGAGGTCACCGGCCAGACACGCCGACACCTCGCGCAGGGCCGCACCCAGCGGCGAGTAGATGTGGGCGATCCGCTCGTCGGCGTCGTGGTCGGGGTGGCCACGCTCCGCCATGCCGTGCCCGGACACGTGTACGGTCTGCTCCGGTCGTAGGGTGCCGGAGAAGACCCGGACCAGCGACACCCGGCCGACGTGCCGGTCGATGGTGGTCTTCACGACCTCGGCGACCAGCGGCCCGTCCGGGTCGCAGGCCAGCGGCGGTCTCGGCGAGCCGTCCACCCCGGTGACGGCGGGCAGTTCGTGCTCCAGCGGCGAGGGGAACCCCTCGGTCAGCACCGCCAGCAGGCGGTCGAGCCCGACCCCGGTCTCGGCGCACACCGGCACCACGGGGTAGAAGTGGCCCCGGGCGACCGCCTTCTCCAGATCGGTGATCAGCAACTGGACGTCGATCTCCTCGCCGCTGAGATAGCGGTCCATGAGGGTCTCGTCCTCGCTCTCGGCGATGATGCCCTCGATCAGCTCGTCCCGTGACTCGGCGATGGCGGGCAGGTGCTCCGGGTCCGGCTCCCGTACGACCACCGGACCGGCCGAGTAGTCGAAGACCCGGCGGGTGACCAGCCCCAGCAGTCCGGCGACGGAGACCCCGTCGTCACCGAGCATCGGCAGGTAGAGCGGGAGCACGTTGTCGCCGAAGACCCGCTGGCACAGGGCCACCGTCTCGTCGAAGTCCGCTCGCGGATGATCCAACCGGGCGACGGCGACAGCCCGGGGCATCCCGACCGAGGCGCACTCCTCCCACAGGGCGACGGTGGCCGCGTCCATGCCGTCCACGGCCGATACGACGAACAGGGCGGCGTCGGCGGCCCGCAGGCCGGCCCGCAGCTCCCCGACGAAGTCCGCATAGCCGGGAGTGTCCAACAGGTTGATCTTCACGTCGTTGTGCACGATCGGCGCGCAGGCCAGGCTTACCGAGCGTTGCTGGCGGATCGCGGCGGGGTCGTGGTCGCTGACCGTGGTGCCGTCCGCGACAGTGCCCGCGCGGCTGACCGCGCCGGTCATGGCCAGGAGCGCCTCGACCAGGGTCGTCTTGCCGGCACCGGAGTGGCCGACGAGCACCACGTTGCGGACCATGCCGGGCTCGGTGACCACCGGCGTCGGGCCGGTGGATCCCCTCTCCTGATTCTTCTGCGCCATTCGGGCGCACCTCCCTCTGCCGTTGGATGGTGGCGACCGCCGCGCGCGACGGGGAACCTGCCGGGCGATTCCTGCGGCGATATCCTCGGGTGGCCTGTTGGGTGCCGGGAACGTGCGGGGTAGCCGGGTGAGGTGCCTCACGCCCCCATTGAGATCCCACACCCGTGCCGGGCTGTGCACAACCCCACGACACGAAGTAAGCGCCGGGCTGTCTACAACGTCACGACGCGAAGTAGGGACCACCGTGCGTGCCGCCGCCGGGCGGCGCCCGTTATCGTGAGACCGCCATGGCGAAGATCTTCCAAGTGTCGGCCAGAGCGGGCATGACCCGCGTTGTCGAGCCGGTCGCCCGCGGCCTGCTGCGTAGCGGGGTGTCCCCGAACGCGGTCACGGTGGCGGGTACCGTCGGTGTGCTCATCGGCGCGATCGGCTTCGGTGCCCGAGGGCACCTCGTGGCAGGCGCACTCATCGTGACCCTGTTCGCGCTCACCGATCTGCTCGATGGGACGATGGCCCGGATGCGTGGCGGTGCCACGAAGTTCGGTGCCTTCCTGGATTCGAGCATGGACCGGGTGGCCGACGGGGCCATCTTCGGTTCGGTGACCTACTGGCTGGCCACCCAGGGCGACTCCTGGGGAGTGGTGGCGGCCGTCATCTGTCTGGTTGCCGGTCAGGTCGTCTCGTACGTCAAGGCGCGGGCCGAGGGCCTCGGGATGACCTGCAACGTCGGCCTCGCCGAACGTACCGAGCGGCTGATCGCCGTCGGTGTCGGCGCGTTGCTCAGCGCGGTCGTCGACTGGGGGCTCACCGCGGCGCTCTGGGTGCTGGCGGTCCTGTCGGTGATCACCGTCGGGCAGCGGATCGCCCACGTCCACCGCCAGGCCCAGCGGGCCGAGATGGGCGTCGACGCATGAACCCGGTCGAACTCGGCTACCTCGCCGGCTGGCGGCTCGTCCGGCTGCTGCCCCGGCCGGTAGCGGCGGCGGCCTTCCGGGCGGGCGCCGACTACGCCCACCGCAAGGGCGGCAAGGGTACGGCGAGACTCGCCACGAACCTGCGCCGGGTGGTCGGCCCGGAGCTGCCGCCCGCCGAGTTCGACGAGTTGACCCGGCGGGCACTCCGCTCCTACGCCCGGTACTGGATGGAGGCGTTCCGCCTGCCGTCGCTGTCCCGGGCGCAGGTACGCCAGGGGTTCCGCCTACAGGGGGAGGAACTGCTGGCCGCCGACGTCGCCGCCGGTCGGGGAGCGGTGATCGCGCTGCCGCACTCCGGTAACTGGGACGCGGCGGGGGCCTGGGTGGCCGCCATGGGCTGGCCGTTGACCACGGTCGCCGAGCGGCTCAAGCCCGAGGCGATCTACGAGCGCTTCCTCGCGTTCCGGCAGGGCCTGGGAATGGAGATCGTTCCGGCCACCGGTGGTGACCGACCGCCGTTCGAAGTGCTGGTCGACCGGGTGCGGGCCGGTCACGTGGTGCCGCTGCTGGCCGACCGGGACATGTCGGCGCGGGGCGTCGAGGTGGACTTCTTCGACGGCCGTACCCGGATGCCGGCCGGTCCGGCGTTGCTGGCGATCCGTACCGGAGCGCCGCTCTACGTCGCGTCGCTGTGGTATGAACCGGACGCGGCGTGTGGCGTGCTGGAGGGCCCGCTCGACGTGCCCGATCCGGACAGCGGGTCACTCGACCAACGGGTTCGGCTGCTCACCCAGCGCGTGGCGGATCGGCTGGCCGCCGGCATCGCCCGCCATCCGGAAGACTGGCACATGTTGCAGCGGATGTGGCTCGACTCGACAGGGACACCAGCGTCCCCGGTCGAGGCGTCCGTGGTGGGCACGCAGGTGGGAGACCCGATCCCGGGTCCGCTACCGGGAGAGTCGACCGCGGTGAGTCCGCCGACCACACCCGGGCCGGCCTGAGGGGGAGGGGCGCAGTGCGCATCGGCATCGTGTGCCCGTACTCCTTCGACGTGCCGGGTGGGGTGCAGAACCACATCATGGATCTCGCCGAGGCGTTGATCGGCCTCGGCCACCAGGTCAGCGTGCTGGCCCCGGCGGACGAGGACGGTCCGCATCCGCCGTACGTGGTGCCGGCCGGCCGGTCGGTTCCGGTCCGTTACAACGGCTCGGTGGCCCGGATCACGTTCGGCCCGGTCTCCACCGCCCGGGTACGCCGCTGGCTGGCCCGGGGCGACTTCGACGTGCTGCACGTCCATGAGCCGTTCGTGCTCAGCCTGTCCCTGCTGGCCGTTCTGTCCTCCCGGGGACCGGTGGTGGCCACCTTCCATACCGCGATGACCCGATCCAAGGCGTTGGCCGCCGCCCAGGGCATTCTGCAGTTGGTGCTGGAACGGATCACCGGTCGGATCGCGGTCAGCGCGTTGGCCCGGAAGGTCCAGGTCGAGCACCTGGACGGGGGTGCGGTGGAGATCCCAAACGGGGTCGCGGTGGCCAAGTTCGCCGATGCGCCGGCGCTGCCCGGTTGGCCCGGGCCGTGCGGCCTGGGGGAGGGCGGCACACTGGGGTTCCTGGGCCGGTTCACCGAACCGCGCAAGGGTTTCCCGGTGCTTCGGGAGGCGTTCGTGGCGCTGGCCGCGCAACGGCCCGGACTGCGTCTGCTGGTGGCCGGGCCGGGCGATGTGGCGGACCTGCACGAGGGGGTACCACCCGCGTTACGGGACCGGATCACCTTTCTCGGCATGGTCTCCGAGGAGGACAAGGCGCGGATGCTACGCAGCGTGGACCTCTACGTTGCCCCGAACATCGGTGGCGAGTCGTTCGGAATGATCCTCACCGAGGCGATGGCGGCCGGTACGACAGTGGTGGCCAGCGATCTTGACGCGTTCCGCCGGGTACTGGACGGTGGGCGCGCGGGTCGCCTCTTCACCACCGGTGATCCCGTGGCGCTCCAGCGGGCGCTGGCCGAACTGTTGGATGATCCGGCCGGCCGGGCCGAGTTGTCGGCATGCGGTAAGCAGGTGGTGGCGTCGTTCGACTGGCCGGTGGTTGCCCGCCGGGTTCTTGAGGTATACGAGACGGCGATCGAGGCCACCAACGGCCGGGTGATCGACGAGGAGTGGACCGGACCGCGCTGACCAGGACCGCGGGTGGCACGGTCGGAGCAGCGTCGAGGCGCAGATGCGCACTCGTGGAGCGGAATGGGGAGCGACACTACGATGCCGGGCATGTGGTGGGTGGTGGGCGTTGTCGCCGTGGTTGTCCTGGGCTCGGTGTATCTGGCCTGGACGGCGGCCCGGGTGGACCGGCTCCATCTGCGGGTCGCGTCCGCCGCCCGGGCGCTTGACGCACACCTGCTGCGTCGGGCGGCGGCAGCGGCGGTGCTGGCCGAGGAACGCTATTCGGTGGAGTTGTACGCGGCGGCCCGGATCGCGCTCGACGCGGGTCCGGACGAGCGGGAGGCGGCGGAGAACGATCTCACCCGCCAGTTGCGGAGCACCCCACTGGCTCCGGACGACCAGTCGGCCGAGGCGGTGGTCGCGGCCAGCCGCCGGTTGGCGCTCGCCCGCCAGGTACATACCGATCTGGTACGCGATGCGCTGTCTGTCCGTCGGCGGCCGATCGTACGGCTGCTGCGGATGTCCCGCAAGCACGACCGCCCGCACTACTTCGACGTCGACGATCCGACC
The DNA here is from genome assembly GCF_042679305.1 of Micromonospora sonneratiae. NCBI lineage: Bacteria > Bacillati > Actinomycetota > Actinomycetes > Micromonosporales > Micromonosporaceae > Micromonospora > Micromonospora sonneratiae. The sequence continues at coordinate 26,629 of NZ_JBHTMP010000057.1, read as the reverse complement.
CTGACACCGGCGCACCTGTCGGTGGCGTGATCCCCGCCGCACCGGGGATCCCTGCCGTACCGGCGAGCGTTGTCAAGGGCGTGCCGTGCTGCGCGGCCGGGTGAGCGTTGCCACAGTGCAGGCCACCGGAGGGTCGATTGGCTGTCGGCCAGGGCGGTTGCGGCGAAGTAGCATCGGGACCGAGCTGCCCCGACCGTCTCTGAGGAGCGAAAACGCCGTGTCCGAATCCGCCGTGCAGCCTGCTGCCAACACCCCCGCCACGCCTGTCGTCGGCACCGCCCGCGTCAAGCGCGGGATGGCCGAGATGCTCAAGGGTGGTGTGATCATGGACGTGGTCACCCCCGATCAGGCGAAGATCGCCGAGGACGCCGGCGCGGTCGCGGTGATGGCGCTGGAGCGCGTACCGGCCGACATCCGCGCCCAGGGTGGCGTGTCCCGGATGAGCGACCCCGACATGATCGACGGGATCATCAACGCCGTCTCCATCCCGGTCATGGCCAAGGCCCGCATCGGCCACTTCGTCGAGGCCCAGGTGCTTCAGGCCCTCGGCGTGGACTACGTGGACGAGTCCGAGGTGCTGACCCCGGCCGACTACGCCAACCACATCGACAAGTGGGCCTTCACCGTGCCGTTCGTGTGCGGGGCGACCAACCTGGGCGAGGCGCTGCGCCGGATCACCGAGGGCGCCGCGATGATCCGTTCCAAGGGCGAGGCGGGCACCGGTGACGTGTCCAACGCCACCATGCACATGCGCAAGATCCGCGATGAGATCCGTCGGCTCACCTCCCTGCCCGCCGACGAGCTGTACGTCGCGGCGAAGGAGCTGCAGGCCCCGTACGAGCTGGTCAAGGAGGTCGCCGAGACGGGCAAGCTGCCGGTGGTCCTGTTCACCGCCGGTGGTATCGCCACCCCGGCCGACGCCGCGATGATGATGCAGCTCGGCGCCGAGGGCGTCTTCGTCGGTTCCGGGATCTTCAAGTCCGGCAACCCGGCACAGCGGGCCGCCGCGATCGTCAAGGCGACCACCTTCTACGACGACCCGGACGTGCTGGCCAAGGTGTCGCGTGGCCTGGGCGAGGCGATGGTCGGCATCAACGTCGACGACATCCCCGTCCCGCACCGGCTGGCCGAGCGCGGCTGGTGAGTCGACCACTGCGAGTCGGGTAGCCCGGACCGACACCGACCGGTCCGAATCGCCCCTCAGGTGCGCCTGGTCTGCCCGGACCAGGCGCACCTTGCTGGGGTGGGACACCGGCTTGCGCCGGATCAGCCGTACCACCTAGGGGGTTGTGAAACGTGAGTGGTCAACCGGTCATCGGGGTGCTCGCCCTGCAGGGCGACGTACGTGAGCACGTGAACGCGTTGGACGCCAGTGGCGTGACCGCCCGTCCGATCCGCCGTCGCGAGGAACTGGACCAGGTCGACGGCCTGGTCATTCCCGGCGGTGAGTCGACGACGATGAGCAAGCTGGCTGACGTGTTCGGGCTACGGGACCCGATCCGTGAGCGGATCGGCGACGGTATGCCGGTCTACGGCTCGTGCGCCGGCATGATCATGCTGGCCACCGAGGTGCTCGACGGGCGACCCGACCAGCGGGGCTTCGACGGGATCGAGATGACCGTGCGTCGCAACGCGTTCGGTCGGCAGGTCGATTCGTTCGAGGCACCGGTGGAGATCACCGGGGTGTCCGGGCCGCCGTTCCACGCCGTCTTCATCCGTGCGCCGTGGGTCGAACGGGTGGCCGACGGGGTGGAGGTGCTGGGCCGGGTCACCGAGGGGCCGGCGGCTGGCCGGGTCGTCGCGGTACGGCAGGGAAACCTGCTGGCCACCGCCTTCCACCCGGAGCTGACCGGTGACCTCCGGGTGCACCGCTACTTCGTGGATCTCGTCCGGAATGCGGCGTAGTACCCCGCAGCACCAACGGGGCCGCGGTGGTGGCGGGGTCACGGAGTAACCAGCCGCCGGTAAGATTGGCCCGTTTCGGGAGCCGAACCTGGCCGCGATCACTCTATCCGCCCCACGGACGCCGAGGTCTTGCGATCGACCCCGGTGGAAATCAGCGAGGGGTGTCGGGGGACGTGGAGGGTGACGCCGAGTCGGGGTAGCAACGGAGGTCATCCATGTCCGGCCACTCAAAGTGGGCGACGACCAAGCACAAGAAGGCGGTCATCGACGCCAAGCGCGGCAAGATGTTCGCTAAGTTGATCAAGAACGTCGAGGTGGCGGCCCGCACCGGCGGTGGTGACCCGGCGGGTAACCCGACCCTGTACGACGCCATCCAGAAGGCGAAGAAGAGCTCGGTCCCCAACGACAACATCGATCGCGCGGTCAAGCGGGGCTCCGGCCTGGAGGCCGGCGGCGCCGACTACCAGACGATCATGTACGAGGGCTACGGCCCGAACGGTGTCGCCCTGCTCATCGAGTGCCTGACCGACAACCGCAACCGGGCCGCCACCGAGGTGCGTACCGCGCTGACCCGTAACGGTGGTTCGCTGGCCGACGCCGGCTCGGTGTCGTACATGTTCTCCCGCAAGGGTGTGGTGATCGTCCCCAAGGCGGGGACGACCGAGGACGACGTGATGATGGCCGTGCTCGACGCGGGTGCCGAGGAGGTCAACGACCTCGGTGAGGCGTTCGAGGTGGTCTCGGAGCCGGGCGACCTGATCCCGGTCCGTACCGCTCTCCAGGACGCCGGCATCGACTACGAGTCGGCGGAGTCGTCCCTGATCCCCAGCGTGACGGTGCCGCTCGACGAGGAGGGCGCCCGCAAGATCTTCAAGCTGATCGACGTGCTGGAGGACTCCGACGACGTGCAGAACGTCTACGGCAACTTCGACGTCTCCGACGAGATCATGGCGGCGGTCGGCTGACCGGTCAGCCCGACGGTGGTCGGACCGACCGGGCGAGGATCTGGCCTCTCCTCCCACCGTGGACCCTGCCACGGGGTCATGGTCAAGCGGACGGTTCCGGGGGCACTGGCCGGTCGCTTTGCCGGTAGCCGGCCGACGGTGTGTACATCGGGGTCGCGCCCAGCCGTCCGGCCCGGCGGTGGAGGTCCCGGAAGAAGTCCCGGTGGAGGCTCCGGTGGTGGTTCCGGCGCAGGTCGAGGCGGACGCGATCGGGCCGGATCCGCCACCACCAGTGGTGCTGCCGCCCGGTGGGGCCGGACAACCGGTGCCACAGCGCCCGGTCGACGAGCAGCAGCCCGCCGGGGGGCCTCCGCGCAACGCGTACCTGGTCGGGTCGGCGGTGGACCGGGCGACCGGCGTACAGCCCGGCGGCGGGGAAGCGGGTGGCCAGGGCGAGGAGTTCGTCGAGGGCACCGGCGGCCAGTTCGACGGTGGAGTCGACCAGGAGCAGGTAGTCCCCGTGCCCCGGTCGACCGGCCTGCTCCACAGCCGTGGCGAGTACGGCGGGATCCCGCACCGGAGCCGTCTGGACCACGGTGACGTGTAGCCGGGCCCAGGACGAACGGAGGCTGGCCAGGCATCGGTCGAGGGCCGCCGGATGCCGGTGGGTGACCACGACGTCGACCGTCGGCACGATGCCGGGCCGTGGACCGGGCGGACCGGCCGCGCGCAGCCCGTCGGCTCGTGCCCAGCGTCGTCGTCGGCGTAGCCGGCCAGCGAAGTTCACCAGCAGGAACCCCGGCAGGTGCGGCCAGAGCCCGGGCCGGGCCGCCACGACGGCGAGGTTACGACCGGTTCCGGCGGCTGGCGAGGCGGTCACGGATCCGGCAGCGGGACCGGGGTCGGGCAGTGCCGTGAGTTCGCTGTTGCCCCGCCGCCAGCGGTCGGCCACCCCGATCAGTTCGCGCCAGCGGGGCAGCACCAGCAGGAAGCCGCCCGGCCCGACCAGCAGCCGTTCGTCGGGCGTGAACCGCGACCGGACGTACGCGTCGTCGGCGGTCAGCTCCGGGAACGTGTCCCAGCGGGCCCGGCCGGCGACGTTCACCGCGTAGCAGCCCGCCCCGACGACCTGACCGGCCACCGCGGGCAGGTTGAGCCACACCGCCGCGAAGTCGCGGCCCAGGCGGTCCGCCGGGCGTACCAGCACGGGTCGGGGGGCGACCAGGCGTGGTGCCGTACCGGCCTCCAGCGCGGTCAGCAGGGCATCCAGCGTGCCCGGGGTCAGTACGGTGTCCGCGTCCAGATAGATCGTCGGGCAGCCGCGCCGATGCCGGTCGCCGGCGTTCAGCGCGCCTGCCTTTCCCGCCACCGGCATTTCGACCAGCAGGATCTGCCGTCGGCTCGGCGGAGCAAACCCGGCCACGCTCGACGGCGGATCCGTGTCGAGGTCCTTGCCGACCGCGCGGACGGCGTCCGCCGTGCCATCGGTACAACCGTTCGCCACCACGATGATGCGCAGGTCGATGCCGGTGGCGTCGCGCAGCACGGCCCGTAGACAGCCGCCGATCAGTGTCTCTTCGTCGTGTGCCGGTACGACGACGTCGAGCAGCCGCGAGGCGGGCGACGGTACGGGGCCGCCCGGTCCCGATGGTCCCGGCACCGTCACCGCATCCCGGGCCGGCCGTGGAGCAGCGCCACCATGCCGTGCACCGCGAGGAACACCGCTGCGGCCGGCCACCGTGCCGGGGTGGTGACCAGGCTGCGCAGCGCGCCGTGGTAGCGGGCGAAGTCGTCCGGGTGGGGCGGCAGCTTGGCTGCGGTCACGAGTTCCCGGTTGCCCCGGTGGTAACGACAGCGGGCCCGTACCAGCGCGGCCAACCCGTCCGGCACCACGACCTCGTAGCTGGCGGATTCGACGATCCGGCGCTCGTGCGGGGCGAAGTGCCAACGTACCCACTTGTCGTCCGAGTGCAGCCGGGGGAACTCGCCCCACCGACGCCGTCCCTGCTCGGACACCGCGTACGCGCCGAAGGTGACCGGGGAGCGTCGGACGTAGGGCAACTCGCGCCAGACCCGGTAGTAGGCCCGGGACACCAGGCTCTGCGGTGGTGCCAGGCGCAGCACCGGTACGGCGAAGTGCACACCGGTGCCGGGGGCGAGGGCCTCGGCGAGGTCCGCGATGGCCCGGGGCGAGAGGGTGGCGTCCTGGTCGAGGTAGAGCCGAGGTGCGGGGGGCAGGTGCCGGTCCGCCGCATCGAATGCGGCGCCGCGCCCCGGCGGGGTACGGATCACGGTGCACGCCGCTCCGGTGGCGGTGAGCATGGGGGCGAGCCGCTGAGCCTGGGCGAAACTGTCCGCCCGACTGTCGTTCACCGCGACAACGACGGCAAGCTTGCCGGTGAAGCGTTGTCGGGCCAGGGACGTCATGCTGCGGACCAGCAGCCGTGAACCCTGGTGGGTCGGAATCACTACGCCGAAGTGGGACAACCGTCCTCCTCACCCGTGTGAGCTGGTTGCGGCTGAACTCCCCCGTGGTGCCGACACTGAACTTGCTATCCGTTCTAGCTGCTCGATGCATCACCGTCGCAGACAGGCTGTCCGACTGATCCGGCCGGGCCGATGGGCCGGTTGCGCAGGTTGGACGGTGCGCTGACCTGACATGTCGTACATAGTGCGACTGAGGAAGGGGCAACAGGGCCAACTGGTTGCGGGGCTGATAGTCGGGAAATGGGAGAAAGGAGGTGATTCGTTAGTAAAGTCGGAAGCTGTGACCAGGGTGAAGAGGGGCATCGCCGTAGTTCTGGCGGGCGTGCTGTCCGTGGTGGCCGGCTGTACCGAGCGAAGCCCGGGACCGGAGGAGTCGGCCGGTGCGAAGGGCAACCCTCCGGTACCGGCCAACGAGCTGATCGCCGGCATGCCCGCCTATCTGGCCAACGCCAACGTCTACGCCGCCGCCGGGCCGGACATGCTGCTCGAGCAGGTACGCCAGGACAAGCCGCTGATCTACGTGCCCAACACCATCAGCGACGACGTGTACGTGATCGATCCCGCCACCTACCGGGTGGTGGACAAGTTCGCCGGTGGGCCGGAACCCCAGCACGTCGTGCCGTCGTACGACATGCGGACGCTCTACGTCGCCTCCAGCCGCATACCCGACGGTGGCCTGGTTCCGATCGATCCGCGCACCGGCAAGCCGGGCGAGTTCATGAACCTGGAGGACGTCTACAACCTCTACTTCACGCCCGACGGCAAGCAGGCGATCGTGGTGGCCGAGGCGTACAAGCGCCTGGACTTCTACGACCTGGGAAGGTGGCAGCGTACGAAGTCGGTGGAGTTCCCGGAGTGCGCCGGCATCAACCACATGGACTATTCGGCCGACGGCAAGACCATGCTGTTCAGTTGCGAGTTCGCCAACCGGATGCTGGTGCTCGACGCGGTCACGTATGAGAAGGTGCGACAGTTCGATCTGAACGTGGTGCCGGACGGAATGCCGCAGGACACCCGACTCACCCCGGACGGCCGGCACTTCCTGGTGGCCGACATGAACGCCGACGGGATCTACGTCTTCGACTCGGCGGCCACCAGAGCGCCCGACTTCATCCCCACCGGGGAGGGGGCGCACGGCATCTACTTCAGCCGGGACGGACGGGTCGCGTACGTGACCAACCGGGGCGAGGGAAGTGTCACCGTACTCGATCTGGCGACGCTCAAGCCGACCACGACCTGGCGGATTCCCGGTGGTGGGAGCCCGGACATGGGCGGCGTGTCCGCCGATGGCAAGGTGCTCTGGCTCTCCGGCCGCTTCCACGACGAGGTCTACGCGATGAGCACCGACGACGGTCGTCTCCTGGCCCGGATCCCGGTCGGACGTGGCCCGCACGGACTGACGATCTGGCCACAGCCCGGCCGGTACTCGTTGGGGCACACCGGCAACATCCGCTAGCCCGGCCAGCCGGGGCTGGTGGGCCACGCCCGGGGCCGCTGCGCCGCCTACTCGCGCCCGGTAACGCCGCCTACTCGCGCCCGGTGGGCCGCCTACTCGCGCCCGGTGGGCCGCCTACTCGCGCCCGGTGGGCCGCGTCACATACGATACGAGACGGTTCCGTATCGCTTCCCTGTCTTGTAACGTCCTCCCGGTTACGGAACTTGTCCGTGCCGTAATTCGGCACGGTGCCATGGGGGGAGAACGGCGGACGCATGGAGCCGCACGAGAACACCGGACATCCACGCCGATGGACCATCCTCGGAGTGCTGGTCCTCAGCCTGCTGGTAGTGGTCCTGGACAACACCATCCTCAACGTCGCGCTGCGCACCCTCGCCGATCCGGTGCACGGACTGGGCGCCACCCAGGGCGAGTTGGAATGGTCGATCAACTCGTACACGCTGGTCTTCGCCGGCCTGCTGTTCACCTTCGGGATCCTCGGCGACCGGTTCGGTCGTAAGCGCTTCCTCATGATCGGGCTGGCCGTCTTCGGCCTGGCCTCGCTGCTGTCCGCGTACTCCCAGGAGCCCGGCCACCTGATCGCCGCCCGGGCGTTGATGGGGGTCGGTGGCGCGGCGATCATGCCGGTGACCCTGTCGATCATCTCCAACGTCTTCGACCCCCGGGAACGCGCCCGGGCCATCGGCATCTGGTCCGGTGCGGTCGGACTCGCCGTCGCCATCGGCCCGATCCTCGGCGGCCTGCTGCTGGAGCAGTACTGGTGGGGTTCGGTCTTCCTGATCAACGTGCCGGTCCTGCTGGTCGGGCTGGTCGCGGTGGCGCTGCTGGTGCCCGAGTCGCGGGACCCCCGGCCGGGCCGGATCGACCTGGTCGGCGTGCTGCTGTCGGTGGTCGGGCTGGTCGCCCTCTCGTACGGCATCATCGACGGTGGCGAGCACGGATTCGATCGACCGCTGGTCTGGGCGTCGATGGTCGGTGGACTCGCCGTGCTGGTCGCGTTCATCACCTACGAGCGGCGCATCGAGCACCCGTCGCTGGACGTCCGGCTGTTCCGGGTGCCCCGGTTCGCGGCTCCGATCGCCGTGGTCGGGCTGGTCTTCTTCGCGTCGATGGGCATGATGTTCTTCAGCGCCTTCTACATGCAACTGGTACGTGGCTACACGCCACTGGAGACCGGACTGCTGTTCCTGCCGTTCGCCACCGCCCAGCTGATGTTCGCGCCCGGCAGCGCCACCCTGGTCAGGCGGTACGGTGCCCGGGCGGTCTCGGCCGTCGGGCTGGTGCTGGTGGCGATCACCCTCGGTGCGTTCGCCTTCATCGGGGCGCAGACGCCGATCTGGATCGTCGCCATCGTCTTCTTCCTCCAGGGCGCCGGGATGGCCAGCATCATGCCGCCGGCCATGGAGTCGATCATGTCGGCGCTGCCCCGGGAACGGGCGGGTGTCGGGTCGGCGGTCAGCAACACCGTCCGCCAGGTCGGCGGGGCGCTCGGGGTCGCGGTCCTCGGTTCGGTACTGGCCGGGGTCTACCGCAGCGAGATCGCGCCCACCACCACCGGTCTGCCCGATGCCGCCCGCGACGCCGCCAACGAGTCGATCGCCGGCGCGTACGGCGCCGCCGAGCGGTTGGGGGCAGTCGGTGCAGATGTGATCGTCGCGGCCAACGACGCGTTCGTCTCCGCCATGCACGTGGCGGCGGCGCTTTCGGCGGTCGTCGCCGCGCTCGGCGTGCTGGTGGTGCTGCGGTGGATGCCGGGCCGGACCGCGCGACCGCAGGTCGTGGTCGAGCCGGCGGGGGAGGCGGAACTGGCCCGGACTTCCTAGGTCGGGAAGAATGTCTGACATGACGTCTGACCCGGCTGCTCCGCGGTCGCCTGGCCGACCGCGGAGCAGCCGTGCCGACGAGGCGATCATCGAGGCGGTGCTGGACCTGCTGGCCGAGGGCAGCACCGTCGACACCCTCGCCATCGAGGCGATCGCGGCCCGGGCCGGGGTGGGCAAGGAAGCGCTGCTCCGCGACGCGCTGGCCACCCTCAAGGGACCGCCGCCGGTCCCCGCCGGCCACTCGATCCGCGACGACCTCGTCACCCTGCTCGGTCCGGTCGGTTCCCACGAGGACCCCCGGGCCACCCGGATCATGCCGTGCCTGGTGCCCGAGATCCGCCGCAGTCCTGAGCAGTACCGGCTCTACCAGGAGATGCTCGAACCACGGCGGCAGCTGATGCGGGACGTGCTGCGCCGGGGCGTGGCCCGCGGCGAGTTGCGGGCCGATCTCGACATCGAGTTGACCATGTCGCTACTGACCGGTCCGGTGCTGCTCCAGCGCCTGCTGCGCTGGCACGCCGCACTCGACGACACCGACCTGCCCGAGCGGGTGGTCGACACCGTGCTCGCCGGCATCGCCGTGCGCTGACCCGTTCGGCGGACCGTCCCCGCTGTCCCCGGGTGTCGTCGTCCCCGGGTGGTGTCCCCAGGGTGTCGGTGTCCCCGGGGTGTCGTTGGATCTTCGGTCGGTGGCGACCAGTAGGGTGTCGAACACACGTACGCGTCGGTGTGTCAGGGGGGAGGGCCGAGGTGCGGGTGCTGGGTGTCGACCCGGGACTGACCCGGTGCGGGGTCGGCGTGGTCGAGGGACTGCCCGGCCGGCCGTGCACCCTGGTCGCCTACCACGTCGTGCAGACCGATCCGGGCGAGGAGCTACCGCTGCGCCTGCTGCACCTGGACCGGGCGCTGACCGAACTGGTGGCAAGACACCAACCGGCCAGCGTCGCCGTCGAGCGGGTGTTCAGCCAGCACAACGTTCGTACGGTGATGGGCACCGCGCAGGCCAGTGCGATCGCCGTACTGGCCGGGGCCCGGGTCGGGCTGCCCGTGCAGACGTACACGCCGAGCGAGGTGAAGGCGGCGGTGACGGGTTCCGGTCAGGCCGACAAGGCGCAGATGACCGCGATGGTCACCCGGCTGCTGCGGTTGGACGCCCCGCCCCGGCCCGCCGACGCCGCCGACGCGCTGGCCCTGGCCATCTGTCACATCTGGCGCGGCGGCACCCGCTCCAAGCTGGCCGCCGCAGCCGACCGGGTCCGACGAGGAGGAACGAGATGATCGCCAGCGTGCGCGGGGTCGTCGCTGCCGTGTCACCGGCCGCAGTGGTGATCGAGGTCGGCGGGGTCGGCCTGTCGGTGCAGTGCGCGCCGGGCACCGCGGCCAACCTGCGCGTGGGTGAGGCCGCCCGGCTGGCCACCAGCCTCGTCGTACGGGAGGACTCCCTCACCCTCTACGGCTTCGCCGACGACGACGAGAAGCAGATCTTCGAGCTGCTCCAGACCGCCAGCGGGGTCGGCCCCCGGCTGGCGCAGGCGGTGCTGGCGGTGCACCCCCCCGACGCCGTACGCAAGGCCATCGCCAACGCCGACACGGCGGCCCTGACCCGGGTACCGGGGATCGGCAAGAAGGGTGCCGAGCGGCTCGTCCTGGAACTGCGGGACAAGATCGGACCGGTCGCGGTGGGCACCGACGGTGCGGCCGGCGTCACCGTCGGCAGCTGGCCCGAGCAGGTCCGGCAGGCCCTGATCGGGCTCGGCTGGACCGCCGGACAGGCCGACCAGGCGGTCACCGCGGTGGCGGAGAGCCTCGACGGTCCGGTACCGCCGATCCCGGTCCTGCTCAAGCAGGCCATCCGGCTGCTGGGTCGGACCCGATGACCGCCGAGCACGACGGGTTGGTGTCGGCGTACGCCAGTGACGCCGAGCGGGACGCCGAGGCGACCGTACGGCCGAAGCGGCTGGCCGAGTTCATCGCCCAGCACCGGGTACGCGACCAGCTCGACCTGCTGCTGCGCGGCGCGATGAAGCGGGGTGCCCCGCCGGACCACATCCTGCTCAGCGGCCCGCCTGGCCTCGGTAAGACGACCCTGGCCAACATCGTCGCCGCCGAGCTGGGGTCTGGCATCCGGACCACCAGCGGCCCGGTGATCGAGCGCTCCGGCGATCTCGCCGCGATCCTGACCAGCCTCGCCGAGGGCGACGTGCTGTTCATCGACGAGATCCACCGGATCGCCAAGCCCGCCGAGGAACTGCTCTACAGCGCGATGGAGGACTTCCGGGTCGACGTGGTGGTGGGCAAGGGTCCGGGGGCGACCGCCATCCCGCTGGACGTCGAGCCGTTCACCCTGGTCGGCGCGACCACCCGGGCCGGGTTGCTCACCGGCCCGATGCGCGACCGGTTCGGGTTCGTGGCCCACCTCGACTTCTATACGCCCGACGAACTGAAGACGTTGCTGGAACGCTCCGCCCGTATCCTCGGCGTGCCGATCACCGACGACGGGGCGGCCGAGGTGGCCCGCCGGTCGCGGGGCACGCCCCGGATCGCCAACCGGCTGCTGCGCCGGGTACGCGACTTCGCCGAGGTGCGGGCCGACGGAGTGGTCACCGTGGAGGTCGCCCAGGCCGCGTTGCGCGTCTACGACGTGGACGATCTCGGCCTGGACCGGCTGGACCGGGCGGTGCTGACCGCACTGGTCGACTCCTTCCGGGGCGGACCGGTCGGCCTATCCACCCTGGCGGTGGCGGTCGGGGAGCAGCCGGACACGGTGGAGGAGGTGTGCGAGCCGTTCCTGGTGCGGGTCGGCCTGTTGGCCCGTACGCCGAGGGGACGGGTGGCTACCGAGGCGGCTTGGCGCCATCTGGGCCGCACGCCCCCAAATGGTACATTTGGTGGTGGTACCGCCCCGGCGCCCGATCTGTTCTCGCGGGATCCCGATCGGCCGTGATCCGTTCGTGATCCGTGCTGTCTTCGGCGTTCCCAGTTCCAGGGATTAGACTCGCCGCCGTCTGTACAGGACGTAAGATCCTGCCTCCGCTCTGATGCCGTTGGTGCGGTCGGGGGCCAATGGGAAGGTCATACACCGTGCTATTCGCAGCAGAGCCCACCGGCGGCGCCGGCAGTCTCATGCCGATCCTCATGATTGTTCTGCTTTTCGGCGTCATGTATTTCATGATGATCCGGCCGCAGCAGAAGCGGCGTCGGGAAGCCGAGCAGATGCAGTCCTCGATCGGCCCCGGTGATGAGGTGGTGACCATCGGTGGCCTTTATGGCACCGTCACCGGCGTCGATGACGAAACGGTGATGCTGGAGGTGGCGCCGGGCGTTCAGACGCGTTACGCGCGGCCGGCTGTCGCCCGGGTGGTAAACAAGGCTGCTTCGACCGAGACGGTCGTGGAAGAGGCCGAAGTAAAGGAGTGACCTATTCCGCCCCAGCGGACGGAATAGGTAATGTATCGAAATATCTGATGGCCGCGCCGGCATGTCCCGACGCTCGGTGCGGCCCAACGTCGCCGGGTAGGCCGGCGCCCCACCCGTCGCCTGGCGACCGGGGCGGCAACGGGGTCTCGCCCGCCGCCGCGGACCGCCAGCGGCCGAACCGCGCAGGGAGACAGGACAGCCGTGGCACCACCTCAGGGACAGATGCGCCCAGGGCGGCAACTAGCCGTGCTCGGGCTCATCTTTGCCGTCCTCTACCTCTTGGTCTTCTTCGCCGACGCCCGCGGCGGATGGAAGGAACGACTGGAGCCCAAACTCGGTCTGGACCTCATCGGCGGCACCCGGGTGACGCTGGAGGCAACCACCATCGACGGTCAGCCGCCAACCGAGCGCAACCTGGAGGAGGCGCGGCGGATCATCGAGGAGCGGGTCAACGGTTACGGCGTGGCCGAGGCCGAGGTCGTGGTCGAGGGCAACCGCAACATCGTGATCTCGCTGCCCGGTGAGAACCGGGACCTCAACGACATCGGTGCGGCGGCCGAGCTGCGGTTCCGCAAGCTGATCAAGGTGACCGACGGTGGCGGTGTCGCGCCGCCGGCCACCCCGAACCCGATGGGCACCGCCACCCCGGCCCCGACCGGTAGCGCCGCTCCGGGTGCCTCGGGTACCCCGGCCCCGACCGGCAGTGCCGCCCCGAAGGTGTCCGCCTCGGCCGGCACCGGTGGTGGTCAGGGCGGAATGGCCCCCAGCGCCACCCCCACCCCGGGTGCCACCAGCGCCCCGGCGGCGACGCCGACCCCCGCTGCCACCCCCGGTGTCGGTGGCCAGAGCATCGAGCAGCAGCGTGCCGCCATCCAGCAGAAGGTCGGCGCGGCGGCCTGGCAGGCGGCCAGCGCGTTGCAGGCCCCGGCGGACCTGACCCAGGACCCGACGCTGGCCGACAAGCTCAAGCCCTTCGGTGGCCTCACCGGCCGCGAGGTCGGTGCGCTCACCCCGGAGATGCAGTTCAACGTTCCGACGATCACCTGCGCCCAGCTCGACGCCCGGCTCCCGGCCTCGATCCGGGACGAGAACCAGAAGGTCGTCGCCTGCGAGGGCCCGGTCAAGTACTACCTCGACGTGGCCAAGGTGCTGGGCACCGACGTCGACGACGCCAACGGTGTGCTCGACCAGACGACCGGCCAGTGGGTGGTCAGCCTCGACTTCACCGGCGAGGGACAGAAGAAGTGGACCAACCTCACCCGTGAGGCGTTCAACAACGAGGGCCAGGGCTGTGACGCGGCGGCGCTGGGCGACAGCGGCAAGTGCCGGGTCGCGGTCGTCCTGGACAACAAGGTGATCTCCGCGCCGGAGATCCAGGGCGTGCTCACCGGTAACTCGCAGATCACCGGCAGCTTCACCAGCAAGACCGCCAACGACCTGGCCGGCCAGCTGCGCTACGGCGCGCTGCCGATCACCTTCCACCAGCAGGAGGCGCAGACCGTCACCGCGACGCTGGGCGAGAGCTACCTGCGGGCCGGTCTGCTGGCCGCCGGTATCGGCATGCTGCTGGTCGCGATCTACGCGTTCTTCTACTACCGCCTGCTGGGCACGGTCATCTTCCTCAGCCTGATCCTGTCGGCGCTGCTGGTCTTCGGCGCGCTGGTGGTGCTGGGCCGGCAGATCGGCTTCACGCTGACCCTGGCCGGTATCGCCGGATTCATCGTCTCGCTGGGTGTGGCCGCCGACTCGTTCGTCATCTACTTCGAGCGACTCAAGGACGAAATCCGGGAAGGCCGCAGCCCACGTAGTGCGGTACCCCGGGCCTGGGCCCGTGCCCGCCGTACGATCATCTCGGCCAACGCGATCACGATCATGGCCGCGGTCGTGCTCTACATCGTCTCCGTCGGTACGGTGAAGGGCTTCGCCTTCGCCCTGGGGCTGGCCACCGTGCTCGACCTGGTCGTGGTCTTCCTCTTCCGACACCCGATCATGACGATGTTCGCCCGGACCAAGGCGTTCCTGTCGCCACGGGTCAGTGGCCTCGGTCGGGTGCTGCACTCGGCCGAGCAGGACGAGCCGGTCAACCCCCGCAACCAGCGTGTCAAGGAGGCCTGACATGAGCAGCCGTAGCGGTCTGGCCACCCGGCTCTACCGGGGTGAGGCCGGTCTCAACCTCATCGGGCGTCGGAAGGTCTGGCTGATCGCCGCCGCCGTGATGGTGGTGATCGCGATCGGGAGCATGGCGATCCGTGGCTTCAGCCTCGGCATCGAGTTCAGCGGTGGCAACGCCTTCCAGGTGCCGGCCAGCGTCGGCACTCTGGAGGAGGCCGAGAAGGCGGTCAACGCCGCCATCGGCGAGGTCAGCGGTGGCGACAAGCACGTCTTCTCGTCCCAGCAGATCGGCGGGGCCAACGGCACCTACGAGATGCGCACCTCCGATCTCGGCCCGGAGGAGTCGGCCCAGGTCCAGCGGGATCTGGCCGAGAAGTTCTCGATCCCGGTCGACCAGGTCAGCTTCAACCAGGTGAGCGCGGCCTGGGGCGACCAGGTCACCGAACGGGCGCTGCTCGGTCTGGTGATCTTCATCGCGGTGGTGACGGTCTACCTGATCCTGCGGTTCGAGTGGCGGATGGCGATCGCCGCCGTCTCCTCGCTCATCCTCGACCTGCTGCTGACCGCGGGTATCTACTCGCTGGTCGGCTTCGAGGTGACCCCGTCGACGATCATCGGCTTCCTGACCATCCTCGGCTTCGCGCTCTACGACGTCGTCGTGGTCTTCGACAAGGTCCAGGAGAACACCCGGGGGATCACCGCCAGCAGCACCCGTACCTATGGTGAGTCGGCCAACCTGGCCATCAACCAGACCCTGATGCGTTCGATCAACACCGGTCTGGTGTCGCTGCTGCCGGTCGGTGGTCTGCTCTTCATCGGCGCTGGTCTGCTCGGGGCCGGCACGCTGAAGGACCTGGGTCTGGTGCTCTTCGTCGGTATGGGCATCGCGGTCTACTCGTCGATCTTCTTCGCCACGCCGGTGCTGAGCGTGCTGAAGGACTACGAGCCGAAGATCCAGGCACACACCAAGCGGGTGATGGCCCGTCGGGCCGGCACCGCCCGTGGCGAGGGCACGCCGAAGGCCGGCGTCGCCCGGGAGGCGAAGCCGACCGAGGAGTCCGACGAGGTCGAGGACGCGGCGCTGGCCGGCGCGGCCCCGAAGGTGGGCAGCCGTCCGGCCGGCAAGCGGTCGTCCGGTGCCCGGGGCGGTCGTCCGACCAGCGGCAACCGGCCGGGTGGCGCCAAGCGGCGCTGACCCCCGGGCGTAGGGCTGTCGAGGCGTCCGTCATGCTGTGCGAGCAGCGTGACGGACGCCTTGTCGTTTTGGAAAGAGGAGCAGGGTGACGAAGACCCAGACCGAGGTACGCGGAGACAGCGGCCCGGCGACGGCGCAACTGGTAGCGAGCCGGGTGCTGGACGTACCCGACTTTCCCCAGCCGGGAGTGGTGTTCAAGGACCTGATGCCGCTCTTCGCCGATGGTGACGTGTTCCGTGAGGTGATCGACGGCATCGTCGACTTCCACGGGCGGGACTCGTTCGACGTGGTGGTCGGTATCGAGGCGCGTGGCTTCGTGATCGCCGCCGCGATCGCGTACGCCACCGGTGTGGGCGTCGTACCGGTGCGCAAGGCGGGCAAGCTGCCCCGGCCGGCGTACGCGGCCTCCTACGCCCTGGAGTACGGCGAGGCGACGCTCGAGGTGCACCAGGACGCCTTCACCGCCGGTCACCGGGTTCTGGTGGTCGACGACGTGCTGGCCACGGGTGGCACCGCCGAGGCGACGCTCGATCTCGTCGAGCGGGCCGGTGGCCGGGTCGCCGGCTTCACGGTGCTGCTGGAGTTGGCCTTCCTCAACGGCCGGGAACGGCTGGCGCCGCGTCCGGTTCATGCTCTGTTGACGGTTTGATCCGCTACCCTCTTCCCGGTCCGTACCGTACGTCCGGGGGGAGGGCGACCGGCTGCTGCTGCGGGTACGATTGGCTCTGGGAACCCAGGGGCAGCTCGGCCCGAGCAGCGGGCGGCCCGATCCGGAAGGTGTGAGGAGGCCGGTGTCCCACGATATGGCTCCTCCGGTGGAGGGCATGGCGCACCCGACTGGCGAGGCCAACGGTGCCGCGAACGGTTCGATCGAGCAGCGGCGTCCGCCGGCCATGACCGCCGGTCAGACCTCGTCGACCGGAGGTGGGAGCGCCGTCGACGGTTCCGGTGAGGCCGCTGTCCTGACCGAGATGACGGCGCAACCTTCCGCTCCCGCGCAATCCGATGGCGAGGCTGGTCCGCGTCCGGCTGGCGACGCGGTCACGCGCACGGCTGGTGAGCTGGCCACCCGGCCGGCGGGCGAGTTGGCGGCGCGGCCGGTGGGCGACGACGCTGCCTCGTCCGGGTTCGGTCTGGCCAGTGCTCCGACCGGCCGTCGGGTGCGGGCGCGGCTGGCTCGGTTCAATGCCCCGTGGCAGACCTCCCAGGTGAGCGAGGTGCTCGAACCGCTCATTGCGGCGCATCGGGCATACCACCCCAAGGCCGACGCGCGGCTGTTGCAGCGGGCCTTCGACGTCTCCGCCCGGTGGCATTCCGGGCAGTACCGCAAGTCCGGCGACCCGTACATCACCCATCCGCTGGCCGTGGCGTCGATCCTGGCCAACCTGGGCATGGACACCACCACCCTGGTCGCGGCACTGCTGCACGACACGATCGAGGACACCGCCTACGGGCTCGACCAGATGCGGGAGGACTTCGGCGGCGAGGTCGCCCTGCTGGTGGACGGCGTCACCAAGCTCGACAAGGTCAAACTCGGTGACGCGGCGAAGGCCGAGACCATCCGCAAGATGGTGGTGGCGATGGCCAAGGACCCACGGGTCCTCGTGATCAAGCTGGCCGACCGGCTGCACAACATGCGTACCCTCACCTTCCTGCCGCGTCCGAAGCAGGAGCAGAAGGCCAAGGAGACGCTGGAGATCCTGGCCCCACTGGCCCACCGGCTGGGTATGAACACCATCAAGTGGGAGCTGGAGGACCTCGCCTTCGGCACGCTCTTCCCGAAGCGGTACGAAGAGATCAACCGGCTGATCGGTGAGCACCAACCGCAGCGTGAGGCGCTGCTGCGTCAGGTCACCCAGAAGGTGCAGGTAGACCTCAAGGCAGCGAAGATCAAGGCGGAGACGACCGGTCGGCCGAAGCACCTCTACTCGATCTACCAGAAGATGATCGTGCGGGGGCGGGACTTCAACGACATCTACGACCTGGTCGGGGTCCGGATCCTGGTCGACACGGTACGCGACTGCTACGCGGCCCTCGGGGTGATCCACGCGAACTGGCAGCCGGTACCGGGCCGGTTCAAGGACTACATCGCGATGCCCAAGTTCAACATGTACCAGTCGTTGCACACGACGGTGATCGGGCCGACCGGTAAGCCGGTCGAGATGCAGATCCGTACCCTGGCGATGCACCGTACGGCCGAGTTCGGCATCGCCGCGCACTGGAAGTACAAGGAGCAGAAGGGCGCGACGATCGTCGGGCCACCGGCGCACATCGACGAGATGACCTGGCTGCGGCAGCTGCTCGACTGGCAGCGGGAGGCCAGCGACCCGAGCGAGTTCCTCGACGCGCTGCGCTTCGACCTGTCCAGCCAGGAGGTCTACGTCTTCACCCCCAAGGGGGACGTGATCCCGCTGCCGACCGGGTCGACCCCGGTCGACTTCGCCTACGCCGTGCACACCGAGGTCGGCCACAAGTGCATTGGCGCGCGGGTCAACGGCAAGTTGGTGCCGCTGGAGTCGACGCTGTCCAACGGCGACGTCATCGAGATCTTCACGTCGAAGTCCGAGACGGCCAGCCCGACCCAGGACTGGCTCGGTTTCGTCAAGAGCCCCCGGGCACGTACGAAGATCCGCCAGTACTTCAACAAGGAACGCCGCGAGGAGGCGATCGAGGCCGGCAAGGACGCGATCGTCAAGGCGATGCGCAAGCAGGGTGTGCCCCTGCAGCGGATGCTCAGCACCGACAACCTGATGACGATCGCCCGGGACCTGCACCTGGCCGACGTCGCCTCGCTCTACGCGGCGGTCGGCGACAGTCAGGTCTCCGCCCAGTCCGTGGTGCAGCGGCTGATGGCCACCTACGGTGGCGAGGAGGGCGCGGTCGAGGACATCGCCGAGACCGCTGTCGCGACCCGGCCGCCCCGTAGCCGGGCCAGCAGCCATGACCCGGGTGTGGTGGTACGGGGAGTCAGCGACGTGTGGATCAAGCTCGCCCGCTGCTGTACTCCGGTGCCACCGGACACGGTGTTCGGCTTCGTGACCCGTTCCGGCGGGGTCAGCGTGCACCGCGACGACTGCGCCAACGCCGAGGACCTCAAGGTCCAGAGCGAGCGGATCGTCGAGGTGAGCTGGAAGCTGACCTCGGCGTCGACGTTCCTGGTCGCGATCCAGGTCGAGGCGCTCGACCGGCACAAGCTGCTGGCCGACGTGACCCGGGTCCTCTCCGACGAACGGGTCAACATCCTCTCCGCCACGGTCACCACCACCCGGGACCGGGTGGCGGTCAGCCGGTTCAGCTTCGAGATGGCCGACCCCAAGCACCTGGGCCACCTACTGGCCGCGGTCCGCAAGGTCGATGGCGTCTTCGACGCGTACCGGGTCACCTCGGGCGCCTAGCACCCACCCAGCCGACGAGCGCACCACGGCCGTCGACCCCGACGTAGGTCAGCCGGGGCCGGCGGCCGTCGTCGTACGGGGGTTTCCGGGCTCCGGACGGGGGTCCTACGGGATCGGCCGGGGTCTTGTGATCGGCCGGGCAGGCAAGCCGCCGGGGGATCGGACGGGGACCTGCGGGCACGTCGCTGCCCAGGCCGGGATCATGAACGAAGCGCCTGCCCCCGTCACATGGACGACGAGGACAGGCGCTTCGAGAAAACTGCTGTGCCGGATCGGTCCCTGGCTAGGCCAGAGACATCGACTTGATCACGATTTCCTTCTTCGGGTGACCGCCGCCGGCCTGCTGGGCGAAGGCGTTGTCGTGCCCGGCCGCCCCGACCTGCTTGACGATGTCCATCCCGCTGGTGATGGTGCCGAGCACCGTGTACGACGGGTCGAGCTCCGAGTCGCCGTAGACGATGAAGAACTGGCTGCCGGTGCTGCTCGGCTGACTGGACTTGGCCATCGCGATCACGCCCTCCGGGTAGGCCGGGCGCTTGTCGGTCGGCAGGTTCTCCTCGGCGAACCGGTAGGCCGGGCCGCCCGTACCGTCGGTCTCCTTCCAGCCGCTGCCGGTGACGCTCGGGTCACCGCACTGGAGCACCTGGATGCCCTCGCTGACCAGCCGGTGGCACTTGGAGTTGTCGAGCGCCTTCTTCTCGGCCAGGTGCCGGAAGCTGGCGGCGGTGCACGGTGTGGCCGCCAGATCCACCTTCGCGGTGATCGGACCCAGGCTGGTGTCGATGGTCAGCGTCTGGGTGCCGGTGTTCGGCACCTGGACGGGCGGCAGGCCGACATCCTTGGTCTCCGGGCTGCGCTGGTCCGCGGGAATCTCGATCCAGGCGCACTGTGACGCGCCGGCCACCGTACCCGGGGTGTCCTTCTTGTCGTCGCCAAGGCTGGTCACCAGCCATACCGTCCCGGCCGCGACCAGCAGCAGGGCGACCCCAGAACCGATGGCGGCCTGTAGCTGGCGGCGCTTGCGGGCCCGGGCGGCGCGCTCGGCCATCTCCTTCTCGAGGCGGGCCCGCGCCGCGGCGCGTTGCCGTTCTCTGGTGGACGTCACGGTGGCTCCTCCTGGACTATCTGGGCGGTGCGGGGCTTCTTGTCTACGGCTGACCCGGGGCGCGGGCGGTCAGGACTTTGCCGCTGCGGTCGGGGTGGCTGATGGTGCAGTCGAGGTGGGTGAGGCCGCCGGTGCGGTGGTCTCGGCCGGGCCGGCGGGGTTCACCTCCCCGACGGTGACGCTCTGGACTACCACGTCCGTCTTCGGCTTCACCTTCGAACCAGAACCATTGTCCACCGTCTCCAGCGCACCGATCTTCTTGACCACGTCGAGACCGGAGGTGACCTTGCCGACAACCGGGTAGCTGGGCTGAGCCGGGTTGAAGTCCTCGAAGAAGATCAGGAACTGGCTGCCGTTGGCGCCCGGCGGGGTTCCGATCAACGCGATCGTGCCGGCCGGGTAGGCCGGGGCCTGCCCCGGTGCCGGGCTCGGGCCCTGGGCCGACGGGATGTTCTCGCTGAGGAAGGAGTACGTCGGGCCGCCCTGTCCGGTTCCGCTCGGGTCGCCGCAGCGCAGGGCCCCCTCGCTGGTGATCTCGTGACACTTGGTGTTGTCGTAGAACGACTTGCTGGCCAGGTGTGCGAAGCTGGCCCCGGCGCAGGTCGCGTTGGCCAGGTCGAGTTCGACGGTGATCGGAGCGCCCTGGTTGGTGGTGATGGTCATCGGACGCGTGCCGGTGGTCGGCAGGTCGGTGGTGGCCGGCAGACCGACGTCCTTGAGGTCCGGGCTGGTCGACGCGTCGATGGGCGTCCAGGCACAGATGTCCTGGGCGGTGGGGGCGGGCTTGCGATCGAAGCCACCCAACGCCCAGACTGAGCCGAGCACGACCAGCAGCAGCGCGACGGCTGCGCCGACGCCGGCCTGGATCTGCCGTTTGCGTCTGGCGGCGGCTGCCCGTCGGGCCATCTGCCGATCAAGCTTGGCCCGCGCCAGTTTTCGCTGACGGTCTCTGCTGGAAGCCACCCGCGCTCCCCTTTCCTCTACGGATCCCATGGCGGACGGCATTGCCTGCCGCTGTCGGGGCGTCAAGTGCGCCACGCCACACGCCCGCCAGAGTGTACGGCTATCCGCTGGGAAAGTGGTGTACGAGGTCTATGCGGATGTGATTGGACAACATCGTTGTGACCGGTGGTATTCGGGGGACCGGTGTGAGCCAGCGCGAAACGGGTCGCGTCGGCGGATAGTCTTTCCTTCGACGACAACCCCTGAAAGCCCTAACCGGGAGGAGAGCGACGTGCTCGTCGCCGGCTTTCCCGCCGATTTTCTCGGCACCAACTGCTACGTGGTCGCCCCCGGCCCCGGGGAGCAGTGTGTCGTGGTCGACCCGGGTCTCGGGGTGCTGGACCAGTTGGCGGAGGTGTTGGCCGAGCATCGGCTCCAGCCGGCCGCCGTCCTGCTGACCCATGGCCATCTCGACCACACGTTCTCGGTGACGCCGGTCTGCGGCGCGCGGGGCATCACCGCCTACGTCCATCCGGCCGACCGGGAGTTGCTGGCCGATCCGAGCAAGGCGCTGTCCATGGATCTGAACCAGATGTTCGGTGGCCGGCTGCCGTACGCCGAGCCGGAGGACGTGGCCGAGTTGACCGACGGCGCGACGCTCGCCCTGGCCGGGCTGGAGATCACCGTCGACCACGCGCCCGGCCATACCGGCGGGTCGGTGCTGTTCCGACTGCCGGCGGCCGGCTCACCGTGGGACGCGGATCAGGTCTGCCTCTCCGGTGACGTCCTGTTCGCCGGCTCGATCGGCCGTACCGACCTGCCGGGCGGCAGCATGGCGACGATGATGACCAGCCTGCGGAACAAGGTTCTTCCGCTGGCTGACGACACCGTCGTACTGCCCGGCCACGGACCCGCGACCACCATCGGCCGGGAGCGGGCGACCAACCCGTACCTGCGGGCGGTCGCCGAGCGCGACGACGCGCGCCCGGCCGGTCCCACCAGAGGCTGGTAATCACATCCGCGTGGCTAGAGACGGCGCGCGGAAGTCAAGGAGCATGATGAGCAAGCCGACGCCGATCTCCGGATTCCCCGAGTGGCTGCCGCCGCAGCGGATGATCGAGCAGTACGTCCTGGACCGGATCCGCAACACCTTCGAGCTGTACGGGTTCGCGCCGCTGGAGACCCGGGCGGTGGAGCCGCTGGAGCAGTTGCTGCGCAAGGGGGAGACCTCCAAGGAGGTCTACGTGGTGCGCCGACTGCACGAGGACCCGGCCGAGCCGGCCGGTGACGACGCACTGGGTCTGCACTTCGATCTGACCGTACCGTTCGCCCGCTACGTGTTGGAGAACGCGGGCCGGTTGCAGTTCCCGTTCCGTCGCTACCAGATCCAGAAGGTGTGGCGGGGGGAACGGCCGCAGGAGGGGCGCTACCGGGAGTTCCTCCAGGCCGACATCGACATCGTCGACCGGGACACCCTGTCGGCGCACTACGAGGCCGAGCTGCCGTTGGTCATCGGTGACGCCCTCGGCGGACTGCCGCTGGGGCAGCCGGCCGGCCAGGCCCCGATCCTGATCCAGGTCAACAACCGCAAGGTCTGCGAGGGGTTCTACCGGGGCGTCGGGGTGACCGACCCGGAGGCGGCGCTGCGGGCGGTCGACAAGCTTGACAAGATCGGCCCGGACCGGGTGGCGACGCTGCTGGTCGACACCGCCGGGGCCACTGCGGCGCAGGCGAAGGCGTGTCTGGCGCTGGCCGAGATCTCCGCGCCGGACGCGTCGTTCGCCGAGGCGGTCCAGGCGTTGGGCGTACGGGATCCGCTGCTGGACGAGGGGTTGGCCGAGCTGGTCGCGGTGGTGGAGACCGCAGCCGCGCACGCCCCGGGGCTCTGCGTGGCGGACCTGCGGATCGCCCGGGGGCTGGACTACTACACCGGCACGGTCTACGAGACCCAGCTGCGCGGCTACGAGCGGTTCGGCTCGATCTGCTCGGGTGGCCGGTACGACAACCTGGCCAGCGCCGGTGGGGCGTGCTTCCCCGGCGTCGGCATCTCGATCGGCGTCTCCCGGATGCTGGGTCTGCTCTTCGGTGCGAATGCCCTGACCGTCTCCCGGAGCGTGCCGACCTGTGTCCTGGTCGCGCTCGGTGCCGAGGAGCAGCGTCCGGAGAGCAACCGGATCGCCGACGCGCTGCGTCGCCGGGGCATCCCCACCGAGGTGTCCCCGTCGGCGGCGAAGTACGGCAAGCAGATCCGGTACGCCGAGCGGCGGGGCATCCCGTACGTCTGGTTCCCGGGGGTGGACGGGGCGGCCGACGAGGTGAAGGACATCCGTACCGGTGACCAGGTTCCTGCCGTACCGGGTGTCTGGGAGCCGCCGACGGCCGACCTTCGACCCGCCATCGGGTGAGATCCACTTGGCGTAGCGCGGGTTCTTAACCTACGGTGGCGTAAGTTACGCCACCGTAGGGAGAGCCCGTGACCGTGTCCAACACCCAACCGCTGAGTCAGACCGCCCTGCTGATCGAACTCGAACCTGTCGTCGCGAAGAACCTCGACCGGCACCTCGGGGTCGCCAAGGAGTGGTTCCCGCACGAGTACGTGCCGTGGAGCGAGGGACGGACCTTCGACGGGCCGTTGGGTGGTGAGGCCTGGGCCTCGGAGGATTCGAAGCTGCCCGACGTGGCCCGCACCGCGCTGGTGGTCAACCTGCTCACCGAGGACAACCTGCCGTCGTACCACCACCAGATCGCGACGCTCTTCGGGCGGGACGGTTCCTGGGGGACCTGGGTGCACCGGTGGACGGCTGAGGAGGCCCGGCACGGTACGGCGATCCGCGACTACCTGACCGTCACCCGGGCCGTCGATCCGGTGGCGTTGGAACGGGCCCGGATGGTCCACATGTCCACGGGATACAGCAACAACCACGACGACGAGATCCTGCACTCGGTGGCGTACGTCTCGTTCCAGGAACTGGCCACCCGGATCTCGCACCGCAACACCGGTCGGGCCAGCGGTGACCCGCTCTGCGAGCAGTTGCTGGCGAAGGTGGCAGCCGACGAGAACCTGCACATGGTCTTCTACCGCAACCTGCTCGGCGCGGCGCTCGAACTGGCACCGAGCCAGGCGATGCGGGCGATCACCGACGTGGTGACCGACTTCCAGATGCCCGGCAACGGCATCGAGGGCTTCGCCCGTAAGTCGGTGGCGATCGCCCTGGCCGGCATCTACGACCTGCGCCAGCACCGCGACGAGGTGCTGGTGCCGGTGCTGCGTAACTGGGACGTGTGGAACGTGACCGGGCTGGACGCCGACGGTGAGGCGGCCCGGGAGGAACTGGCCCGCCACCTCGACGACCTGGAGCGCGCGGCGTCCCGGTTCGAGGAGAAGCGCGACGCCCGCCAGGCCAAGCTCGCCAACCGCTGAGGTGCGGGGAGGGCCCCTGCTCATACGGAAAGCGATGAGCAGGGGCCCTCCCTGTGCGTACACCCGGTGCTACTCGGTACGGAGGCCGCCCGGCCGGAGCAGCCGCCACAGCGCCGGCAGACTGAGCCCGGTCACCAGCAGTACGACCGACAGGGCGAGACCGGACATGCCGGCGATGCTCGACCAGTCGAGGCGTACCTGCTCGTTGGTCATCTTCAACAGCACCACACCGAGCCCGACGCCGATGATGATCGCCAGCACCAGCCCGAGCACCACGGGGATGGCCGCCTGCCACAGCACCGACCAGCTCAGCGTGCTGCGCCGGGTGCCGAACGCGACCAGCACGGCCAGCAGCCGACGCCGTTCCCGCAGCTGCTCCAGGGTGCTGACCAGCAGGCTCACCGCCAGCAGCGACAGGGTCGCCACCACCCCGGCGTACAACCCGCGTCGGATGCCGTCGAACCGGTTGGTCGTTTCGGTCTCCTGTAGGGCGGCGACATGGGCCAGCGGGCTGATGTCGGCTGCGGCGTTGCGGACCAGTTCGATGGTGTCCGGTGCGGTCGGGTCGAGGCGCAGGTGGACGGAGAGGGCCAGCTTCGGCAACTGCCCCGCCTCGAACGCGCCCGGTGTGGCCAGGATCCCGGAGTGCAGCCGTCCGCTGGGGTCCGTCCGAGGAGTCGCCGGCCGGGCGTTGGCGGGTACCGTCCAGCTCCGGCGCGTCGAGTCGTCCAGGCTGACGACATCGACCACCTGTCCGGGGGCCGGTGGGTCCGGCTCGCCGGTGACCTCCGGCGCTTCCGGCGGTACGACGAACACGTCACCGTCGGCACAGCGATCGAGGTTGGCCACTTCGGCCAGGGACGGGCAGTCGCCGATCAACAGGATGCTGGGGGGTACGCCCTGTTCCGGGTCGGGTGCGGCACCGGTGGCCCGGAGCTTGGCGTAGCTGAGGCTGGTCACGGGCGTGACGCCGGGGGGCGTGGTCAACCGCTGGACCAGCGTTCGGGCCGTGCCGCTGTCGACGTCGTCCAGGTTGACCACGGCCTGGGCGCGGGTGAGGTCCTGCCCGGTCTGCTCGGTGTAGTTGTCCGCGACGCTGGCGAAGAGCATCTGTAGCGCGATGCCGCCGGCGACCGCGATCGCGATGCCGTTGACCATCCGGGCCGACGTCCCGCTGTCGAGTTGCAGCCGGCGTATCGCCAGCTGCCAGGACAGCCCGCCGCCGCGCAGCCGGTGCACCACCGTTTCGACCAGCCACGGCAGCAGCGCGGTGACCCCGATCAGCAGCAGTAGGACGCCGGCGACGACCTGGATCTGGTTGAACGTGCCCTCGGTCTCGCCGATGCCGCGCATCAGTGGGATGAGCAGCCCGGTGCCGACGACCGGCAGGACCAGCCGCCACCAGAGCCGACGGGTGACACCACCGGACCTGCGGACCACCCCCAGCGGCTCGATGACGACCCGGCGCAACGCCAGCAGGGTGACCCCGACCGACGCCGCCGGTACGGCGAGCAGGGTCAACGTGGCCAGGGCCGGGTCCGGTCGGACGTCCTCGGCGAAGACGCTGAGCCCCTGGAGGGTGAGCAGTTCGACGAACTGGCGGCCGACCAGGAAGAAGACCACCCCGGCGACCAGTCCGAGTGCGGACAGGAACAGTGCCTCGCCCGCCGCTACCCGGCGGGCCATCCGGGCGTCCGCCCCGACCAGGCGCAGTGCGGCCAACCGGCGGTCGCGCTGCTCCCCGCCGAAGCGGATCGCGGAGGCGATGAAGACCGCGACCGGCAGCAGCAGTACGACGAAGGCGATCACGACCAGGAGCAGGAGTATCGGGTCCAGCCCCTCGCTGGGGCCGGTGTCGAATTCGCCGAACCGGTCGATCCGGGTCACCGTGCCGCCGTGGCTGAGTTGGTCACTGCCGAGATAGAACGCGTACTCGTTCGGGCCCTCCAGCCCGGCGGCGTCGATGACGCCGACGACGGGTTGCGGCAGCCGGGGGCGCAGCAACGCACCCTCGGGCGAGTCGAGCAGGTCGGCCAGCCTGGGGGAGACGACCAGCTCGCCCGGCCCGGGCAGCCGGGTGAGTCCGGGTGGGACGGGGGCCTGTGGGCCCTCCGGTTGCAGGATCCGACCCCGGATGAACACGTCCCGGTAGGCGGTGTTGGCGTCGGCGACCAGGAGCGTGGCCGCCGAGGCGGGCGGCTGCTCGCGTCCCATGTGCAGGTCGTTGCGGGCCGAGGTCCGGTCGGACCGGGCGTCCATCATGGCCGAGAGGGAGACCGCCAGCAGCAGCAGCGCGACACCGAGGCCGACCCCCACGGCGGCCATCCCGGTCCGGAGCAGACCCTGGCGGCCGCCGGAGGCGGCCATCCGGGCACCGAGCAGCAGCTCCCGGGGCCAGCGGACCGGTCCCGGCTGGCGGCCCGCCGG
>NZ_JBHTMP010000056.1:0-42562 GCF_042679305.1 Micromonospora sonneratiae | reverse complement strand
CCCGCCAAGGCCCCGGCGAAGGCCGCCCCGGCCGCCAAGGCAGCCGCTGGCACCGGACCGGCCTCCGGCCCCGCCCGGCCGGCCAAGGCCGCCACCAAGAGCAAGGGTGGGGACCCGGCCGAGGGCGACATCGATCCAGAGGATCTCGCCGCCGAGATCGAGGACGTGGTCGTCGACGAGCCGGCCGAGCTGACCCGCGCGGCCGAGGCCGGCGGTTCCGACTTCGAGTGGGACGACGAGGAGTCCGAGGCGCTCAAGCAGGCGCGTCGCGACGCCGAACTCACCGCCTCCGCCGACTCGGTCCGGGCCTACCTCAAGCAGATCGGCAAGGTTCCGCTGCTCAACGCGGAACAGGAGGTCGAGCTGGCCAAGCGGATCGAGGCCGGCCTCTACGCCGCCGAGCGCCTGCGGGCGGCCGACGAGGGTGAGGAGAAGCTGGTCCGGGAGATGGTCCGGGATCTCGGCTGGATCTCCCGCGACGGCGAGCGGGCCAAGAACCACCTGTTGGAGGCGAACCTCCGGCTCGTGGTCTCGTTGGCCAAGCGCTACACCGGCCGCGGCATGGCCTTCCTCGACCTCATCCAGGAGGGCAACCTCGGCCTCATCCGCGCCGTCGAGAAGTTCGACTACACCAAGGGCTACAAGTTCTCCACCTACGCCACCTGGTGGATCCGCCAGGCCATCACCCGCGCCATGGCCGACCAGGCCCGCACCATCCGCATCCCGGTGCACATGGTCGAGGTGATCAACAAGCTCGGTCGGATCCAGCGCGAGCTGCTCCAGGACCTGGGCCGCGAGCCCACCCCGGAGGAACTGGCCAAGGAGATGGACATCACCCCGGAGAAGGTGCTGGAGATCCAGCAGTACGCCCGGGAGCCGATCTCACTCGACCAGACCATCGGTGACGAGGGCGACAGCCAACTGGGCGACTTCATCGAGGACTCCGAGGCCGTCGTCGCGGTCGACGCCGTTTCCTTCTCCCTCCTACAGGACCAGTTGCAGCAGGTGCTGCAGACCCTGTCCGAGCGCGAGGCGGGCGTGGTACGGCTGCGGTTCGGCCTCACCGACGGCCAGCCCCGTACCCTTGACGAGATCGGCCAGGTGTACGGCGTGACCCGGGAACGGATCCGCCAGATCGAGTCGAAGACGATGTCGAAGCTGCGGCACCCGTCGCGGTCGCAAGTTCTACGTGATTACCTGGACTGATCGATTTCGTCAACCAGCCGTGTCGGTTTGACCACCAGTTGTACAACAGCCGATGGTGATCGGCTGGTTTCACCAACGTGATCGTTGACGTGGCACCCTTGGTGCACGGCACACTGTGCCTACCACGTGTGACCTCGGTCCCCCAAGGGCACACTGGGAAGGCAACACCCCGCCGGGGTGTTGCACGATAGGTGAGCAATGACCGAAGAGAGTGTTCATCGGTGACGACCCGAGGAGGAAGGCGATGACCCCGACCCTCACGCCGCCGCCCGAGACGGTGGCTCCCCCAGCCGCCGATGAACGGTGCGACCGCTGCAATGCTGCCGGCAAGCTCCGGATCACTCTGGCGGGTGGGAGCGAGCTGGTGTTCTGTGGCCACCATGCGAACAAGTACGCGGAGGATCTCGTGAAGATCACCGTGCGGTACGCAACTGACCCGGAATTCAGCTGGCGTGGCGCCGATCTGATGGCGAACTAGTTTCTATCAGACATAGTTGACCGGAGGTACCCGACTGGGTGCCTCCGGTCAACTATGTGCGCATAATCCCGATCAGCCAGAATCCCGCCCGGATGCCCCGATCTCCCCTGGCCGGCCACGTGGCGGTCGCCTCTTCGGCCGGCCCGGTCGGTCCTCCCGATTGGCCAGCCCGGCCCGGCCTCCCGATTCGCCGGGCCGGTCAACTCAGAGGGTCTGTACGGTGGCGATCCGCTCCTCGAGCTGCTCGATCGTGGCCTGGGCACTGGGCGGTCCGCCACACATCCGGCGCAGCTCCGCATGGATCTTGCCGTGCGGCAGCCCCGTACTGTGATGCCGGGCAGCCACGAGCGCGTTGAGCTGGCGACGCAGCGCCACCCGACGCTCTCCCGCGCTCCTCGGCCCGGCCGGCTGTGGTGGTGTCTGCGCCGGCTCCTCCTGGCTCCTACGCCGTCGCTGGGCAGCCAACTGCTCGGCCTGACGCTTGTTGAGCAGCACCGCCACCTGATCGGCGGTGAGCAGCCCGGGCAGCCCGAGGTACTCCTCCTCCTCCGGCGTGCCGGCCTGTGCGGCGGTACCGAAGGACGTCCCGTCGAAGATCACCTGATCGAGTTCGGCGGTGGCTGACAACGCCTCGAACCGCTTCTCCAGCTCACCGCTGGCCTGCTCGTTGCGCTGCGCCCGCTCCAGCAGGTCGTCGTCGAAACCTTCCCGCTTCTTCGCCTCACCCAGCACGTGATCACGCTGGGCCTCCAGCTCGCTGGCCAGTCCGAGCAGGTGCGGCACGCTCGGTACGAAGACCGAGGCGGTCTCACCGGGACGCCGGGCCCGTACGAACCGACCGATCGCCTGGGCGAAGAACAGCGGGGTGGAGGCGCTGGTGGCGTAGACACCGACCGCCAGCCGGGGGATGTCGACCCCCTCGGAGACCATCCGGACGGCGACCATCCAGCGCTGATCCGAGGCGGAGAAGGCGGCGATCCGGGCCGATGCCCCATCGTCGTCCGAGAGCACCACGACGGCCTTCTCGCCGGTCACCCGCTCGATCAGCCGTGCGTAGGCCCGTGCCGCCTGCTGGTCACTGGCGATCACCAGGCCACCGGCGTCGGCCATCCCCCCGGTCCGGAGCACCTGGAGCCGCGCGTCGGCGGCGCGGAGCACCTGGGGCATCCAGTCCCCGGCCGGGTCGAGTGCCGTACGCCACGCCTGACCGATCAGCTCCTGCGTCATCGGCTCACCCAGCCGGGCGGCCAGCTCGTCACCGGCACTGGTACGCCAGCGCGTCTCGCCGGAGTAGGCCAGGAAGATCACCGGACGGACGACACCGTCGCGGAGCGCGTGGGAGTAGCCGTACACCGAGTCGGCCCGGGAGCGTTGCAGACCGTCGCCGCCGCGCTCGTACGCCACGAAGGGGATCGGATTGTCGTCGGAGCGGAACGGCGTCCCGGTCAGCATCAGTCGTCGTACGGCCGGCTCGAAGGCCGCCTTGACCCCGTCCCCCCAGGATCGCGAGTCTCCGGCGTGGTGGATCTCGTCGAGGATGACCAGGGTCCGCCGGGTCATCGTCCGCCGTCGGTGCACCTGGGGTGCCATTCCGACCTGGGCGTAGGTGACGACCGCACCGTGGAAGTCGGCGGACGAGTGCAGGTCGGAGTTGCGGAACGACGCGTCCAACTGGATGCCCACCCGGGCTGCCGCCGCAGCCCACTGGGTCTTGAGATGCTCGGTGGGAGCCACCACGGTGATTGCCTCGACCGTGCCGTCGACCAGCAACTCCGCCGCGATGCGTAGGGCGAAGGTGGTCTTGCCGGCGCCCGGCGTCGCGACGGCGAGGAAGTCGTCGGAGCGGCGGCGCAGATACTCGACGAGCGCCTTGCGCTGCCAGGCCCGTAGCGCCGGGAAGGAATCGATCGACGGTGGCGAGGCGGCCATTCGGTTCTCTCCTCCTCAACCCGAAGGGCGGCGGTCACGGTGGACCGGTGGACGACCGGTCCACGAAAACGCCTCCGCGACCGGGTGGAGCGCGAAGGCCGTCCCAGCATAACCAGGTGCCCCGGGAGACCCCAGCCGACACCACCGACCCACAGGTCACCCGGCCTGTCGTGGGCCGCTCCGACAGATCCCTGACCGACCCGGGTCAGCCCGGCACGGTCACCGAGGCCGGCCGGTGGTCACTCGGTCGGACTGCCGACCACCCGGTCGGCCCGCCGCCGGTTGCGCCAGGACGGCCGCCGGCCACCGGCGGGTACGGGTCGGGAAATCCGCCGGACAGCCCGCATGGGCCGGAAGAGCTTGCCGCCGGCGGGTTGGGCGACCTGTCCGTCGGCTGCGGAATGCGGGTCCCGGACGGTGGCCACCGGCGCGGACCAGCTACGGTGCAGCGCCACCAGGCGGATGACGAAGACCAGTACCGCCGCGGCGACCAACGGCACCGGACCGGCGACACCGGCGTAGTCCAGGGCGACCACGGTCACCGCACCGGCCAGCGCCGCGACCGCGTAGATCTCCCGCCGCAGCACCTCGGGGATCTCGCCGGTCAGCAGGTCGCGTCCGAGACCGCCACCGATGGCGGAGAGCATGCCGATCAGACAGGCACCGACCGGCGGCACGCTGGCGTCGAGCGCCTTCAGGGTGCCGGCGACGGTGAACAGGCCCAGCCCGGCGGCGTCGAGGACCAGCACCGTGGTACGCAGTCGGGCCAGTTGTGGGTGCAACCAGAAGACTGCGGCAGCGGTGAGCGCGGCGGTCGTGGCGTAGCGCCAGTCGGCGAACGCCAACGGCGGTACCTCGTTGATCACCAGGTCGCGGAAGATCCCGCCGCCGAGCGCGGCGATGAATCCGACGAAGACCACACCGAACAGGTCGAGTCGCTTGGCCACCGCAGCGGACGCACCGGAGGCGGCAAAGACCGCGACCCCGGTCAGGTCAGCAAGCAACAGGGCGGTGGAGGTGGTCACCGCCGAAGATTACGCGCGACTCACCGGGTCGGCACCGGTTCAGCCGGTCATCGAGTCGTAGATCTCCTTGCAGCGGGGGCAGACGGGTGAGCCGGGCTTCGCCGCCTTCGTGACGGGGAACGTCTCACCGCAGAGAGCGACCACGAAAGTTCCCATGACCGCACTTTCGGCGATCTTTTCTTTCCGGACGTAATGGAACATTTCAGGACCGGTGTCGGCATCCTTGACCTCGGGACGCTCGAGAACCTGTGTGCTCACGTCTACACCTCCAGCCATCCAGTTTGGCAGGTCACTACCGTCCGGTCCAACGCGCCCCCGCCCAGGCCGGGCCCGTACCGTGAGACAGGTGAGCGAATTTCAGATCCGGTACGGCGCCGAGGTAGCCGACGCACGACGCGACGGACGCCCCGTCGTGGCGCTGGAGAGCACGATCGTCTCGCACGGCCTTCCCCGGCCGGACAACCTGCGGGTGGCCCGGGAGATCGAGCAGGCGGTACGGGAGGGCGGGGCCGTACCCGCGACCATCGGCATGGTCGGTGGCGAACTCGTCGTCGGGCTCGACGACGCCGAGCTGACCCGGCTGGCCAGCACCGACGGGGTGGCCAAACTGTCGGTACGCGACCTGGCGATCGCTGCCGCGACCGGAGCGGACGGTGCCACCACGGTGGCGGCGACGAGCGCGGTCGCCGCGGCAGCCGGAATCCGCGTCTTCGCCACCGGTGGGCTCGGCGGGGTGCACCGGGAAGCCAACGTCACCTTCGACGAGTCGGCGGACCTCACCACACTCGCCCGTACGCCGATCGCCGTGGTCTGCGCCGGTGTGAAGTCGATCCTCGACGTTGGGGCCACGCTGGAACGGCTGGAGACCCTCGGGGTGGCGGTCCTGGGTTACCGCACCCGACGCTTCCCCGGCTTCTTCATCACCGACAGCGGGTTCGACCTGGACTGGTCGGTGGACTCCCCGGAGCAGGTGGCCGCCGTACTGGCCGCTCAGACAGCACAGCAGGCACACCACGGCGGGGTGATCGTGGCGAACCCGCTGCCCACCGACGAACAGCTCGACCCGGCGCTGCACGACCGTACGCTGGCCGAGGGGCTGACCCTGCTGGAGCGGGACGGGGTGACCGGCAAGGCGGTGACACCGTTCCTGCTGTCCCACTTCCACTCCGCCACCGAGGGCGCCAGCCTGGCGGTGAACGTACGGATCATCCTGCGCAACGCCCGACTCGCCGCCCAGATCGCGGTGGCGTCGGCGGTGCGGACCAGCGGCTGATGGCCGTACCGTCCCGGATCGTCACCGTCGGCGACGTGATCACCGACGTGCTGGCGGTGCTGGCTGGCCCGTTGGCCACCGGTTCGGACACCCCGGCAGAGATCCGGTTCACCGGCGGCGGCCAGGCGGCCAACACCGCCGCCTGGCTCGGCTGGCTGGGCAGCCCGGTGACGCTGGTCGGCGCGGTCGGCGACGACGAGGCCGGGCGGACCGGGTTGGCGGAGTTGACCGACCTCGGCGTGCACTGCGCGGTACGGCGCTGTCCCGACGCGGCGACCGGCACGGTGATCGTGCTGGCCCACGCCGGGGAACGGACGATGGTCACCGAACGGGGCGCGAACCTGCGGCTGACCGGGGCGGACGTGGATGCGGCGCTGGACGCCGCCCCCGACGCCCGGCATCTGCACCTGTCCGCGTACACCCTGCTGGACGCCGGGTCGCGCGGTGCCGGCCAGCGCGCGCTGGCCGCCGCCCACGAACGTGGGTTGACCACCAGCGTCGACGCGGCCTCCGCGGAACCGCT
Organism: Micromonospora sonneratiae; assembly: GCF_042679305.1. Lineage (NCBI taxonomy): Bacteria > Bacillati > Actinomycetota > Actinomycetes > Micromonosporales > Micromonosporaceae > Micromonospora > Micromonospora sonneratiae. The sequence continues at coordinate 36,128 of NZ_JBHTMP010000056.1, read as the reverse complement.
GCGGCGGGTCGGGGCGGCGACCTTCCTGGACTGGGTACGTGACGTCGACCTGCTGCTGGCCAACTCCGATGAGGCGACGGTGCTGGCCGGGGAGGCGGATCCCGGAACACAGGCCCGGTCCCTGGCGACGTCCGTGCGGTACGCGGTGGTGAAGCGGGGCGCAGAGGGCGCGGTCTGGGCGGGCCGGGACGGGACCGTGTTCGAGTCGGCGGCCCGACGGGTGCGGGTGGTGGACGTGACCGGAGCGGGTGACGCGTTCGCCGCCGGGCTGCTGGCTGCCTGGGTGTCCGGGGCCGATCCGGTCGAGGCACTGGAGCGGGCCGGCGAAGCTGGCGCGGTGGCGGTGTCGACGGTGGGGGCCCGCCCGGCGCGTTAGGAAAGGCCCCTTGAATCCGCCCGCTTTCTGGACGGAAAGGGGTCTTTTCCCAACCTCAGGGCTCGGCGTCTCCCGACCTCAGGGCTCGGCGTCTTCCGACCTCAGGGCTCGGCGTCTTCCGACCTCAGGGCTCGGCGTCGATGATCCGGTGCGGTTTCTCCTCGGCGGTCAGGCTGCGCGGGCCCGTTTCCGTCGACGGCTTGGGCCGGAACCAGTTCACCATCCGGTGCTCGTCCTTGGGTGGCCGGTCGTTGGCCAGCATCACGGCCAGCCAGGGTACGAGAATCATGCCGATGGCGCAGAGCGGCAGCCAGAGCCAGAGCATCGGCACCTCGGCCACGACCAGGACCGCGCCCACGATGAGGCAGACCGCCCGAATGGTCATCATGACGACATAGCGCACCTGACGACTGTGGAGCTGGTCGTCCTGGCTGCGCGGAGCGTCGGTGATCAGGATCGGCTCGAACTCCTGACGCTTCACCACGGTCCTCCTCGGGGGTGCCCGTCCATACTCGCACCTGCAACGTACGGCGTTGTCGGCAACCAGACAGCGGCTGATTCGTGTTACGTGCGTGGTACGCTCCGCCGGTGGGTAGGCGGTTCAGCTTCACCGACGAGGCATTGAGCAACCTGAAAGTCTATGGTGTCACCCCCGGGGAAGTCTGGGAGGGCCTGCACAGCACGCGGCGGGTCATCCGCCACCTGGGTGACGACGTGATGATCGTCTACGCGGCGTCCCGCTCGGGACGGCGGTTGGCCATCCTGCTGGCCGAGGCGGACCGCGTCGACCACGACTGGGAGATCCTCTCCGCACGGGACCTGAGCGACAGCGAGTCCAAGCGCTACGACGAGGCGATGCGGGGCTGGCGACGATGAGGAGGCGGTGGACATGAACCGACAGGACGCGATCAAGCAGTTCCACGACGGCGACCAGCGGCTCGCCGAGTTGATCGACGAAAGCCAGCCGGCCGAGCTGCCCACCCCGGACGCCGACGTGCCCATGGTCAGCCGCTCGGTACGGCTACCGCTGGACACCTACGAGCGGGTCCGTACCGCCGCCGAGGCCCGGGGCATCGGGGTCACCACGTTGATGCGACAGTGGATCGAGGCCGGTCTGGCCGATCTCGACGAATCGGCGACCGTGTCCCTGGCCGACGTACGTCGGGCGCTGGCCGCACTGGCGCAGCCCACCGCCGCCTGAGCCGACGGGTTCGCCGGACCACCTCCGGGCCCGGCCCACCTTGCGCCCCTGGCCCACCTTGCGCCCCTGGCCCACCTTCCGTCCCGGATCCGATCAGCCGGGATCCGATCGACCGGGATCCGATCGGCCCGGTCGGTCAGGTACCGGATCCGGTCGGCCCCGGTACGTCCAGCCCGGGCCGGGGACCCCCTGCCCGGCTCGGGTCGTCCGCGCCACCGGTGCGACCGCCCGCCCGCTCCAACGCCAGCGCCAACCGGTGTTGCCAGGCAGTCACGTCCTCGTCGACACCGGGATACTCGTGACGGAAGTTCTCCCAGTCCACCGTCCAGGCCAACACCGACTCCGGGCCGAACGCATCCGCCGCCGCCCCCAACCCGGGGCGGAGCATCCGACGTACCAGGTCGAGGGAGACCGGGGCGTACTCCGCCAGCAGGGTCGCGTCGTACAGATCCTTGCCCTGCGGATAACTGTCCGTCTCCAGCCAACACAGCTTCCAGGCCAGTGACAACTCGGGAGTGGCGGTGAGCACCGGCGTCTTCAACGGCGGTATCCGCATGGGCACCGGCGGCACCGGCAACTCCTCGTTGAAGACGAAGTCGAGCTGCACCGTGCCCGATGGCAGGTCCGGCACGGTGAACGGGAACACCATCCGGCGACCGGGTGCGCGTTCGTAGGTCCAGATATCCTCGACGGCCACCCGGTCGGGTCGCAGACCCGCACCGGGCGTACGTCGTACCGCCTCGACCAGGCCATCGAACATCTGCGCCACCGCTGGATCGTTGACGGCCACGGTCCGGGGTACGACGACGAAGTCCAGGTCCCCGGGCTCCCGCGCCGGATTGCCCAACCAGACACGGAGCGGCACACTGCCACGCAACACCAGGTGTCCGGCCCACCGCGAGCCGGCCAGCAGCGCCAACACGTGCTCCATGGCGACCCGACGGGCGACCCGCCAACGCCAGCCGGTCTCGACGTCGTCGAACTCCGGCTCACCCGGACGGTAGGCGTAGGGAAACTGCCGCAGTGCCGGGTCGAAGGCGGCCCGCTGCCGAACGTCCGCAGCAGCCGGCACCGGCTGGTACGTCGCCGGGTAGCCCTTGACGCCGGCCGCCGCCGGTTCCATCCGGTCCTCGTAGTCGTCGTCGGTGCGCTGGCTCAGGTCCAACCAGCCGGCATCGAGCGCGAGGTTGCTGTCGAAGACGACGTACTCCTCCGCGACCTCCAGCACCTGGTGACCGCCGGTGTGCAGGGCCTCGATCAGCCTGACCAGGAGTTCATGTGCGGTCGCCCGGCCCACCCCGGCACAGCGCTGGGTGACGAACCGCTCCTCGTACCCGTCGTCACGACGCCGACGGGCATTGCGGGACAGCCGCGCGCCGTGCGGGGTCACCAGCTCGATCAACCCCACCAGGCGGGCAATACCTGCGTCCGGCAGCAACAGTTTGATGTGGTGTTCGAAGTACCGCTGTGGCAAACCGGCGGCGACATCGACGCTGGCAGCGGCGTCGGTCTGCGGCACACCGACGTTCCACGGCGCCGCCTCCACCTTCAACCTGTTGCAGAAGAATCCGGCCGCCCGCAACTGCTGGTCCAACTGGTACGCCCGGGTGTGCAACTCCGCCAACGTGCCACTGCCACGTGCGGTCAGCATCGGTTGCGACGGGCACCAGCCCCGGTCGAGCACGATGTGGCTGAACTTGAGCCCGTGCCGGTCGGCGAACGCCTCGACCTTTTCCGGGTCACCCTGTTGAACGGTCAGGTGGATCTCGAAGTCGCCGGATACGCCGATCACAGAGCAACGGTAGGCCGTCGCACATTCGTCGGATTGCCCGGGAGCCGTCCGCCGACTACCGCCTGGCAGTGGTTGTGGTAGAGGTAGGCCTACCGGTCGCGGCGCGGGTCGGCTGGCTGGGAATACCGGCGGGTGTCGGACGGTTGGCCGCGTCCCAGGTCTGGACCGTTGCCATCTCCTCGGCTGTCATTGATCCGATCCGCTCGGCGACGAATTGCGCGATCATCGGCCGCCACGGCACCGGCACCTCCAGGTCGAGCGCCGGTGGATAGTAGCGCTCGGCCCACGCCGTGCCCTCGATGCTCGGCCGGAGCCGCTCCCGTAACGGCTCGAGGAAGGTGCCGTCGATCCGGGCGCGGGCCAGGCCGTATTCCAGCATGTCCTGGAAGTAGAACGGTGGCTTGCCGCTGAGCAGTTCACGGGCGACCCGGTGGGTCGGGGGAATCCGGCGTAGCAACTCGGCCGGCAACGGTCCACGCTTCAGCGCAGCGAGGATCAGTTCCTTGCGGAGGCACTTGACGCAGGCCAGGCAGGGGCTCTGAGCCGTACCAAGCAGGCAGGAACGAGCGAGGTCACCGAGGTCCGATTCACCGGCCTGACGCAGGGTCAGCACCTCGGTCATGCCGGCAGCCGGGCGCAGCATCGGCACACCGGCGGCATCGAAGAGGCGCTCCCACGGGGAGGGGCCCGCCGTGACGAAGCTTCGTCCGTTGTCCAGGAACCGCGACTCCAGCACCGTGCCGAAGGAGATCGCCCCCAGGTCCAGCCGGTCCCCGAGCAGCGCCAGGCCGATCGCAAAGGCCGTCCAGGTCGGGAGCATCGGGAACGGCAGGGTCAGATATTCCAGGTCGCTGCGGACGACGGCGGTTCGCCGGCCCCGTCGGCCCGCCTCCTCGACGAGCCGTTGGGCCACGTCCAGCTTCAGATGGGTGGCCCGGTTGGGCACCCGGGAATGAGCCACCCGGCGGAAGAACAGGTGTGGTGTCTCCGGCGGCAGCATCACACTGACCGCCATCGAGTCGGCCCCGCCGCTGTAGGAGAGCCCAGCAACCGGACCCGGTCGGCGCGGCGCGAAATCGCTGTCGACCGGGCCGGCCACCACTCCCCAGCCCGCCTGGACCGCGTCGGCGAAGCTCGTCGACACCGGCTGGTCGAACCGGACCCGGCGCTTGGCCCACGGCTGCACGATCATCCAGGCGGCGAGCGCCCGCAGGTCGGGGTGGACCTCGCCGGCCGCTTCCGGCAGCTCGACGCGGCACCGGTCGGTAACCAGTTCGATCGCCCGGCCCCCCTGCCCCCTCGCGGCGAGCGTGTCCTCCGGGTCCAGGAGCAGGTGCAGCTTCCAGACGGCCCCATCGACCTCCCAGTCGACCCTCACCGCACCCGCTCCGCCCGGGCCGTACCGGCATCGGTCGCCCGCAACGCGGCCAGCTCCCGCTTCAGCTCCAGCTCGCTCTGCAACAGGCTCTCCACGGCACGGGCAGATTCGGTCGCCAACCGTAACGCCTCCGCCGCCGTGCCTCTGGTGGCCGACAACTCCCTCCGCAGTTGGCGAATGCCAGGCACTGCCCCGAGCAGCCGACGCAGAGTGCGATTGAGGGGCATCGGCTCTCCACCTATCCAGTCAGTCCGGTCAGGACGAGGTCAGAGCCATTCAATCACCGAACGCACATGCCTGAACACCCGTCACAGTCGATTTTTCGCGGCCTTGCCCTCGGCTTTCATTTGCTGCTTGTACTCCCGCACCTTGGTCAGGGACTGTTGGTCGGTAATGTCAGCGACCGACCGGTAGACGTCATCCTCGCCGTAATGGCCGGCTGCCTCCTGCCAGCCCGGTGGTCGTACGCCGAACCGCTTCCCGAGCAACGCGAGAAAGATCTGCGATTTCTGCCGGCCGAATCCGGGCAGTTCGCCGATCCGCTTCAACGCGGTCGCACCATCCGGGACCTCGGCCCACACCTTCGCCGCGTCACCGTCGTAACGATCGACCAGAACCTGACACACCTCCTGAACCCGGGCCGCCATCGCCTTCGGGAACCGGTGCAACGCGGGCCGCTCGGCGAAGACCGCCACCAGCGCCTCCGGGTCGTACCCGGCCAGTTCCGCAGCGTCCGGTTCGTGACCGAGCCGCTGGACCAGGTCGTAGGGGGCGGAGAACGCACGCTCCATCGGAACCTGCTGGTCGAGGACGAGGCCGAGGACAAGGGCCAACGCATTCCGATTGAGAAGTTCGTTCGCCGCAGGATCGATCGGCAGGGAGAACGCCATAACAAACATGCTGTCATCACCCCAGCGCGGATCGGCCACGGGACACACGTGCACTTGAGAAGAGAAATACTTGCGCGGGTTGAAAACGAGAAACGGGTGAAAGGCCGGTGCCAACCGTGGCCGATGGACTGCTCGTCGCGTACGAGACGCAGCTGCGGGCACGGACACCACCGGCCCCCGGCCCGCTCGGTGCCGTGTTCGAGCAGGACGGTCCGATCGTGCAGGCGCACTTCGGTACGCACGGCACCGTCGACCACCGCGACCTGCCTGGGAGCGAGCTGGGCACGCTGGTCCGCCGGCAGCAGGAGACGTTCGCTGATCGTGGCGAGCCGGTCGAATGGAAGGTCCACGCATCCGACCCGCCCGACCTGGCGCAACACCTCGTCGCCGCCGGATTCACTCCCGGTTGGGAGCGCCATGTACTGGTGGCGCCGATCGACTCCCTGTCGTCCGCCCCGCTCACCCTTCCCGTCGGACAGCGCATCCGAGAGGTGCAATTCAGAGAGCACGCATTGCTAGCGCGGATACAGGCAATGGCTGTGGCCTCCGGCCCTCACCGGACCTCGCTGGCAGAGTCAGATGCGGACGGCGACGCCATCGGCTGGGGCCGGAGCCTGGCGGTGTTGGAGCTCGATGGCCGGGCCCGAGCGGCCGGCTGGGCCGTCCTCGTGGACGGTACCGAGTTCGTCTCCATCGGCGGCATGACCGCACCTGAGCCCGCCTTCCTAACAGGCTGGCTTGCCTGGATCGGGTTGCGTTCCCGCCACCCGGGGAGCTCTCGACCGCTGGGCGGTCACCGATGGCGCTACCTTGTCGCGGAGGCCACCGGCGAGCTCCGGGCGATGTTCCTCGCGGCGGGCTTCCAGGATGTGACGACGGTCCGTTCCTACCATTGGTCTCCTCCGAACCCACCAGCCCGGGAGCGCCCTGTGGTGCTGGTCTTCGACGATCCGGAGGGCGAGAAGGTCTGGGAACGCTTCGCCTCGCAGTGGGACTTCTCGACCGAGACGCAGGTCCATCAGGAACTTGTGGAGCCACCGAAGTCGGTGACCTGGCACCTCGCAGCGATCGAGGAGGACGATGCAGCCATCGCGGAACTGGAGTCGATCGTCCAGCGCGGCCTGCGGGTCGCCGTCCGCCCTGGTGAACGCGTTTATGCCCTCCACCCGAACACCCAGGGATACCACTTCGACCCACGACGGACCGGTGGGCCGGGACAACCGCGAACGCCACGCTGTGCGTACCCCGATGGCGGCGATCACCGCCTCTACACCACGGCTGACCTGCGGCTGGGCACGTTCGGCGACCCGTGGGGCCAGACGCTCTGTGTCTTCGGTAGCGATCTGCTTGCCGAGGTGGAGGATGACCTCACCACCCTGCTCGGGATCGTTCTACGTCGGGGAGGCCACCCCGTGGGCAACGTCTGGAGCTTCGGCCCGGACGGGCACAACGTCACAGGCCCCTGAACGCCTACCTCGGCGCATCTTTCTATGGGACCAGCATCTGTTGGTCGAGGACCATTCCCACCAACAGGGCCAGTGGGTTGCGCCGAAGCAGTTCGTTTGCCTCGTCGCCGATGGGTAGCGCAAGTGTCATGCCCCAATCCTGCCGCGCCGTCGACACCGGCACCCGGCAACTCGCCACAACCCGGGCCGCCGAACGGCGCCCAACAACCACCGGCCTCGACCGCCTGTGCAGATCAGCAGGGGGACCGCCCCATTCACCGTCCCATTCCAGACCCGGAATATCACGATGGAAGTCGATACAACTCCGTTCCGAAACAGATTCGTCAATGGCCAGCTGCGGGGTTGTGTCCAACCAGGTGCCGCACAGGCGGCAGGATGAACAGCGTGGACGTACCTGACATGCTTCTTTCCCCGGCCGGTGTCGACCAGCTTCGCAAGGCTCTGGTCAGCGCGAACTACACGTCGAGCGGCATCGCCGAACGTCTCGGGTCGACGGCGACGGGTGGGCTGGCCCGAAACGACTTCCGGGCCGCGCTACGGGCTACCGAGGAATCCGACCGGCTCAACACCCTGATCCGGCTCTACGTCTGCGCACAGACCGAACCGGAGGCGGCGGTCGCGCGGGCACTGGCCCCGCTGCCGCTGACCGACGCACTGGCCGCCGGTCTGGTCGAGCCGTACGGCGACGGCCTGCGCCAGGGAGTCGACCTGGAGCCGTACGGGGACACCTGGTGGGTGTTCTCCGACGTTCCGGCCGACGCCCGCCCGGGCCAGCCGCTGGCGGTCGATCATGTACTGGGCATCGGCGGGGCCTCCACCACCCTGGTCGGGGCGGCGATCCGCCGGCCGGTCGGCACCGCGCTCGATCTCGGCACCGGTTCCGGCGTGCAGGCACTGCACCTGGCCACCCATGCGGACTCGGTCACCGCCACCGATCTCTCCCCCCGTTCGTTGCGCTTCGCAGCGACCACGGCGGCGCTCAGCGGACAACGCTGGGAGATGCTGTCCGGCGATCTGACCGCACCGGTCGCCGGTCGCCGGTTCGACCTGGTGGTGAGCAACCCACCGTTCGTGGTCGGTCCGGGCACCACCACGCACACCTACCGTGACTCGGGACGGGTCGGTGACCGGATCGCCGCCGAGCTGGCCGCCGCCGCGCCCAGGCTGCTGACCGAGGGCGGCACGATGCAGTACCTCGCGAACTGGGTGCATGTCGCCGGTGAGGACTGGGGCGACCGGGTGGCCGGCTGGTTCGCCGGGACCGGCCTGGACGCCTGGGTCATCCAGCGGGAGGTGGCCGACCCGAGGGCGTACGTCGACCTGTGGCTGGCCGATGCCAGTGAGGGTGCCGACCCGCAGCGGGTGGTCGACTGGCTGGACTGGTTCGACGCGCACAAGGTGGAGGCGATCGGCTTCGGCATCATCAACCTGCGTCGGGGCGGCCACGACGACCCGCTGGTCCGGGTGGAGGACCTGCGCCAACCGGTGCAGCCGCCGCTGGGCGACCAGATCGCCGCCTGGTTCGATCGCCAGGACTGGCTCCGGGTACGCGACACCGAGGCGCTGCTGGCCGCCCGTTACCGGGCGGCGGACGGGCTGCGGCTGCGGCAGGAGGCGACCCTGGGCGGGGACGGCTGGGCGGTCGAGCGGCAGGTGCTGTCCATGCCCCACGGGTTGCGGTGGTCGGAGGAGGTCGATCCGTTGGTGCTGGCCCTGGTCGGCGGGTGCGACGGCCAGCTGCCGCTACGTGACCAACTGGCGCTGCTGGCCGTCGCCCACGAGGCGCCGGAGGCCGAGCTCACCGAGGCCGCCGGGCCGATCGTCGCCCATCTGGTGGAGCGGGGCCTGATCACACCACTGGCCGACTGAGGCGGTCACGTCGGCACCGGGCGGACGTACGACACCTCTCGTCGACCGACGTGATCGTGCCCATGGCAAGCTGAACACATGCGGGCAGTGGTCCAGACGGTCAGCTCGGCCAGCGTTACGGTCGACGGCGCGGTGGTGGGTGCGATCTCGGACGGGCTGCTGGTGCTGCTCGGGGTGACCCATGCCGACACTGCGACCACCGCAGAGACGATGGCCCGCAAGGTGTACGAGCTGCGCATACTCGACGACGAGCGGTCCTGTGCCGAGGTCGGCGCGCCGCTGCTGGTGGTCAGCCAGTTCACCCTCTACGGTGACGCCCGCAAGGGCCGCCGGCCGAGTTGGGGCGCGGCGGCCCCGGCCGAGGTGGCCGAGCCGCTGGTGACCGCGTTCGTCGAGGCACTGCGGGCCCGGGGCGCGAAGGTGGAGACCGGCCGGTTCCGGGCCCACATGCTGGTGGAGAGCGTCAACGTCGGCCCGAGGACCGTGCTCCTCGAGCTGTGATCCGACGGGTCGACGGCAACGCCCCACAGCCGGCGCAACCGCGCAGCCGTGCCGGCCGCCGTCCGGGCCCGGCAATCGGCAGAACCCGGAGCCGGCACGATCGCGGACCGGCTGGTTCGGGAGCCGTCAGAAGAAGAGGCCACGCTTCTGGATGGACTGCCGCAGCCACCCGTCGAGCTGGGTGGCCCAGTCGGTCTGGTCGACGGTGGCGTAGTCCACCGTGAACCGGCCGAAGGCGTCCCGCCCCTCGGTGAAGACCCCGCCCCGCTTGTCGATCTCCAGCACCACCTGGAGTCGTTGCGGCGTAGCGATGAACGTCAGCTCGAGCTGGTTGATTGCGCGGGCGTACTGCGGCGCCGGGTAGAACTCGATCTCCTGGTAGAACGGCAGGGTCTGCTGTACGCCGTAGATGTGGCCCCGTTCGAGGTCCGCCCGGGTGAACCGGAAGCCGAGACGTAGCAACGCCTCCAGGATGCGCTCCTGCGCCGGGAGCGGGTGCACCGCCACCGCGTCGAGGTCTCCCTTGTCGACGGCCCGGGCAACCTCGAGTTCGGTTCGCAGGCCCATCGTCATGCCGTGCAGGTGCTGGCCGTAGATGTCGGTGATCGGCGTCTCCCAGGGCACCTCGAAGCGGAACGGGATGTCGTGACGCTGTCCGGCTTCGAGGCGGAACGGGCCGGTGACCCGCTGACGCTGGAACTCCTGGGTGGTCTGGTACTCGCTGTCGCCGCTCTCCACCTCGACCCGGGTCACCAGTCCCAGCGCGACGTACTCGACGTCGACCGCGTGGTCGCCCCCGGCGACGTGGACCCGGCCCTCCAGGTAGCCGCCCGGCCGACAGTTCGGGTTGCTCAGCACCGTCTCCACCGAGGGGCCGCCCACGCCCATCGCCTGCATCAGTCGCTTGAAGACCATGACATCCTCCGTTGCTGCTATGTGGTGGCTCATTGGCGAACGGCTGGCACAGTAGTGGGCGGCGGCAAGCTCGGACCTGCACGAACAGTATCGGACCTCTTCCCCAATTCGGATGAATCCGCCTCGCTCGGCTACCGGATTCATGCCACTCGACCGTCTCCTCACCTCCGCTTTACGCGCCACCGGCCAAGCTGTACCCACCAGCGCCACTCAACCGCGCTGGCGCGTGCCACTTGTCGACGCGGGGAGGCGACTGAAGATGGTCCTGCAGATAATCAAGAACGAAGTCACGCCGGCCACCATGGCGGGAACGGATATCGACACTGACGCTGGCCGGACCACCAACGAGCCCCTGGCCGACCTCGACGCCGTCGACGACCGGGGCGTGTCGGCCGACCTGGTCCGGGCCTACCTCAACGGCATCGGCCGCACCAAGCTGCTCACCGCGGTCGAGGAGGTGCAGCTCTCCAAGCGGATCGAGGCCGGCCTCTTCGCCGAGGAGAAGCTCACCGACCCCGTCGCCGTACCGGAGCCGCTGCGCAGCGACCTCGAGGTCATCGTCGCCGAGGGACGCGCCGCAAAGAACCACCTGCTGGAGGCGAACCTCCGGCTCGTGGTCAGCATCGCCAAGCGCTACACCGGCCGCGGCATGGCCTTCCTCGACCTCATCCAGGAAGGCAACCTCGGCCTCATCCGCGCCGTCGAGAAGTTCGACTACACCAAGGGCTACAAGTTCTCCACCTACGCCACCTGGTGGATCCGCCAGGCCATCACCCGCGCCATGGCCGACCAGGCCCGCACCATCCGCATCCCGGTGCACATGGTCGAGCAGGTGAACCGGATGGTCCGTACCCGCCGGGACCTGTCCACCACCCTGGGACGCGAGCCCAGCGTGGGCGAGATCGCCGCCGCGCTCGGCGTCGCGGAGTTCCAGGTGATCGAACTCATCTCGTACGACCGGGAGCCGGTCAGCCTGGACCAGGCCGTGGGCGAGGACGGGGAGAGCGCGCTCGGCGACTTCGTTGCCGCCGTTGACCCGCGCGACTCGCTGGGCGAATCGGCCAGCCAGGGCCAACTGCGCAACGAGGTGGAGATCGTGCTGGCCACCCTGTCGCAGCGCGAGCAGGCGGTGATCCGGCTGCGCTTCGGCCTCGACGACGGACGGCAGCGCACCCTGGACGAGGTGGGCCGCGAGTTCGGACTCTCCCGGGAACGCATCCGGCAGATCGAGAAGGTGACCCTGCTCAAGCTGCGCCACCCGTCGCGGGCCCAACGGCTGGAGTCGTACGCCAGCTGACCCGGCACCGACGCCCCCGGGTGGGGTGTGCTCCATGAAAATGCTCGGCGGGAGGATCCCGTCGAGCGTTTTCGCGTGGCCGGAACAAATTCAGCTGCCAGGGCAACCCCCTGACCACCGGGGACGTCAGGTTGGGGCGGCAAATGCGGAATTCACCGGACAACATGAACACCCCGAATTCGATTTACTACCTCCGCAAGCCGGTCCACCCTCCCCTTCGAGTCAGGCTGAGCGGAAGAACTTCATGTCTTCGAACGACCTCGTCGAATCCACGGTGCCCGCCGGAACGGAGCCCACCTCCCCGGTACGCGGGCAGCCAGCCACCGTCCGGCGCCTCGACCGGGCCGCGCTGGTCGCCGTCGGCCTGGTGACAGCCGGACTCGCCTACCGGCTCTTCCTGATCCTGGCCGGTATACCGCCGACGAACAGCGACGAGTCGACGATGGCGATGGCGGCGGCACACATCGTGGAGGGTCGCCACTATCCGGCCTTCTTCTACGGCGACCACTACATGGGGACGCTGGAGGCCTATCTCGCCGCCCCGCTCTTCGCGCTCTTCGGGCCGTCCATCGTCGTACTCCGCCTCCCGCTGCTGGCGCTGTACGCGGTGTTCTGCCACCTCATGTACGCGCTGACCCGCCGCCTCTACGGTCGGTGGTTCGCGGTGCTCGTCGTCGGGCTGCTGGCCCTGGGCTCGGACCCGGTCGTACGAAGTGAGATCTTCGCCGGGGGCGGATATCCGGAGATCAAGCCCGCTGCCGTCGGCCTGCTGCTGATGGCCGTCTGGCTGGGAACCGGCGATGACCGGCACACGGTACGGCGGATCCTCGGGTTCGCCGGGTGGGGGCTGGTGGCCGGGCTGGCGCTCTGGTCCGATGTGCTCATCGCGCCCTACGTGGCCGCCGCCGGCCTGGTGCTGGTCCTCGGCTGTCGGCGGGAGTTGCTCGGCTGGCCGGGCGTACTGCTGGTGCTCTGCCTGCTGGTGGGTACCGCACCGGCGATCGCGCACTACCTCCAGCCGGGGGTCGCCGAAGCCAGCCTGACCAAGATGCTGACGCTCAGCGGGGGCGAGGACGCCTCGATCTGGAGCCGGATCCACGGCGGTGTACTGCTCGGGGTGCCCCTCGGCACCGGACTCTGCGCCGGAAGCCAATGTACGGGCTGGCCGCTGGTCCTGGGCGCGGCGTACCCACTGTTGCTGCTGCTGGCGGGCTGCCTGGCCGGGGCGGCGCTGCGCCGGACCACCGGTGCCGAACGGATCCGCCAGGCCGGCCGACTCGCACTGGTCGTGGGCGGCGCGTTGACCCTCATCTCGTACGCCCAGAGCGACGCGGCCGGTATCTACCCGACGACGAGCATGCGCTACCTGTGCCCGCTGCTCATCTGCCTACCGGCGGTGCTGTGGCCGGCCTGGTCCGCCGCCGCCCGACTGCTCGACGACCGTCGCACCGGCCGCTCCACGGCGACGTCACCGGCCCACCCGGGCGGGCTCCGGCTGGCTGCCGGCGTCGCCGGCGGCTCGCTACTGGCCGTGGTCACGTTGGCGACGGTCGGCGCGACCGTGGCCATCGGGGATCTGGCACCGGAGAGCCGGCAGGCGCTCCGAACCGAACGCGAGTTGACCGTACGCCTGGCGGAGTTGGGCGTCACCCGCTTCTACTCCGAGTACTGGACCTGCAACTGGATCTCGTTCGCCACCCGGGAACGGATGGTCTGCGCCACGCTCGGCGACGACCTGCGTCCGGGCAACGACCGCTACCGCCCGTACCGCGACCTGGTCACCGCCGCACCCGACCCGGCCTACGTCCTGCCGTTGGGCTCCCCGCTCGACCGGGCGTTCGCCGGGCGACTCCAGGCCCTGGGCGTCACCGCCGACGTCTCAGAGGTCGCCGGATACCGGATCTACCGGCCGCACGCCCCGGTGGACGTACCACTGCGGTGACGACAGGTACGTCCACCGGCTGGCGGCGTACGCCTGTCGACCAGCACCAACGGTGGTTCGCCGCTACGGTGGGCCGGCACCACCATCTGCACCGGGCATCCGCTACTCAGCGCCGCGCTCGCCATCCTCGCGGCTACGAATCGCCTGGCACTGTGGCGACTGGGCAGTGACACGGACGGCACGAACGTCGCCGGCTGACGGTGGCACCGCCCACCGGCCGGGCTCTACAGCCGGCGGGGGCCGGTGTCCGGCCGTACCGCTTCGACGTCCACCCGCACCTTCGCGTGCAGGACGGACAGGCCGGACGGTCGGACCAGGACCGGATTGAGGCTCAGCGAACGTACCTGCGGATGCTCGTCGACCAGCCGGCCCACCCGCAGCAGCAGGTCGATCAGGGCGGCCCGGTCGACCGCCTCGGCACCCCGGTAGCCACGCAGCAACCGCGCCGCCCGAGGTTCGTCGATCAGGGCGGCGGCGTCCAGATCCGTCAACGGCGCCGCTCGCCAGGCCCGGTCACCGAGCAGTTCGCTGGCCACCCCACCCAGCCCGAAGCCCAGTACCGAGCCGAAGGTCGGGTCCTCGACCATCTCCACCACACAGGCCACCCCGGGGGCGACCATCGGCTGGACCAGCATCCCGCTGCCGAACACCTCGGCGACTTCGCCGTACGCCCGCCGTACCTCCGCTTCGGTGGCCAGATCCAGCCGGACCGCGCCCAGGTCGAGACGGTGCCGTAGCCCCTCCCGGGCCGACTTGAGCGCCACCGGGTAGCCCAGTTGCCGGGCAACCGACACGGCCTCCTCGGCCGAGTCCACCCGCGTCGACGGCACGGTCGACACCCCGTACGCGCCCAGCAGCCGTTCGGCCAGGCCCGGCCCGCCCTCGGTCAGCGCCACCCCGGCCACCTTCGGGGCGATCCCGGTCAACTCGGGAAGATGGCCGTGGGGTTTGCGCAGCCAGTCGGCGTAACCGGCCACCCGGTCCAACGCCCGTACCGCCTCCTCCACCGACGGGTACGACGGCACCCCGGCCGGCAACTGGTCGACCAGGAACGCCGCCACGACTGGTTTCTCACCGTCCGCTGCGGTCTTCGCCAGCGCAGCGGCGAAGCTGGCATCCTCGTCGACCGCCTGACCGGGCAGCGGCGGCGCGAAGACCACCACGATGGCGTCGACGGTCTCGTCGGCCACGGCAGCGGCCAACGCGTCGGCGAAGGCGGCGGCACTGCCCCGGGACCCGACGTCCGACGGGTACCCGTCGGCGACCACGAGTCCCCGCGCCCGGCAGGCGGTCACCGCCAGCCGGGACAACGCCGACGAGTTCCCGACGACGCCCACCCGCCGCCCGGCCGGCAACGGCTGGTTCGCCAGCAGGACGCCGACGTCGAAGAGTTCGGCCACCGTGTCCACCCGGATCACCCCGGAGCGGGCGAACAGTTCGGTGACCGCAGCCGCGTCCGGTCCCGCCGCCGGGCTCTCCCCCGGCCCGGTGCCCCGGCCCGTAGGCCTCGCCGGTGAGGCCAGGGCCACCACCGGTTTGGTCCGGCTGATCCGACGGGTCAGCCGGGCGAACTTGCGCGGGTTCCCGAACGTCTCCAGGTACAGCAGGATCACGTCGGTGCCCGGATCGTCCTGCCAGTACTGCAACAGGTCGTTTCCGGACACGTCGGCCCGGTTGCCGGCCGAGACGAAACTGGAGAGGCCCAGCCCACGCCGGTCGGCCTCGGCCAGCAACGCCACCCCGAACGAGCCGGACTGGCTGAAGAAGCCGACCCGGCCGGGGGCCGGCAGCCTCGGGGCCAGCGTGGCGTTGAGGCGTACCCGCTCGTCGGTGTTGGCGATGCCCAGACAGTTCGGGCCGACCACCCGCATCCCGGCCGCGTGTGCCTGCCGGATCAGGGCCTCCTGGGCCAGCCGGCCCGCCGGCCCCGACTCCGCGAAGCCGGCCGAGATCACGACCAGGCCGTGTGCGTTCGCGCTGCCCGCGTCGGCCACCGCGTCGGGCACCGCCTCCGCCGGCACGGCGATGACCGCCAGGTCCGTGTCGCCGTCGGCGTCCCCCGCCGACCGGTACGCGGGCAGGCCGCCGACCCGGTCCGCGTACGGGTGGACCGCGACGATCTCACCGGTGAACCCGCCGTCGCGCAGGTGCCCGAGCACCGCCGCACCCACCCCCTGGCCGCTGGCGCTGGCACCGTAGACGGCCACCGTACGGGGATTGAGCAGCCGGGCGATCGACCTGGCCTCGGTCCGGTGCTCACGGGCCCGCTGCACCTCGAGGGACTGTTCGGTGGGGGCGATCGGGAAGGTCAGGTGGACCACCCCGTCGGCGTACTGGCGATGTACCTGGTAGCCGAAGTCGGCGAAGACCCGCAGCATCTTGGCGTTGGCCGGCAGCACCTCGGCGACGAACCGGGTGAGCCCCTCCTGCCGGGCCGCGTCGGCCAGGTGCTCCAGCAGCACCGACCCGATACCCCGGCCCTGGTGGGCGTCCTCCACCACGAAGGCCACCTCGGCGTCGGTGGCCTCGGGTCCCAGCCGCTCGTAGCGCCCGACGGCGAGGATGCGGTCACCGGAGAGCACCACGAACGCCTCACGATCGTGGTGGTCGACGGTCACGAAGCGACGCAGGTCCCGGTCCGGGATGCGTGGATACGGTGAGAAGTAACGCAGATACCGGGTACGTTCGGAGAACCGCGAGTGCATCGCCACGATCGCCGGCGCGTCGTCCGGTTGGATCTGCCGCAGGTGGACGGTGGTGCCGTCGGTGAGCAGGACGTTCGCGGAGCGGTCCACGAGGGAGACCTCCTCCCCTCGCCGTAGTGCGGTCGGTCAGTCCCGGGGGTCGTACGGGTCGAGACCGAGCAGCGGGAACACGGCCTTACGGGTGGCCAGGATGGCCCGGTCGACCGCATCCGGTTCGCCGGTCGGCTGCCACGGCTCGTACGACGTGTCCACGTCGTCGGTCATCCGCAACGGCACCTCGCGCCCCGGGCGACGGTCCTGCGCGAGCTTACGCCAGCTCGCCGGGGTCTGGACGGTCGGTGCCAGTGGTTCGCCGGTGGCCACCGCCAGCAGATGTGTCCAGGCCCGGGGCACGACCTCGACCAGGGCGTACCCGCCACCGCCGGTGGCCACCCAACGCCCGTCGCACAGTTCCTCGGCGAGGTCACGTAACGCCAGGTAGCTGGCACGCTGCCCGTCGACCGACAGCCGCAGGTCGGCCAGCGGGTCGGCCCGGTGACTGTCCGCACCGCACTGGGTCACCAGGATCTGGGGCCGGAACGTCCGCAGCACCGATGGGACGACGGCGTGGAAGGCACGGAGCCAGCCCGCGTCGCCGGTACCGGGTGGCAGTGGCAGGTTGACCGCACTCCCCTCCGCGCCCGGGCCGCCGGTCTCGTCGGGGAAGCCCGTACCGGGGAAGAGCGCCAGCGGACTCTCGTGCAGGCTCACCGTCAGCACCCGTGGGTCGTCGTAGAAGACCTGCTGCACACCGTCGCCGTGGTGTACGTCGACGTCGACGTAGGCGACCCGCTCCGCCCCGAGGTCGAGCAGTCGGGCAATGGCCACCGCCGGGTCGTTGTAGACGCAGAACCCGGCAGCCCGACCGGGCATGGCGTGGTGCAGTCCGCCGGCCACATTGACCGCTCGCCGTGCCGAGCCCTCCCAGACCGCCTCGGCCGCCGCCAGGCTGGCCCCGGCCACCAACGAGCTGGCCTCGTGCATCCGCTCGAAGATGGGGTTGTCGGCGGTGCCGAGTCCGTAACCGGAGAAGAACGGGTCGTCCGGTGCCGCTCGGACCGCCTCGACGTAGTCCGGCCGGTGCACCCGGGTCAGCGCCTTGTCCTCGGCCGGTGCCGGGGCGACCATCCGTACCCCGGGGCGGTCCAGGATGCCCAGATCACGGGCGAGCGCCATGGTCAGTTCGACCCGGACCGGATTGAGTGGATGGTCGCCCAGGTCGTACGTCAACAGATCCTCGTGCCACATTACGACGGTGCCGTCCGACATTGCGTCATCGTCGCACGTCCGCCCCCACCTCGGCGGACGACTCAACCGCCGGCTGCTAGCTGTCGTGGTCCGGGCCGGTGGCGACCGGGCGGTCCGGATCGGTGACCCAGTCACTCCAGGAGCCGACGTAGAGGGCGGCGTCCGGCCGGCCGGCCAGGTGCAGGGCGAGGACGGTGTGCGCGGCGGTCACCCCGGAACCGCAGTACGCGCCGACGCGTACCCCGGGAGCGACCCCGACCCGCGCGAACCGGGACCGGAGGTCGTCGGCGTCGGGCCACCGGCCGTCCGGCCCGGTCAGTACGGTCGACGGCAGGTTGACCGCACCCGGGATGTGCCCGGCGACCGGGTCGATCGGCTCGGTCTCGCCCCGGAACCGCTCGGCGGCCCGCGCGTCGATCAGTACGCCCGCACCGGTGACCAGTTCGGCGGCCGACCCGGCGTCGAGTACGGGGAGCGAACCGGGCCGGACCGTCACGTCCCCGGGAACGGGCCGGGGTTGATCGGTGTGGACGGGTCCACCCGCCGCCAGCCAGGCGGGGTAGCCGCCGTCGAGCACCCGGACCTGGCGGTGACCGGCCCAGCGCAGGGTCCACCAGGTTCGGGCTGCCGGCAGGCCCTCGCCACCGTCGTAGACCACCACGGGGTGGCCGGTTCGCACCCCGGCGGCCCGCAGCACGGTCTCCAGCGTCACCGGGTCGGGCAACGGGTGCCGTCCACCGCCCCCGGGTGGTCCGCACAGTTCCTCGTCCAGTTCGAGGAAGACCGCGCCGGGCAGATGTCCGGCGGCGTACTCGTCGCGGCGGGAGGGGCCACCGAGCCGCCAACGCACGTCGAGGAGTGTCGGTGGATCATCGGACGTCAACTCGGCGGCAAGGTCACCGGCCGCAACCAGAAGATCATCAGGTTCGGACATGGCGTCCAGTCAACACCATTGGCCAGCAGAACCCCCGGCTTCGGCTGCGGCTCTATGTCAGTACCGCAAGGTAGCATCGACGGCTAGGAGGCCGCTGACGTGAACGACCTTGTCGACACCACTGAGATGTACCTGCGCACCATCCTCGAACTGGAGGAGGAGGGTGTGCCACCGCTGCGTGCCCGGATCGCGGAACGGCTGCGCCAGAGCGGCCCCACCGTGAGCCAGACCGTCGCCCGGATGGAACGGGACGGCCTGCTGACCGTGGAGGACGACCGGCATCTGCAGCTGACCAGCGTCGGCCGGGCCACCGCCGTGGCGGTCATGCGTAAGCACCGCCTCGCCGAGTTGCTGCTGGTGAACGTGATCGGTATGCCCTACGAGGAGGCTCACGAAGAGGCCTGCCGGTGGGAGCACGTGATGAGCGACGCGGTGGAGAAGAAGGTCTACGACCTGCTCAACCGGCCCACCCGGTCGCCGTACGGCAACCCGATCCCGGGCCTGGAGGCGCTTGGCGACACCGAGCAGTCCAGCAGCGAGGCGGTCGAGGGGGAACGCAACCTGGCGTTCCCGGGGCTGTCCGGTCCGGTGGTGGTACGCCGCATCTGCGAGAGCGTGCAGACCAACGCCGACGTGCTCCGGCAGCTACACGCCGCCGGCGTCGACCCCGGCGCGACCGTCACCGTCGCCCAGGAACGCGACGCGGTCACGATCAACCGGTCCGGTGACAAGATCCGCCTGCCCCGCGAGGTCGCGTCCCGCGTCTTCGTCGCCACCCACTGAGCCTTCGCCACCCACTGAGCCTTCGCCACCCACTGAAGTCTTCGTCACCAGCCGCTGATCAGGCAGGCCACCGACCGGGACACGGCAACCCCGGCCCGTCGGCGGCGGGCTCATCGGCGGCTGGTGTCGATCTCCTTGGCCAACGTGACGAGCTTGCCGGCGAACTCCTCCGCCGCGCCCTTGTCCTGTCCGGCCGCGAGGGTGTAGCGCAGGCTCACCACCCGGCCGTCCGAGGCCAGCCAACCGATCTCCACCGCAGCGCCGTGCTCGTCGGCCGGTGCCGCGATCAACCGGTACGCCGCCTTGCCCAGCCCGGAAACGGACTGCCCCCCTCGGGGCACCAGGTCGGTCTTGAACGCCGAGGCGTCGACCGAGATGTCGGTCACCGACAGCGCCAGGTCGGGATGGTTCGCCGCCTCGGTACGCAGCACACAGGTCTGTGTCTTGCGTAGCTGGCTGGCCGCCGACACGTCGAACCGGACACCGATCTTCTGCTCGACCGACGAGTAGTCGAGCAGTTCACATGCCCCGCTGGCCATCGAAGCAGGCAACTCGACCACACCGGGCGAGGGCACAGCGACCCCGGCCGGTTTGGTGTCCTCGCCGCAGCCGGACAGCATCAGCACACTGGCACCGATCAGACAGAGCCGCGCGCGCACACTCACCTCCCGCTCGCCCCGGCCGGGGTCGGCCGGTCAGTTCCGTCGCACACCGTACGGGGTCGGCCGGCACCGCAGTATTCCGGTGTCCCCAATCCGCCCACCATCTCAGACAACGCCGTAAACCGCTCGCTCACCGGTCCGGTCACCGTCCGATTCGCGCCGACGGAAGTTGGCCGACGATGTGCCGGGCGATCTCCAACGAACTGGTCGCCGCGGGTGACGGGGCGTTGAGCACGTGCACCTGCCGGGGCCGGTGAACGATGAGGAAGTCGTCGACCAGGCCGCCGTCGGAGGCGATCGCCTGGGCGCGTACCCCGGCGGCAGCCGGCACCAGGTCCTGCTCGGTCACCCCGGGCACCAGCCGGGCCAGACTCATCGCGAACCGGCGGCGGGACAGCGACCGGCGCACCTCGGTCAGGCCGTAGCGCAGGTGGCGCCGGGCCAGCCGCCACAGTCCCGGGTTGGTGACGAGACCGAACATCTCGGCCGGGTCGATCCGTCCCCACGAGTAACCCTCACGGGCCAGCGCCAGCACCGCGTTGGGGCCGGCGTGCACACTGCCGTCGATCATCCGGGTGAGGTGTACGCCCAGGAACGGAAACCGGGGGTCGGGCACCGGGTAGATCAATCCCCGTACCAGATCCCGCCGATCCGGGCGAAGCTCGTAGTACTCACCCCGGAACGGGACGATCCGCGCCGGCGGAACCACACCGGCCAACCGTGCCACCCGGTCCGCCTGCAGCCCGGCACAGTTGACCAGGACATCGGCGACCACCTCGCCGGTGGAGGTCCGGACCACCTGCTCGTCGCCCCGGGTCAGGATCCCGGTGACCCGGGTTCCGAGTCGGATCCGGGCGCCGGCCAGCTCAGCCGACCGGGCAAGGGCTGTGCAGACCTCGGTGAAGTCGACGATGCCGGTCGAGGCGACGTGCAGCGCGCCGACACAGCGTACGGCCGGCTCATGCTCGCGCGCCTCGGCCGCATCGATCAGTCGGACCGGCAGGTCGTTGGCGACCGCCCGCTCGTGCAGGTCCCGCAGTCGGGGCAACTCGGACTCGTCGGTGGCCACGATCAGCTTGCCGCACACCCGTACCGGAATGTCATGCTCGGTGCAGAAGTCCACCATGGACCGGCTACCCGCCCGGCAGAGCTGCGCCTTCAGACTGCCCGGCCGGTAGTAGACCCCGGCATGGATGACACCAGAGTTGTGACCGGTCTGGTGAGCCGCCAGTCGGGGCTCCTTCTCCAGCACCGTCACCTCGGCGTCCGGCTGGTCCTGGACGATCCGGTACGCGGTCGCCAGACCGATGATGCCGCCGCCAACCACCACGAACCTCGCCATGCGCCAGCACGCTACCCGTCGGGCGGTCCGGGCTCAGTCGGGTTCGCGGTTGACTTCGTCATCGACGTACGGGCAGTGCCGGCATCCCCGGCCGCAACAGGTGCCCCTACGGGCGAGAAAAGCCGCAGTGAGGACGAAAAGTCCGGTGGCCGGATCGAGGTAGCCCGCCTGCCCGGCAGCCAGCGCGGCGGCATGGGCGGCCAGGACGCGGTCCCGGTCCGGGTGGTCCAGCGCCAGCCGGGACGGATGCGGCTGGTCCAACGGCCGCGACGACAGCGGCAGTCGCCGCCCCTGCTCCCCCTGCATTCGCCCGACCATACGGTACGTGCCTGGCCGGCCCGGTCTGTCGTCATGGCCAGTGGACCGAGGTCCGTGACCCGCTGTCCGGATCGATGCCAACCAGCCGGTTCGATCCCGATCGGCTGCCTCGACGTCGAGTGGCCGGTTCGATCCTGATCGGCTGGTTCGACGTCGAGTGGCCGGTTCGATCCCGATCGGCTGGTTCGACGTCGAGTGGCCGGCTCGTACCGCCTGTTGGCCCAAGAAAAACGTTGATCAATTCCCGATTAGCAACTTTTCCGGAATGTCGGACGCGCTCGGCAGGTTGCACTTCCCGTAACGCCCGAGCACCCCCGTTCGGGCGTCCTTCATATCCGAGCACGCTCCTGGAGTACGGCACCTCTCGCTCCGGGCGCGCCCCCTCTGACAGAAGGGCAACCATGAGCAGCAGCATCACCCGGTGGCTCCCGGCCCTCACCAGGACCACCACCCGCCGGACCATGCTCACCTGTGCCGGCATCGCCATCACCGCCGGTGCCATCGCCGGCCCCGCCGCCGCACAGGCCGCACCCGGCAACTCCGCGCACAAGGCCGCCAGCAACGCCAAAAAACCGGCCAAGGACAAAGAGCTCAGATACCAGTACAAGAGCCAGGAGAACTACTACTACTGCGGCCCCGCCGCGACCCGTATCGCGGCCAGCGCCAACGGCCACACCATGAGCCAGGACGAGGTCGCCAGAAAGTTGGGCACCACCACCGCTGGCACCAACTCCGCCGAGGACACCACCCGTGTCATGCGGGACATCACCGGCAAGGACTACAGGACCACCTCCATCCCGGGCCCCGAGGCGACCCCGGCCCAGATGGACCAGCTCCAGGCCGACGTCGCCAACGCCATCGAGAACGACAAGGCCGTGATCGCCAACGTCAGGGGTGGCACCACCGACGCCAACGGCATCTACCGCTCCTACCCCGGCGGTCACTACGTGACCGTGGTCGGATACGAGGACGAGGGCCGCATGGTGAAGATCGCAGACCCGGCCGCCCCCTCGGGCGACGGTACCTACTGGGTCAGCACCATCAACCTCGCCAACTGGATGGCCGAACGCGGCTACTCCTCCTGACCTGGAACAGGACACACTGAAGGGCCAGCCCACGGGCTGGCCCTTCAGTGTCATCGGCAGGTTCAGCCGCCAGCCGCTAACCGCAGTTCGACCGCTGAACCATGCCCAAACTCAGCTGCAGCCGGAGGTCGAGCCGCAGCCCTCGCAGACGTAGCAGCTACCGGCCGGGCGCATCTTCGTACCGCAGGTGAAGCAGAGCGGGGCGTCGGCGGCCTTGCCGATCACGGCCTCCAGCAGTTCCGTGGAGGAACCCACCCGCGGCGCGGGCCTGGCCACGACCGACTCACCCGACTCGGCAGCCGGCTTGCTGGCCACCGGCGCGGAGGCGGCCATGCCGGTCAGGTCCACCCCGTTCTCCGCCTCGGCCTCGGCCCGCACCTGGGCGGCCCGCTCCTGCGCGGTGAAGATGCCCATCTCCGCCCGCTGGTCGTACGGCAGGAAGTCCAGCGCCAGCCGACGGAAGATGTAGTCCACCACCGAGACCGCCATGCGGATGTCCGGGTCGTCGGTCATCCCGGCCGGCTCGAACCGCATGTTGGTGAACTTGCTGACATACGTCTCCAGCGGCACGCCGTACTGCAGGCCGATCGAGAGGGCCACCGAGAAGGCGTCCATCACCCCGGCCAGCGTGGAACCCTGCTTGGACATCTTGAGGAAGACCTCGCCCAGCCCGTCGTCCGGGTACGACGACGCGGTCAGGTAGCCCTCGGCCCCACCGACGGAGAAGGACACCGTCTCCGACGGGCGCTTCTTCGGCAGCCGCTTACGCACCGGCCGGTACTCGACGACCTTCTCGACCGCCCGCTCCGTCGCAACCGGAGCCGCCTCAGCCGCCTTCGCCGGCTTCGCGACCGACAATGGCTGGCCGACCTTGCAGTTGTCCCGGTAGATCGCCAGCGCCTTCAGGCCCAGCTTCCAGCCCTCGAAGTAGATCTGCTCGACATCCTCGACGGTGGCCGCCTCCGGCATGTTGACCGTCTTGGAGATGGCCCCGGAGATGAACGGCTGCACCGCCGCCATCATCCGTACGTGGCCCATCGGCGCGATCGACCGCTCGCCCATCGCGCAGTCGAAGACCGCGTAGTGCTCGGTCTTCAGGCCCGGCGCGTCGACGACGTGGCCGTGGTCGCCGATGTGTTCGACGATCGCCTCGACCTGCTCCTCCGGGTAGCCGATGCTGCGCAGGGCACGCGGCACGGTCTGGTTGACGATCTGCATCGAGCCGCCGCCGACCAGCTTCTTGAACTTGACCAGCGCCAGGTCGGGCTCCACCCCGGTGGTGTCGCAGTCCATCATCAGGCCGATGGTGCCGGTGGGTGCCAGCACCGAGGCCTGCGAGTTACGCCAACCCGACTTCTCGCCGATCTTGTTGCCGAGCTGCCACTGCCGGGTGGCCTCCCGGACGATCTCGGTGGCCACCGGACCGTCCGGCTTGATCTCGTCGTTGGCGGCGGCGTGCTTACGCATGACCCGCTTGTGCGCCTCGGCGTTACGGGCGTAACCGTCGTACGCGCCGACGACGCCGGCCAGCTCGGCGGAACGCCGGTACGCCGTACCGGTCATCAGCGAGGTGATCGCGGCAGCCAGCGACCGGCCGCTCTCCGAGTCGTACGGCAGGGCCGAGGCCATCAGCAGCGCGCCGAGGTTGGCGTACCCGATGCCCAGCTGGCGGAAGGCCCGGGTGGTCTCGCCGATCCGCTCGGTCGGGAAGTCGGCGAAGCAGATCGAGATGTCCATCGCGGTGATCACGAACTCGACCGACCTGACGAACTTCTCCACCTCGAACCCGCCGTCGGCCCGCAGGAACTTCATCAGGTTCAGCGAGGCCAGGTTGCAGGAGGAGTTGTCCAGGTGCAGGTACTCCGAGCACGGGTTGGACGCGGTGATCCGGCCGGTCTCCGGGCAGGTGTGCCAGTCGTTGATCGTGTCGTCGTACTGGAGGCCGGGGTCGGCACACTCCCACGCCGCCTGCGAGATCTTGCGGAACAGGTCGCGGGCGTCGATGGTCTCGATGACCGAGCCGTCCAGCCGACCGCGCAGGTCGAACTTGCCGTTCTCGTCGACGGCCCGCATGAACTCGTCGGAGACCCGGACCGAGTTGTTGGCGTTCTGGTACTGCACGCTGACGATGTCCGCGCCGCCCAGGTCCATGTCGAACCCGGCGTCACGCAGTGCGCGGATCTTGTCCTCCTCGCGCGCCTTCGTGATCACGAACTCCTCGATGTCGGGGTGGTCGACGTCGAGAATGACCATCTTGGCGGCCCGCCGGGTGGCCCCGCCGGACTTGATGGTGCCGGCCGAGGCGTCCGCACCACGCATGAAGCTGACCGGACCGGAGGCGGTGCCGCCGCTGGAGAGCAGTTCCCGGGAGGACCGGATGCGGGACAGGTTGACGCCGGAGCCCGAGCCGCCCTTGAAGATCAGCCCCTCTTCCTTGTACCAGTCGAGGATCGAATCCATCGAGTCGTCGACGGAGAGGATGAAGCAGTTGTGCACCCGTAGGCTGCCGGCCAGGAACTCACCGGACTCGGTCTGGATGTCGTAGACCTCCATGGCACCGAGCGGTTCGACCCGGTCGATCTCCAGCCGCTTCACCTCGGTAGCCGGGCGACCCGGCTTGGCGAAGCCCGCTTCGAGCTTGGCCATCTTCTCCGCACCGATGAAGCCGATGTGGGTGGCGAACAGGTCCCGATCGCCGTCGTTCTGGATCCGCAGCGACCAGCAGCCCTTGCGGTCGGCGCGCTCATCCTTCTTGTACGACACCCGGGCGAAGATGCCGTACCGCAGCAGCAGGCTCTGCAGGCCGCGAACCAACTTCTCCGAGATCATGTCAACGGCGACGAGGGTCGAGGCCTCGCGGGCCGAGACGTAGCCCTCGGCCTGGAAGATGCTGCGCAGGTACGCCGTCACCACAGGGAGCGGCGCGGTGAAGAGCTGCTTCGGCACCTCCATCTCGGTGTCGCGGGGCAACAGATCCCACTTCTCGATGAAGGATCGCAGGTGCTCGCCGTACAGGTGGGTGCGCCGGCAGTCCAGTTCGTCGCTCTGCGTCGGCACCGCACGCTCGTGCCGGTGCGCCCCGGGGAAGACCTCGTCGAGGAGGATACGGACCCAGTCCAGCTCGTCGTCGTTGACGGTCATCGCCTCGACGGTCAACGAGCGATTCGTCCCCTGGTCGTACTGGCCCACGAATCCGTCCGACTGCAACCAGCCGGCGAGCCCGGCCTCGCGGATCTCCCGCAGGTCGATCTCGGCTTCCCCGTAGGCGTCCCGGCGGTGCCACTCCAGCCTGTCTCCGGGCCGCAGGGTGCCCGCCTCGACCCACTGGCCCGTGCCGGCCCCGGTGCTCTTCCACACGGTGTGGTCCGGCGTGACATCCAGGGTGTATCCGGCCTTGGTGTGCAGGCGGATGACCTCACGTACACCGTTCGCCTTGACCGCGAGAATCTTGGTCAGGCCGTGGGCGTCGTACACCTTCGCCCCGACCGCGTTCGTCTCGACCAACTCGCCGATCGGCACGAGCCCGGCCGGCGTGCTGACCAGGGAATCGTACGGAAGGCACGCGGACACCTGCTGGGGCGAGGTGGTGCCCACGTTGAACCAGACCGGCGAGTTGAAGCTGAACACCTGGTGCAGCAGCATCCAGGACAGCTCCTGCTCGAAGACCTCGGCGTCGGCCGGGGTGGCGAAGTAGCCGTGCTGCTCCCCCGCCGCGCGGTACGTCTTCACCACCCGGTCGATGAGCTGCTTGAGCGACCACTCCCGTTCCGGCGTACCGACCGCCCCCCGGAAGTACTTGGTGGTCACGATGTTGGCCGCGTTCACGCTCCAGGACTCGGGGAACTCCACCCCGCGCTGCTCAAAGTTGATCGAGCCGTCCCGCCAGTTGGTCATCACGACGTCCCGGCGTTCCCAGGTGACCTCGTCGTAGGGGTGCACCCCGTCGGTGGTCCAGACCCGCTCGACCTTCAGACCAGCTCCGGCACCAGCACCGGCCCGGGACCGACTCTTGCCTGCTGTCACGCCTTCCCCCGCCATCTCATTCGCCCCCTCACGCACGCACGGCCGATCGCCGCACGGCTCACTTGATCAAAAAAGACAAACAACTAACTGGTACGGCCGCCGGTCGGTGCCGCGGACGCGGGCTCGGCGTCGGCCGCGGCCTCCGCCCGGGCCAGCGCGGCGGCCCTCAGCATCTCGATCTCCCGCTCGAAGTCGGCCAACGAGTCGAAGGACCGGTAGACACTGGCGAACCGCAGGTAGGCGACCTCGTCCAGCTCACGCAACGGGCCGAGGATGGCCAGCCCCACGTCGTGGCTCGGGATCTCGGCGGCCCCCTTGGCCCGGATCGTCTCCTCCACCCGCTGGGCCAGCAGGGCGATCGCGTCCTCGTCGACCGGCCGCCCCTGGCAGGCCTTCCGGACCCCACCGACGATCTTGGTACGGCTGAACGGCTCGGTCACGCCGCTGCGCTTGACCACGGCCAGCACCGCCTCCTCGACCGTGGTGAACCGCTTGCCACATTCCGGGCATGCCCGACGCCGGCGGATCAACTGACCATCGTCGGCCTCGCGCGAGTCAACGACCCGGGAGTCGGCGTGACGGCAGTACGGACACCGCATCGCCAACCCTCCTTATCCATAGAATCCGCCGAGTAGCGCACAGTGCCCCCAGGGCAGCCGGAAGCCCCGGCGACACCGGTACGGTGGTCGTCGTCGGGCTGGACGTGCGCGGGAGCGGTGGGTAGTCGACCCCAACCAGTGGGCAACTTACACACCTGTGACTACTACATGTTGGGTTCGACCGTAGGCCGCCGACGAGCCGAGGTCAAGTTGACCCGCGCTGCGGTGACGCGTCTTTCACTCTTCCAACACCCCCGCCAGCCGGCCGGTTACCGGGTGCCGTGGGGCGACCACAACAGGCCGGCCAGCCAGCTTAGACAACGCCCCCAACGGACCGTCGTACGATGGTGTATCAGAACAGATGTTCGGACGTTCGAGTTCCACCCGGAACACGCCGAACCATGTCGTACAGATGTTTGAAAATCACCGATCCCACCTATACGGTCATGAACAACCGACGTCGGTCGCCCGCTCGGCGATCCGACGTCGAGTTGTCATGACGCACTACGAGCCGCCGAGGCACCAGACGCCGACCAGGGAGGACGGACGTGTCTACCGACGACCGGACGAGCCGGCAGAAACACCCGCAGCAGACCGCCGACACCGCGACCACGCGCCGTCGGAGTGTTTCCCGGGCTCGCAGCGGTGAGCCGGCTCTGCGTAGCGTCGCCCCGGTGGTGAGTACCTTCCCGGATCCGGTCACCAGCGACCTGACCGCCCGACAGCGGCGGATCCTGGAGTTCATCCGGGACTGGGTGGAGCGGCACGGATACCCGCCGAGCGTACGGGAGATCGGTGAGGCGGTCGGTCTGGTCTCCCCGTCGAGCGTCGCCTACCAGCTCAAGGAACTGGAACGGAAGGGCTTCCTGCGGCGGGACCCCAACCGCCCCCGGGCGGTGGACGTACGGCCGCCGAGCGACCTGATCGACGACGAGAACAGTCGCTCACAGCGGCCCAAGCCCGCCTACGTGCCACTGCTGGGGCGGATCGCCGCCGGTGGGCCGATCCTGGCCGAGCAGGCCGTCGAGGACATCTTTCCGCTGCCCCGGGAACTGGTCGGCGAGGGTGAGGTCTTCATGCTCCAGGTCAAGGGTGACTCGATGCTGGACGCGGCGATCTGCGATGGCGACTGGGTGGTGGTGCGCCAGCAACCGACGGCGAACGTGGGCGAGATCGTCGCGGCGATGCTGGACGGCGAGGCGACGGTCAAGACCTACCGGCGCCGGGACGGGCACGTCTGGCTGATGCCGCAGAACCCCGCGTTCGATCCGATCCCGGGTGACGACGCCACCATCATGGGGCGTGTCGTGGCGGTGTTGCGCCGAATCTGAACCGTACGCCGGATCTGAACCGGTGACGAGGAAGCGCGTACGCCCCGGATTGGGGGCGGCGGAGGTCGGCGCACGCCGGCCGACCCCGTAGAGAACCCGTACTCCCGACCCCGTAGACGAGCGTTGCTCCGGACCCGGCGGGTCCGGAGCAACGCTCGTTCTGCTGAGCAACGCTCGTTCTGCTGGACGACCTCAGCGCTACTGGACGACCCCAGCCCTACTGGGCGACCGACCTCAGGGTGGTGGCCGTCACGGCTCAGCGGTAACCGTTGTCGCGGTAGCCACCGCCCGCCGCGGGACCGCGTCCGTCCGGGCCACGTCCACCGCGCTCGTCGGCATAGCCGTCGTTCGCGCGCCGGTTCCCGGCCGGGCCCGGGCCAGCGGAGTAGCTACCGCCACCGGTGCGACCACGACCTCCGCCGTGGCCACCAGCGGGCGGACGGCCTGCGGACGGAAGGTCACCGCCGTGTCCACCGGCGACGGACCTACCACCGTCACCGCCATACACCGCGCCACCACCGCCACCACTGCCGGCACTGGCGCCGGCACCGTAGACCGCCCCGCGTGACGGTCGGTTGCCGCCGTACACGCTGCCAGATTTGTCCTGTCGTCCCCGGGACCGGCCGTCGGCGGCATCGGGCTGGTTCCCCGCCCGCCGACCACTGTCCGGGGCGGATACGAAATGAGCGTCCGACTGGTCCTCCGGGCCGGGCTGCCGCCCGACCCGGGGGTCGCGTTCCCTCTCCGGCCCGCCGCCCCGCCGACCCTGGCCACCGTCCTTGCCGCCCCGCCGGCCGGCATCGTCACCGCCCTTGCCACCACGCCGGCCCGCGTCACCAACGGGAGGTCGGCGTCGTGCCCGGACAATTCCGAAGATGCCGAAGCCGACCAGGATCGCGCCGAGTACGCCAACTCCGGCAACCAGGTACGTGATGTCGGTCAGGGTTAGTTTGTCCATCCAGGACCTGGTATCGGTTGCCTTTTCCGTCTCGTCGGGAACATCCGCGGCAACCGTCTTCGACGGCACGTAACTGAGGATGTCGACCTCGGCATCGTCGCCGAGACTGCCGACGTCGGAGACGGTGAGGAACGTGCCGCCGTCCGGCGTATAGGTGATCGCCTCGCCGAACGGATCGGTCAGCGGGGTAACCCGTGGTTTTCCGGTGGTCAATGCCTTGACGATGTCGCCGCCGGTGACGTCGAACTCGAAGGCGTCTGCATAGGTACGCAGGACCACCCTGGTCCCGTCCGGTGACCTGGCAGCCCCGGTGACGGCGATTCGGCCGGCCGCCTGCAACGGGTTCTCGGTGGCCGTCTTGGGTACGGTGATCTCACCAGCCGCCTTCATCGGCACCGGTTCGGCATTGTCGGTCGGCAGCTTCGCATCCGCGGTGAAGATCTCCGCCTTGCCGGTCGACTTGGTGACGATGACCGGGCTGCCATCGTCGGCCATCAACAGGGCCTCGGCATCCCGCGGCTTGCCATCCGGGTAGCGAAGCCGGTGCAGGACCGGCTTCTTCGAACCGTCTACCGGCATGCTCCACAACGCCACCCGGGAACGCCGTTCACTGCTCGTGACATTGTCGCCGATGTCCGCGATCCAGAGCGTCTTTCCGTCCGCCGAAAGGGCGAGGTCCTCGGTATCGAACGGACCATCGCCGGAATACTGGACGGCCTTGGTCCCCTTGCAGTTCTTGTCGAGGTAGAAGACCTGCTTCCGACTCGCAACCTCCGTGCCATCGTTGATCACGATGTACCCGGTATCCGTAGCCACGAGGCCCGACAATTCGCGCAGCCGAGGGTCCTTGATCGCGCAGACCTTCTTGCCTGGTTGCGCAGCAAGCGCGGCAGTGCCGCTAGCAACAAGACTTATACCGACCAGCCCGACAAGGGCTGCGATCGAGGACACACTACGCCGCATTCGCCCAGTGTCGCACGATGTCAGTGCCCGCCGTGGCACCCCGTGATCAATTACCGAGGGTTGACTGGCGACCACTCTTCGTGGAGCCGATAGGGTGCCAACTCCGCTGCCAGCGCCTCGTCGACGCGGACGTGCAGCACGGTCCCCTCGCCGGTGTGCGAGCTGCCGAGAACCTCACCCCGCTGGTGCACCCGAGCCACCAGGTCACCCCGGTCGTACGGCAGGATCGCGCGTACCTCGACCGCTGGGCGGGGCAACCGGGCCTCGATCGCCGCGCGCAGATCGTCGATCCCCCGACCGGCCCGGGCGGAGACGAAGACGGCGTCGGGCCACTCCCGCTTGAGCCGCAGCAGCGTCTCCTCGTCGGCCGCGTCGGTCTTGTTGACCACCAGCAACTCGGGCAACCTGTCCGCACCCACCTCGGACAGCACCTCACGAACCGCGCGGACCTGCTCCTCGGGATCGGGGTGCGCCCCGTCGACCACGTGTACGACAAGGTCGGCGTCGGCCACCTCCTCCAGGGTCGACCGGAATGCCTCGACGATCTGGTGCGGCAGGTGACGGACGAATCCGACGGTGTCGGAGAGGGTGTAGACCCGCCCGTCGGCGGCGTGCGCCCGACGGGTGGTCGGGTCCAGGGTGGCGAAGAGGGCGTCCTCCACCAGCACCCCGGCCCCGGTCAGCCGGTTGAGCAGGCTGGACTTGCCCGCGTTGGTGTATCCGGCGATGGCCACCGCCGGAACCGCGTTACGGGTGCGACGGGAGCGCTTGGTCTGCCGTACCGATCGCATGCCCTTGATCTCCCGCCGCAGGCGGGCGATCCGGGTGCGGATCCGACGGCGGTCGGTCTCCAGCTTGGTCTCACCGGGACCACGCAGACCCACACCACCGCCCGCGCCGCCGACCCGGGCGCTACCGCCGCTCTGCCGGGACAGGCTCTCACCCCAACCACGCAGTCGGGGCAGCAGGTATTCGAGCTGCGCCAGCTCGACCTGGGCCTTACCCTCCTTGCTCTTGGCATGCTGGGCGAAGATGTCCAGGATCAGCGCGGTCCGGTCGACCACCTTGACCCTGGTCCGCTGCTCCAGGTTGCGCAACTGGGACGGCGACAGCTCGCCGTCGCAGATCACCGTGTCCGCACCGGTGGAGAGCACCACCGAACCGAGGTCGTCGACCTTGCCCCGACCGATGTAGGTGGCGGGGTCGGGACGGGTACGCCGTTGGATCAGACCTTCCAGCACCTGCGACCCGGCGGTCTCGGCCAGGGCGGCCAACTCGGTGAGGGAGTTCTCCGCGTCCGTGACCGTGCCCTCGGTCCAGACTCCCACCAGGACGACCCGCTCCAACCGGAGCTGCCGGTATTCGACCTCGGTGACGTCGGTGAGTTCGGTGGACAGACCCGCCACGCGGCGTAACGCCTGGCGGTCCTCCAGCTCCAGTTCACCGGTGGTGGCGGCGAGTTCTTCGTCCGCCAGTGGAACGAAGCTCTCCTGGTGTCGCAAGCTGGTCTCCTGTCCGTTTTGGTCCGTGTCGGTCAATGGTGACACGCATGGCGGGCCGACGCATCCGCTATATTCCCCCGGCAGCGAAGATCAAAGCTCGTTCCTGGTACGTGTCACCGCTGGTTACTCGTTGGTAGGACTACCAGGAGAAAGTGATGCCCGCTGGCACCCGGCAACGGCTGCACTGTGCCCAGCGTCGCGGCGGTACGGGGTGCCGGCACGGGGCCGAGGGCGGCGGGGAAGAATGCCAGGGCGGCGGCCAACCGACCGCCCCACCAATGACGGAGGGATCCCGTGGCGACCACCCGCCTGCCGAGCGCCGGATTTTCCATCACCATCCGGATCGGCATCACCGCCGACGCCTCGGCCATCGGCCGACTGACCACCTGCGTGGGTGAGGCCGGTGCGATCGTCACCGCGCTGGACGTGGTGGACAGCGACCCGACGACCGTGATCGTCGACCTCACCTGCGACACCGCCGACGCCGGGCACGCCGACCAGGTGGTCACGGCGCTCTCCGCCCTGGACGGCGTCGACGTCCGGAAGGTCTCCGACCGTACGTTCCTGCTGCACCTCGGCGGCAAGATCGAAGTTGCCCCCAAGGTGGCGCTGCGTACCCGCGACGAACTGTCCCGGGCCTACACCCCCGGGGTGGCCCGGGTCTGCCTGGCCATCGCCGAAAACCCGGCCGACGCCCGGCGACTGACCATAAAGCGCAACACGGTCGCCGTGGTCACCGACGGCTCCGCCGTACTCGGGTTGGGCAACATCGGCCCGGCCGCGTCCCTGCCGGTGATGGAGGGCAAGGCGGCACTGTTCAAGCGGTTCGGCGGGGTGGACGCCTGGCCGGTGGTGCTGGACACCCAGGACCCGGACGAGATCGTCTCGATCGTGCGGGCCATCGCCCCCGGGTACGGCGGAATCAACCTGGAGGACATCGCCGCCCCCCGCTGCTTCGAGATCGAGGCGCGGCTGCGGGAACTCCTGGACATCCCGGTCTTCCACGACGACCAGCACGGAACCGCGATCTGCGTACTGGCCGCGCTGACCAACGCGCTGCGGGTGGTGGGCAAGCGGCTCTCCGACGTCCGGGTGGTCGTCTCCGGGGCCGGTGCCGCCGGTACGGCGATCATGAAGCTGCTGCTCCGTCAGGGCGTCGGCGACATCATCGCGTACGACCGGCGGGGTGCCCTGCACCGTGGCCTGACCGACCTCAACCCGGCCTGGCAGTGGCTGGCCGAGAACACCAACAAGGACAACTACTCCGGTGACCTGGCCGGGGCGGTCCGGGGCGCGGACGTGTTCATCGGGGTGAGCGCACCCAACCTGCTCACCGGTGACGACATCGCCGCTATGGCCAAGGACTCGATCGTGTTCGCGCTGGCCAACCCGGACCCCGAGGTGGATCCCCGGGAGGCCCGCAAGTACGCGGCGGTGGTCGCCACCGGCCGGTCCGACCAGCCCAACCAGATCAACAACGTACTGGCCTTCCCGGGCGTCTTCCGGGGAATGCTCGACGCGCACGCCGAGGAGTTCACCGAGGAGATGGCGATCGCGGCGGCCCAGGCGATCGCCGACGTCGTCGGCGAGGACAAGATCAACCCTACGGTCATCGTGCCCAGCGTCTTCGACTCGCGGGTGGCTCCGGCGGTGGCCGCCGCGGTCCGGGCCGCCGCCCAGACGCCCGCTCCCCCGCCGGCCGCGGACCCGGGTCCGGCCGACCTGCCGGAGATCGCCGCCGAAACCGCAGCGCCAGCCAACCCGCTGTCCAACTGACCAACCACCCCACCCTTCCACCACTTCCGCCCTTCCGCCGCTTCCGCCGCTTCCGCGTTGATCATGAAGTTGTTGTCACCTTTTGCGGCATACCGCGACAACAACTTCATGATCAACCGGAGAGGGCGGGGGTAGCCGGGAGAGGGCGGGGGTAGCCGGGAGAGGGCGGGGCAGCGGGTAGGGCGGGGGGTCAACCGGAGAGGGCGGGCAGGTCGACCTCACCGTGGGCGACCAGTACGGCCGGTCCGGACAGCCAGCAGCTCTCCGCGTCGAGGGTGATGGTCAACCGGCCCCCTGGAACGTCGACCGCCACCACCCCGGCGGCCAACCCGGCATCCCGCAGCGCCACGGCGGCGACCGCGCAGGCACCGGAGCCGCAGGACATCGTCTCGGCCGACCCGCGCTCGTAGACCCGCATGTCGACATGCAGATCGGCACCGTCGACCGGCTTGCCCTCGGTGATGAACTCGACGTTGACGCCAGCGGGGAAGACCACCGAATCCACCACCGGCATACGGGTCAGGTCCAACTCCGGCAACCCGACCCCGTCGGGCAGGACGCAGACCAGGTGCGGGTTACCGCAGTCCACCACGGTGCCCGGCAGACTCCGGCCGCCGAGAACGGCGTCACTCGCCCCACCGATCCGGGGCATCCGCATGTAGACGGCGATGTCCTGCCCGCGTACGACGGCGTGGACGACCCCGGCCCGGGTGGCGATCGGCAGGCCGACGCCGCCACCCACGGCTGCCCCGCCACCCACGGCTGCCCCGCCACTCACGTCAGTTCCGCCACTCACACCTGGCCCGCCGCTCACACCGGCATCGGTAGTGGTGGGCGGCACAGCCAGACCAGCGGTGATCAGGTACCGGGTGAAGACGCGAACTCCGTTACCGCACATCTCGGCGAACGAGCCGTCGGCGTTCCAGTAGTCCATGAACCACTCGGCCGAGGCCGCCATCCCGACCGCCGCCGGATGCCGCTGGGCGCGTACCACCCGCAGCACGCCGTCCGCGCCGATCCCCCGCCGCCGATCGCAGAGCGCGGCGACAAGGTCCGGGGTGAGCGGGAGTTGCCCGTCCGGGTCGGGCAGGATCACGAAGTCGTTGCCGGTGCCATGGCCCTTGATGAACTGCACGTCTCCATCATCCAGGAACGGTGCGGCCGGCCGCCAAGGCGGCCCGTACCCGGCCCACCGCGGCTGGCGGCCCGTACCCGGTCCACCGGCTGGCGGCCCGTACTCAGGCCACCGGCTGGCGAAGCCTCAGTCCACCGGCTGCCGGAGCACCGCCAGAGCGGCCCCGGTCAGGTCCGCACCGGCCGCGTCCAGCCAGTTGATCCGGGGATCACGGCGGAACCAGGACCGCTGCCGACGGACGAACCGGCGGGTCGCCCGTACCGTCTCCTCGGCCGCCTGCGGCTCGGTCAGCTCCCCGTCGAAGAAGCGCAGCACCTGCTGGTAGCCGAGGGCCCGGCTGGCCGTACGCCCCTCCCGTAGGCCGATGTCGACCAGCGCCCGGGTCTCCTCGACCAGGCCGGCCGCCCACATCCGGTCCACCCGGACCGCGATCCGCTCGTCCAACACGGTGGTGTCGAGATCCACCCCGAGCTGCACGGAGTCGTAGTACGGCTTCGGGTCCGGCAGCGAGGCGGTGAACGGAGCACCGGTCAGCTCGATCACCTCCAGCGCCCGTACGATGCGCCGCCCGTTGCCGGGCAGGATGTTCGCGGCGGCGGCGGGATCGGCGGCCCGCAGCCGCTCGTACAACGGGGCGGTCCCGACCTCGGCCAGTTCCGCCTCCAGCCGCGCCCGCACCTGGGGGTCGGTGCCCGGGAACTCGAACTCCTCCAGCACCGCACGGACGTAGAGCCCGGACCCACCGACCAGCAACGGCACCCGGCCCCGGGCCAGGATGTCGTCCACGGCGGCACGGGCCAACCGCTGGTATTCGGCCACGCTGGCCGGCTCGGTCACGTCCCAGATGTCCAGCAGGTGGTGTGGCACACCCTCGCGCTCGGCCAGGGTCAGCTTCGCCGTACCGATGTCCATGCCCCGGTAGAGCTGCATCGAGTCGGCGTTGACCACCTCGCCACCGAGCGTGTGGGCCAAGGCGATGCTCAACGCCGACTTGCCGGCCGCGGTCGGCCCGACCACCGCCACGACCTGCCCGCCGACCCCCGGCCCGCCCATGCCGACCCCCGGCCCGCCCATGCCGACCCCCGGCCCGCCCATGCC
>NZ_JBHTMP010000055.1:0-42760 GCF_042679305.1 Micromonospora sonneratiae | reverse complement strand
CGGGGGGCTGCTCGGCCGTACGCGATGTACAACCATCGGCGGCGGGCGTGGATTCCGCGGATCCGGGCATCCCGGCGGGTTGATCATGGGGATTCAAATGACGAATGACCCAAAACCGGAAAGACCCGCCGGGGAGCTGCCGGGCGGGGCGGCGGAATGTCCGACTCGCCGGCCGCTAGGGCGTTTCAGGCGCTGGAGGAGGTCTGTCCCCTGGCGTCCGACGACGGCGA
Organism: Micromonospora sonneratiae; assembly: GCF_042679305.1. Taxonomy (NCBI): domain Bacteria; kingdom Bacillati; phylum Actinomycetota; class Actinomycetes; order Micromonosporales; family Micromonosporaceae; genus Micromonospora; species Micromonospora sonneratiae. The sequence continues at coordinate 42,530 of NZ_JBHTMP010000055.1, read as the reverse complement.
CCCTGGTAGAGGTCGCGCCCGATGATCTGGATGACCCCTGCGGCCGGGATCGCCAACAGTGCACCCACGATTCCGGCCAGGTCAGCGGCGATCAGAAGGCTGACCAGGACCGTGAGTGGGCTGAGCCGAACGATGCGAGAGAAGATCATCGGTTGGAGGACGTGGTTCTCGATCTGTTGGTACACCACGAAGAAGACGAGGACCACGATGCCGGCGCGGGTGGAGTGGAAGAAACTGGCGCCAGCGGCGATCACCGCGCCCAGGGTCGCGCCGACCAGGGGGATCAGGTCGGCGATGGCCACCAGGAGCGCGAGGACCCCCGCATACGGAACGCCCATGATCGCCATCGTGGCGAAGGTCAGGGCGCCGCAGATGACACTGATCAGCAGGTTTCCACTGAGATAGCCGGTGATGGTACGGGCGCACTGCACGCCGATGCGACGAATCCGGGCCCGGTGCCGTTCGTCGACGAGACCGAGCAGCCCGGTGACGAGTTTCGGTGCCTGAAGAACCATCAGGTACGCCAGCACGCCGATGGTCACCGCGCCACCCACCGTTATCGCGGCACCACGCAGCACGTCCAGGCTCGGTTCCCGCAGGCGGGTGCCGTACTGCTGGATCTCTGGTGACTCGGCGTACCGCCGGAGATGGAACCGTTCCAACGGGCCGCCGATCGGGCCGCGTCCGCTGCGGATGTCGTGCAGGAGTTGGGGAAACCGTTCCATCAGTTGCGCCATCTCGTCCGTGACCGGTATGACGATCAGCGCGGTCAGTGCGGCCAGCACTCCGAAGGCGGTGACGAACACGAGCAGGGTCGCCAGCCATCGCCATCTTGTTATCCGGCGTTCGGTCCAGTTGACGGCGGGATTGAGCGCCACCGCGAAGAGGATCGCGACCAGGATCCATACCAGCACCCGACGGGCAGCGTAGACGAAGAGCAGGACCAGCAGGCTGGCCAGCAGCAGCCCGATGACGATGACGACCCGTCGCGCGAGGGCCCGATCATCGGCACTCGTCATCCGACCGGGTCCTTGCTCGCCAGCTCGGATCCACCACGGGTCACGCCATTCCCGCGCCGACCTCGTCGATCGCGGCGTCGACCTGGTGTGCGAGTTCGATGTCCATGGCTGTTACCGCGTCCACCTGCCTGGTCCGTACGACGATCACGGCCGTACGGTCGCTCTCCCGGCCGATACGTGGACCGCGACCGGTCTGCTCATGTAGTAGTTCGAGGCGTCGCATCACCCGGTCCAGGTTCTCCCGGGGCAGTTCGATGGTGCGTGACAGTGACTTCTGGTCTCCCGCCCAGTACGGCAGGTCGGCCAGCGCGGCCCGCAACTGCGCGGCGGTCAGTGGCGCGGTGTGTCCGGTCGCGCCTACCAGACCGCCTTCCGGCAGCGGTTGCACCAGGTCTCGCAGATCCATCGGCAGGTCGAGTGACTCGACGAGGTCCCGGTCCCGTTCAGCGATCGCGTTGATCGTCGCCTCCGCCTGGTAACGCGCCTGTTCCGGGGTGCGGTGGCTGAGCCGGGCGACCTCCTCCAGGAAGCCGGCCAGGTCCCGACGTCGGTTCGTGGCGGTCGTCGACATGCTGTTGTGCAGCTCGGCCGGTACCGCATCGAGCAGTCGCTCCCGGTCTGCCTCGTCGAGCGCCAGCGCCAGGGCGATCACGGTCGCCTCGGCGGCGGACCGGGCCTGATCGAAGTCGATTCCGGTGCGGCGGCCGACGTCGCTCACCAGTTCCTGGTAGCGGATGACGGGGACGCCAGGCGATGCCTGGGACAGCTCCGCGGATCCTGGTGAGTCCGGGATCGGCCACGGCCGGGCTGCGGGTGCGGGTTGCGGAGGTGGTACCGGTCCGCCCTTGTCGGGGGTCGGTTTGCGGGTTCCCGCCGGCTGGGGACCGGCCCGTTGGCCGCGGTCCAGATGCTCGAACTGCTTGGACGCACCTAGGGTCACCCCCGCCTGGCTGGGCTGCTGGCCCCCGTTGCGGGCCTTACGGGCCAGCGTACGGCGACGCTTGTTGTCGCCTTCCATCTGTTTTCCCATGACTGCGCCTCGCTTCGCTCTTCCGAACCAACGCTCACCGAACCGGTGCGATCAATCGCTTCACCTTGGGTTTCCGCCCCCGCCTTCCCTGGTGGTGGACCGCCGAAACGGCTGGGCCGCCCCGACCTGACCGCGTTGACTGCTGGTTCATCACGGCGGGGTGAGGGGTGCTCACCCCGGCGAAGCTCACCATCGAGCTGGACCACAAGCTTCCGACGGTTCGCGGAAGGAAGGTCGCCATGAGGAGAATCATCGAGATCGTTCCTGCTCGGCCCGGGTGGTACGCCCGTTGGCGCGTCGCGCCCGATGCCACCTGCTCCTACCCGGTGACCGTGTGGGCGCTGGTCGAGGACGCCGACACCGCCAGCCGCGAGGTCGTCGGTGTTGACTCCGTCGGCCAGTGGCCCGGTTCCGACGACAACGAGGCAGGCGTCGACTTCGTTCGTTACCTCTTTCAATCGCCGGATGCCGGTGAGCCCGAGGATGCCTACCAGTCCGGTCGTACCACGTCCGGTAGTGGGGTGCCGCCGGAGCTGCTGCAACCGGTGACCTCGACGACCTGATTGAGCGCCTCTGGCGCAGCGCCCTGAGCCCGGTCAGAGCGTCTCCAGCGGGCGTGGGCTGGTCGGCGCCGGGAACGCCTGGTCCAGTTCGGCCAGGTCCACTTCGGTGAGGATCACCTCGAGCGCGGCCCGGTTCTGTCTGACGTGGTCCGGGTTGCTGGCCGTTGGTACGGCGCAGACCCCGTCCTGGCTCAGCACCCAGGCCAGGCAGATCTGTTCCGGGGTGGCTTCATGGCGGTCGGCCAGCTGAGTCAGGGTGGGGTGGCCACGCAGCCGAGCCTGTTCGAACGGCGAGTAGGCCATCACGGGTAGTCGCGCGTCACGGCACCGGGGGAGCAGTTCCCATTCGATGCCCCGGCGGCTCAGGTTGTAGAGCACCTGATCGGTCTCGACGGCCGTACCGCCCGGGATGCTGGTGAGTTCTGCCAGGTCGGTCAGGTCGAAGTCGCCGACACCCCAGTGACGGATCTTGCCCTGGGTGATCAGGACGGTGAGCGCCTCGATCGTCTCGTCCAGCCGCAGGGTGTCCCGCCAGTGCAGGAGGTAGAGGTCGAGTCGATCGGTCCGTAGGTGTCTGATGCTGCGCTCGCATGCCCGGATCGTCTCCTCCCGTCCGGTGCTCTCCGGTGGGACCTTGCTGATCAGGAAAACGTCGTCCCGGTGCCCGGCGATCGCTTCTGCGACCAACTCCTCGGCGTTCCCGTCGGTGTCCGACTCGGCAGTGTCGATCATGGTGAGGCCGAGTTCGATGCCCGTGCGCAGGGTGGCCACCTCGGCATCGCGGCGCCGCGGATCGACCGCCATGCCCCACGTGCCCTGGCCGAGGACCGGAATCTCGTCACCGGATGGAAGGGTGATGGTAGGGACGTTCCGTTCCGTCACATGGCCTCCTCTGGCGCGAGTGATCCGACGCGGACGAGGCGTACCGGATGCGGTCGGACAACAGCCGACGGCGCGCGCCTACCCACACAAGAGGCCGGCCAAACAGGTGCTCCGAGATCCCGGTACGGCGTGCGGGCGTGATCAGCGGGAGAGTGGCGAAGCCCTGCGAATGCTGAACATTTTTCTGCTTTTGCCCCGACTGGTCCGCCGAGCTGCGCGAGGATTGCAGCTGGAAGGTAAAGCAGCTGCCTGGGGGGCGAGGTATGGAGTTCTCCGTCGTTGAGATCGGTTATGACCAGGACCAGGTCGACTCCTGTCTGGAGGACCTGTGCCGGCAGTTGGGGCGAATGGCGGCGCAGGCGGAGGCCGCCGCCGAGGCCAGTGAGGAGCTGGACCTGGTACGGGAGGAGGTCGAGCGGCTGCGTGGCCTACTGAGTGGGAAGCCGGGCGCTTATCGCACGTCCGCCTCCACCCGGATGCAGGAAATGCTAGCGGTGGCGGAGGAGGAAGCGGCCGAGATCCGGGCACAGGCACGTAACGAACTCACTGCCGCTCGGGAGGAGGCGCGACTGTTACGGGACCAGGTCTACGCCGAGGCTCTGCAGGCCCGCCGGGACTTCGAGGCCGCGTTGCAGGCCCGCCGTCGGCGGGAGGCACGGGTGGACGAGATTCTGCGCGAGGTCGACCTCGTCTATGCCGCGACCGACCGGACGGCAACCGCCGGTGGTCCGTCGGTGTCGGCCGGTGTGCCGGCGACCAGGGGAGCGGCCAGCGGTCACGTGAAGCCGAACGCCCCGGGCCGGTAGCCCAACGGTTTCGGGCTGGGCGTAGGCGTCAGATCAGCGCCGCAACGATGGTGGTTGCCCGTGCCTCGTGCTTCGCGTACGCGTCCGGGAACGCCGAGATCTGTACGGCCTGTGCTGCGGCACTGAGGCTGAGCTGTTGCCAGCCGGGCACCTGGAGCAGCGCCTCGTAGAACTTCTGCGCTGCGTAGGCGGGGCGCATCAGATCCTTGACTGCGCCCCAGCCGGTGCTGGTGCGTTGCTGGAACAGGCCGACCGAGTCATGGTCGAAGCCGGTGCCCTGGTGCGGATAGTTCTTCGACTCCGGGAGCACCTCGCTGGCCAGGTTGTAGAGGTTGCTCTCCTGCATGGCGGTGGCCACGGCGACCACGAGGCCCGGTCGGGGCACCTTCAGTTTGATGCCGACCTGGACGATGATGTTCGCGTTGTCCATCTGGGCCTGGGTCAACCCGGCGACGGGCTTCGGCTTCGGTGGCTTCGTGGGCTTTCTGACCGGTGTGGGGCTGGCTGTTGCCGACCGGGTCGGCGGTGGCGTCGCCGTCGGTGTCGGCGCTGCCGCCCGTTCCGTTGCCCGTGATGCTGGCTGGTCCGCCATCGCCGCTGCCCGCTCGGCCAGCGCGCCCGGCGGGGGCTCTTCGGCGGCTGGCGGCGGCTGCGATCCGGCGAACGCGACCAGTCCGAGACAGCAGGTCGCGCCCGTGACCAGCAGCAGGCGTACCGGAGTCGAGGAGAACGCGCGACGCAGCCCGAGGCCGTTGGACAGCCGACCTGCGGCGCGATGGCGGCCGACTGGCTGGCTGGTTGAGGCGGACTCCACCGAACGGTCGGTCCGGTCGGTGATGCTTGATCCCTGATCTTCCCTATTCCTGGCAGGCACCCGCTGAGGCTAGGCGTGGCGACACCCGATGGCGACCGTCCCCGATGGTGGCATGAAACACAGTTTTTGCTGTCCAGGTGGGCAACAGCTGACAGGATTGGGCTACCCAGGGCAGAGGTGATAAGCCCGGCATATCCGTAAATTCACCGGCTAGAGCTTGAAACAGGCTGATCTCGGCCTCAGCCGGGTTCGGCGTCCAGCGGTTCTGCGCTGATCCTCCGTTCGATCGAGGCCCTACCCCTGTCCGTAGGAGCCTCGCGTGGACCTACGGATGACCATCGGTCTGACTGCGGCAAACGAGTTCGGCGTCGGACGTGCCTGTCCATGGCACGGCCGCCACAAGCATGTGTGACAGAGCAACCCGAAGGAAACGCAAGATGCGCAAGATCGCAGCGGTGCCGGTGTTGGCGATGATGCTGGTGGCGGGGTGCAGCGCGCCAGCCAAACGGGTGACGGCCGACCGGTCCGACCCGCCCCCCAGCGCTCAGCCCGCCGCCCGCAAGACCGAACTCACCGTGGTCGCCGCAGGGGACCTGCTGGTGCATCCGCCGCTCACCGAACAGGCTGCTGCGGATGCCCGCGCCGCCGGGCGCAACGGGCACGACTTCACCCAGGTGCTGGCCGCCGTGCGGCCGATCGTCAGTCAGGCCGATCTTGCGATCTGCCACATGGAGACGCCGCTGGCCGAACCCTCCGGCCCGTTCACCGGGTACCCGCTGTTCAGCGTTCCACCCGAACTGGCCGACGCCGCCGCCTGGGCGGGCTTCGACACCTGTTCCACAGCCTCGAACCACTCGCTCGACACGGGCCTGCCCGGCATCCAGCGCACGCTGGACAACCTCGACCGGGTGGGGCTGCGGCACAGCGGAACCGCCAGGGACGCGACCGAGGCACAGCGACCGAACATCCTGGACGTGGCCGGCGTCAAGGTCGCGCAGTTGTCGTACACCTTCAGTTTCAACGGCATCCCCCGCCCGGAGGGGCAGAAATGGGTGGCGAACCTGATCGACCGGGACGCCATCCTGGCCGAGGCGCGGCGGGCGCGGGAGCAGGGCGCGGAGATAGTCATCCTGTCCCTGCAATGGGGCACCGAGTACCAGAACGAGGCGGACGAGGGACAGCTCGGCTTGGCCCGTGACCTGCTGGACTCACCCGACATCGACCTGATCGTGGGGCACCACGTGCACGTGGTGCAGCCCTTCGAGAAGATCGGCAACAAGTGGGTGGCGTACGGCATCGGCAACCTGACCACGAGATTTCCCGATGGATCGCCGGAGAACACCCAGGATGCGGTGGTGCCGCAGTTCACGTTCACCCGTGGCGAGTCGGGCCGGTGGGAGGTGACCCGGCTGGAGGTGCTGGCCACCTGGATGGAGTACGAGCCGGAGGCACGGGTGATCGATCTACAGTCGGCCATCCGGGACGACCGTCTGCCCGCCGAGCGGCGCGCCGACTATGCCCGCATCCAGCAGCGGATCAACCGGTACGTCGACCTGCGCGGCGCGCTGGCCGACGGACTGCGGATGCGGGGCTGAGGAGTCAGCTGCCCCGGGCCGGTCGATGTGCCCCATCCATGCATGCATGCCCAGCGGGATCAGCGGCCCCGTGGTTCGGCCGGGACCACCGTGAGCGTGTGTCGCCCCTCGCCGTTGCTGGAGAACGGCCAGAGCTGGTCGGCGTACTCGGCCAGGTCGATCAACTGGTCCCGGGTCAGCCCCACCGACGCGATGCTCGCCCGTACGTCGGCGTGGTAGCGGCCATCGGGGTCACGGGCGAGCCGTGCCTTGGCGGACACCCGTACGGTATGCGCCTCGTCGGTTATGTCGGTTGCCGCCTCGACGGCGGCGTGGTGCAGGCAGGACGCGAACGCCGCCGCCAGCAGTTGCTCGGGCGCCAGCCCGTTGCAGTGTGGCGCCAACGGCGACGCCAACGGCGTGGACAACTCGCCGTCCTCGGTGTGCAGGTGTCCGCCCTCGGCGGTGGCTGTGGCCTCGTGCGCCCATGAACTCGATTGCGGCATCGCGTCCCCCCGTCGCTCTCCAGCGGGCTACCCGACCGACACGCCGTAAAACGCCGCGACCACCAGCCGGGTTGGGTAGCTTGAGCGCCGCCGACGTCGCGGCGTGACCTTCGATCACCTCGGCGGGGTGCCACCGGTCGCCGTACCGCCCGTGGTGGAAGCGGTCGACCGGCTCCACCGGGTGTTGCCCACCGCAGCGGCGTACGCCGATCAACTCCTGCTCGTCGCCCGATCGCGTACGGGCTCGCTCGCCTGCGAACCCACGACCTTTCGTGTCAAGACGACGTCAAGAACCGTGTTGCGGCCGTAGCGGGACCGTCAGGAGTCCTGTCCGGGCCACCTCCTACGCGCTTGCATGGTCACGACGTGGTCGGTGGCGACCACGGTTGACCTGTTGATGGAGGAGACGTTCGGTGCTCGACGTCGTGTTCGTGCTGCTGACAGTGGGACTGTTCGCGGCCTTCACCCTGCTTGTACGGGCGGTGGAACGGCTGTGAACGCGGTCAATGTTGTCGGTCTGGTCGTGGCGGCCGGACTGGCCGTCTTCCTGGTGGTCGCACTGTTGTTTCCGGAGCGTTTCTAGATGACTACGACGACTTCGGGCGTGATTTTCATCGTCTCGCTCGGCGCCGCCCTGGTGGCGGTCTATCGCCCGCTGGGCGACTACATGTTCCGGGTGGTGTCCGGCACCACGCATTCGCGGGTCGAGCGGGGCATCTACCGGGCGATCGGCGTCGACAGCGGGGCGGAACAGAGCTGGGGCCGGTACGCCCGCAGTGTACTGGCCTTCTCGGCCCTGTCACTGCTGTTCCTGTACGCCCTGCTTCGGTTGCAGGACAAGCTGTGGCTGTCCCTGGGGTTCGACCCGGTCACCGACCACGTCGCCTGGAACACCGCCGTGTCGTTCGTGGCCAACACGAACTGGCAGGCGTATTCCGGTGAGTCGACGATGGGCCACCTGGCACAGATGGCCGGTCTGGCGGTGCAGAACTTCGTCTCAGCGGCGGTGGGCATCGCGGTCGCGGTCGCCCTGGTCCGCGGCTTCGCCAGGAGCCGCACCGAGCAGCTGGGCAACTTCTGGGTGGACCTGACCCGGATCACCCTACGGATCCTGCTGCCCATCTCGGTGCTCGGCGCGATCGCGCTGATGATCGGTGGGGCAGTGCAGAACCTCTCCGGTGGTACGGACGTGACCACGCTGACCGGTGGCACCCAGACGATCACCGGCGGCCCGGTGGCCAGCCAGGAGGTGATCAAGCTGCTGGGCACCAACGGTGGTGGTTTCTACAACGTCAACAGTGCCCACCCGTTCGAGAACCCCACCACCTGGACCAACTGGTTGCAGATGTTCCTGATCCTGGTCATTCCGTTCTGTATGCCCAGGGTCTTCGGTCGGATGGTCGGCCAGAACCGGCAGGGCTACGCGATCGTGGCGGTGATGGCGATCCTGGCGGTGGCCAGCGTCGCGCTCACCAACGCGTTCGAGTTGACCGGTAGCGGCACGGTGCCGCAGGCCATCGGTGCCGCGTTGGAGGGCAAGGAGAGCCGGTTCGGGGTGTCGAACTCGGCCACCTACGCTGCGGTCACCACGCTGACCTCGACCGGCGCGGTCAACTCGTTCCACGACTCCTACACCGCGCTTGGCGGCATGATGCCGCTGATCAACATGATGCTCGGCGAGGTGGCCCCGGGTGGTGTCGGAGCCGGTCTGTACGGCCTGCTCATCCTCGCCGTGATAACCGTCTTCGTCGCCGGTCTGATGGTCGGACGTACCCCGGAGTACCTCGGCAAGAAGATCGGTGCCCGGGAGATCAAGCTCGCCTCGATGTACTTCCTGATCACACCGACCCTGGTGCTGGCCGGTACGGCCGCCGCGTTCGCCACCGGCAACAACTCGACCGCACTCAACGTCGGGCCGCACGGGTTGTCCGAGGTGCTCTACGCGTTCACCTCCGCCAGCAACAACAACGGTTCGGCCTTCGGCGGCATCACCGTCAACACCCCCTGGTGGGACACCGCACTCGGGCTCTGCATGCTGCTCGGCCGCTTCCTGCCGATCATCTTCGTGCTGGCGCTGGCCGGGTCGCTGGCCAGGCAGAAGCCCGTACCCGCCTCGGACGGCACCCTGCCGACACACCGGCCGCTGTTCGTCGGGATGGTGGTCGGCGTGACCGTGGTCCTCGTGGCCCTGACCTTCCTACCCGCACTCGCTCTCGGCCCGCTGGCCGAGGGCCTGTGAGACAGACCTGCTGAGGAAGAAGAGAATGACTGTCACCCCTGTGGCACCCGTGTCGACGGACGGTCGGCCGTCGGCCGGCGAACCGGTCAGGCGGATCAGCGGCGGGCTGCTGGACCCCAAGCAGATGCTCCGCTCACTGCCCGACGCGCTGCGCAAGCTCAACCCAGCCACGCTGTGGCGTAACCCGGTGATGCTGATCGTGGAGGTCGGCGCGGCGTTCACCACGGTGCTCGCCGTCGTCGATCCGAGCGTCTTCGCCTGGGCGATCACCGTCTGGCTGTGGCTGACCGTCGTCTTCGCCAACCTGGCCGAGGCGGTCGCCGAGGGCCGGGGCAAGGCCCAGGCCGCCACGTTGCGGCAGGCCAAGAAGGACACCATCGCCACCCGGTTGGTCGGCTGGACGCCGGGTGCCCGGTCGGCCCAGTGCCGCGAAGAGGCCGTTGCCGCCTCCGAGTTGAAGCTGGACGACATCGTGCTGGTCGAGGCCGGCAGCGTGATCCCCGGGGACGGCGACGTCGTCGAAGGCATCGCCAGCGTGGACGAGTCGGCGATCACCGGTGAGTCGGCACCGGTGATCCGCGAGTCCGGCGGCGACCGGAGCGCGGTCACCGGTGGCACGAAGGTGCTCTCCGACCGGATCGTCGTACGGATCACCCAGCGGCCCGGAGAGAGCTTCATCGACCGGATGATCGGCCTGGTCGAGGGGGCGAACCGGCAGAAGACGCCGAACGAGATCGCGCTGAACATCCTGCTGGCCGCACTCACCATCATCTTCCTGCTGGCGGTCGTCACCCTGCAGCCGCTGGCCATCTTCTCGAAGGAGTTCCAGGCCGCCGCCCCGGACACCGCCGCCATCACCGGTGACGGTGTCACCGGGATCGTGCTGGCGTCGCTGCTGGTCTGCCTGATCCCCACCACCATCGGCGCGCTGCTGTCGGCGATCGGGATCGCCGGCATGGACCGTCTCGTCCAGCGCAACGTGCTGGCGATGAGCGGCCGGGCGGTCGAGGCCGCCGGCGACGTGGACACCCTGCTACTGGACAAGACCGGCACCATCACGCTGGGCAACCGGCAGGCCGCCGAGTTCCTCGCGGTCGAGGGGGTGAGCCCGGAGGAGGTGGCCGACGCGGCCCAACTGTCCAGCCTCGCCGACGAGACTCCCGAGGGCCGGTCGGTGGTCGTACTGGCCAAGAACGAGTACGGGATCCGGGCCCGCGAGGAGGGGGTGGTGCCGCACGCCACGTTCGTACCCTTCACCGCACAGACCCGGATGAGCGGCGTCGACCTCGGTGCCGAGGGAGTTGACGGCGGGGTTCGTCGGATCCGCAAGGGCGCGGCCACCGCCGTGATGAAGTGGGTACGCGACAACGGCGGCCACCCCTCCGACACGGTCGGGCAGATCGTGGATGCCATCAGCGGTGGTGGTGGCACCCCACTGGTGGTCGCCGAGCACGTCGACGGCGGCCCGGCCCGCGCCCTGGGGGTGATCCACCTCAAGGACGTGGTCAAGAGCGGCATGCGGGAACGCTTCGACGAGATGCGCCGGATGGGCATCCGTACGGTGATGATCACGGGCGACAACCCGCGCACCGCCAGGGCGATCGCCGACGAGGCCGGGGTGGACGACTTCCTCGCCGAGGCGACACCGGAGGACAAGCTCGCCCTGATCCGGCGGGAGCAGGAAGGTGGCCGGCTGGTCGCGATGACCGGCGACGGCACCAACGACGCACCGGCGCTGGCCCAGGCCGACGTCGGGGTGGCGATGAACACCGGTACGTCGGCCGCCAAGGAAGCCGGCAACATGGTGGACCTGGACTCCGACCCGACCAAGCTGATCGAGATCGTCGAGATCGGCAAGCAACTGCTGATCACCCGGGGTGCGTTGACCACGTTCTCGATCGCCAACGACATCGCCAAGTACTTCGCGATCATCCCGGCGATGTTCGCCGCGGTCTACCCGAGTCTGGACCGGCTCAACATCATGCAGTTGTCCAGCCCCGAGTCGGCGATCCTGTCCGCGGTCATCTTCAACGCGATCATCATCGTCGCGCTCGTACCGCTGGCCCTACGCGGCGTGCGGTACCGGCCGAGCAGTGCGGCGTCCCTGCTGCGCCGCAACCTGTGGATCTACGGACTGGGTGGAATCCTCGCCCCGTTCGTCGGCATCAAACTGATCGACCTCGTCATCCAGCTCATTCCAGGGATCTCGTGATGCGCCTACCCTCCTGGCTCTCCCAGCACCTCGCCGCGCTGCGCGCGGTCCTGGTCTTCACCGTCCTGCTCGGGCTGGCCTATCCGCTGGCCATGGTCGCCGTCGGCCGGATACCCGGACTCGACGACCGTACTGACGGCTCCATCATCAGGAACGCCGACGGTACGGCGGTCGGCAGCCGGCTCATCGGGCAGCAGTACACCGATGCCGACGGCAACCCGCTGCCGGCCTACTTCCAGAGCCGCCCCTCGGCCGCCGGTGACGGCTATGACCCGACCTCCACCAGCGCCAGCAACCTCGGCCCGGAAAGCGTGGTCGACACCCTGTCCGACGACCCGGAGTCGGCGTCGCAGAGCCTGCTCACCCAGGTCTGCGCCCGCAGCAGGGCGGTCGGTGAACTGGACGGTGTCGACGGCCGGCGGCCGTACTGCACCCCGGACGGGGTCGGCGCGGTCCTGTCGGTGTACCACCGGGACGGGCTGACCGGCCCGGTGGTCCGGGTGGTCAGCGTCAACCAGGCCTGCCCGGCGCAACCGTTCCTGTCGACCTACGCCGGCATCACCGTCGAGTGCGCGAAGATCGGCGAGGACCACAGCGGGGGTGTGGTGACCCCGATCCGGGGTGACGCCCCGGCCGACCCGGCGGTGCCGGCCGACGCGGTCACCGCCAGCGGTAGCGGCCTCGACCCGCACATCAGCCCGGCGTACGCCCGGATCCAGGTGGCCCGGGTCGCCCGGGAGCGGGGCACCGACACCGCCACCATCCAACGGATGGTCGACGAGCACACTTCGGGGCGGACGTTGGGCTTCCTGGGGGAGCCGGTGGTGAACGTACTGGAACTCAACCTGGCCCTGGACCGGAAATTTCCGGTCCGGCGCTGACCGTTGAGACGTGAGGAAGGGCCCCTTGCCAGACAGAAAACGATCGGAAGGGGCCCTTCCCTACCGGCAAGGGCAGGATCGACACGTGGCACGTGGACAGTTGCGGATCTACCTCGGGGCCGCACCCGGTGTGGGCAAGACCTACGCGATGTTGGAGGAGGCGCACCGCCGAGCGGAACGGGGCACCGACGTGGTCGTGGGGTTCGTGGAGACCCACGGCCGGAAGGCCACCGCCGCGATGATCGGCGATCTGGAGGTCCTGCCCCGGGGGACGATGACCTACCGGGGCTCGGAGTTCACCGAGATGGATCTCGACGCGCTGCTGGCCCGCCGGCCCGAGGTCGCCATCGTCGACGAGTTGGCACACACCAACGTTCCGGGCTCCCGCAACCTCAAACGGTGGCAGGACGTGCAGGAGTTGCTGGACGCGGGCATCTCCGTGCTCTCCACGGTGAACATCCAGCATCTGGAGTCGCTCAACGACGTGGTCGAGCAGATCACCGGGGCGAAGCAGCGGGAGACCGTACCGGACGAGATTGTCCGACGGGCCGAGCAGGTCGAGCTGGTCGACATGACCCCGGAGGCGTTGCGCCGCCGGATGGCACACGGCAACATCTACCGCCCCGACAAGATCGACGCGGCGCTCGGCAACTACTTCCGGGTCGGCAACCTCACCGCCCTGCGCGAGCTGTCCCTGCTCTGGCTGGCCGACAAGGTCGACGACCAGCTCGACCGCTACCGGGCCGAACAGGGCATCGGGGACACCTGGGAGGCCCGCGAGCGGGTGGTGGTCGCCCTGACCGGCGGCCCCGAGGGGGACACCCTGATCCGCCGGGCCGCCCGGATCGCGGCCCGCAGCAAGGGCGCGGACCTGCTGGCCGTACACGTCGCGCGTAGCGACGGGCTGGCTGGCGCGGATCCGGCCCAACTGGCCCGGCAACGGGTGCTGATCGAGAGCCTCGGCGGCACGTACCACCAGGTCGCCGGCAACGACATTCCGGCAGCGCTGCTCGACTTCGCCGGAGGGGTGAACGCCACCCAGATCGTGCTCGGCGCCAGTCGTCGGGGACGGTTCGCGCAGTTACTCTCGCCCGGGGTCGGGGTGACCACCACCGCGCGATCCGGATCGATCGACGTCCACCTGGTCACCCACGAGCAGATCGGTCGCGGCCGGCGGCAGATCTCGGTCGGCAGCGCACTGTCGCGCCGTCGACGGCTGGCCGGCTTCGCACTGGCCACGGTCGGCATGCCACTGCTCACGTACGGGGGCCTGCTCCTCGAGGATGCCCTGTCGCTGACCAGCGAGATCCTGGTGTTCCTCGCCGCGGTGGTCGCAGTGGCGCTGGTCGGCGGCCTGTGGCCGGCGCTGCTGGCGGCGGTCGTCGGCTCCCTGCTCATCAACTACTTCTTCACCCCGCCGATGCGGGCCTTCACCATCGCCGAAACGGAGAATCTCCTCGCGCTTGCGGTCTTCCTCGTCGTCGCGGCGGCGGTCAGCGCGGTGGTGGACCTCGCCGCCCGCCGGACCCGGGAGGCCGCCCGGGCCAGCGCCGACGCGCACACCCTGGCGGCTGTCGCTGGCGGTGTCCTACGCGGCACGCGACCGCTGACCGCCCTGCTGGAACGACTGCGGGAAACCTTCGCGCTGCGTACGGTGACCCTGCTCGAACGGGTGCCGGATGCGCCGCCCAGCCCGGACCGGCAACGTGACCCCAACGCCTGGCGGGTTGCCGCCAGTGTCGGGCCGCAGCCCTGCCACACCCCTGCCGCCGGTGACGTCGACGTACGGGTCGACGACACCCTCTCGCTGGTGCTCTGCGGCCGGCTGCTGGATGCCGCCGACCGGCGCATCGTCGAGGCGTTCGCCGCCCAGGCGGCGGTGGCACTGCGCCACGAGCGGCTCAGCGAGGAGGCCGCCGCAGTCCGCCCGCTGGCGGAGGCCGACCGGATGCGTACCGCCCTGCTGGCGGCGGTCAGCCACGACCTGCGTACGCCATTGGCCTCGGCGAAGGCGGCGGTGACGAGCCTGCGCAGCGTGGAGGTCGAGTTCGACGAGGCTGACCGGGAGGAGTTGCTGGCCACTGCGGAGGAATCGTTGGACCGGCTGGGGCGGTTGGTGGCGAACCTGCTGGACATGAGCCGGTTGCAGGCGGGGGTGCTCGGCCTGTCCCTGGTGCCGATCGGTCTGGAAGACGCGGTCCCACCGGCGCTGGACGAGTTGGGTGAGCCCGCTCGGCAGGTCCAGGTGCTGCTGCCCGCCCACCTGCCCGCCGTGTTGGCCGACCCGGGGCTGCTGGAGCGGGTGCTGGTCAACCTGGTGGCCAACGCCCTCCGGTTCAGTCCACCGGACCGACCACCCCTGATCACCGCCAGTGAGCACGGCGGGCAGGTCGAGTTGCGGGTGGTGGACCAGGGGCCGGGCATCCCACATGAGGAGTGGGAACAGGTGTTCCTACCGTTCCAGCGACATGGTGACCGGGACAACCACGCGGGGGTCGGCCTCGGGCTCGCCCTGTCCCGGGGGCTGGCCGAGGCGATGGGTGGCACCCTGGTGCCGGAGGATACACCGGGTGGTGGACTGACACTGGTGCTCAGCCTGCCCTCGGCGGAAGGAGACAGCCTGTGACCCGGGTGCTGGTGGTCGACGACGAACCACAGATCCTGCGTGCGCTGCGGATCAACCTGCGGGCCCGCCGGTACGACGTGGCAGTTGCCGCCGACGGGGCCGCTGCGCTGCGGCTGGCCGCCAGCCAGCATCCGGACCTGGTGGTGCTCGACCTCGGCCTGCCCGACATGGACGGGGTGGAGGTGATCCGTGGACTGCGTGGCTGGTCCAACGTCCCGATCATCGTTCTCTCCGGACGGGCCGGTAGCCAGGACAAGGTGGCCGCGCTCGACGCCGGTGCCGACGACTACGTCACCAAGCCGTTCGGTGTGGACGAGTTGTTGGCCCGGGTACGGGCGGTGACCCGGCGCAGCACCGGGTCGGGGGAGGCGATACCAGCTGTCGTCATCGGACGGCACACCGTCGACCTGACCGCGCACGTGGTGAGCGCCGACGACGGCGCGGAGACACGGCTGACCCCGACCGAGTGGCACCTCCTGGAGATCCTGATCCGCAACCCGGGCCGGCTGGTGAGCCAACGCCAGCTGCTGCACGACGTGTGGGGGCCGCAGTACCAGTCCGAAACCAACTACCTGCGGCAGTACATGGCACAGCTGCGTCGCAAGTTGGAGAACGATCCGGCCCGGCCCCGCCATCTGTTGACCGAGCCGGGCATGGGCTACCGCTTCCAGCCGTAGCCCACACCCGGCCCGTGCCTGTCCACATGATCCGGCCCGGCTGTCTGGCCAACCCCCCCACCGAGCGGACAGTGGTACCGGGTCAGCTGTTGCGGGTGGCCACCGCAGCGGCGTACCGGGCCGCCACGTCCGGCCAGTTCACGACCTCCCACATGGCCTTGACGAAGTCCGGCCGTACGTTGCGGTACTGCAGGTAGTAGGCGTGCTCCCAGGCGTCGAAGGCCAGTAGCGGCACCGACCCGATGCCGACGTTGCCGTGGTGGTCGTAGACCTGCTCGACGACGAGCCGCCCGCCGACCGGCTCGTAGGACAGCACTCCCCAGCCCGAGCCCTGTACCAACGTGGTGGCCGCCGACATCTGGGCGTGGAACGCCTCGAACGAACCGAAGTACTCGGTGATCGCCTCGGCCAGGTCGCCCTCGGGCCGTCCGCCCCCGTCCGGGGACATGTTCTGCCAGTAGAGCGAGTGCAGTACATGCCCGGAGAGGTTGAAGGCAAGGGTCTTCTCCAGCCCCACGATGTTGGTGAGGTCGCCCTTGTCCCGGGCCTCCGCGATGCGCTCGAGGGTGTCGTTGGCGCCCTTGACGTACGCGGCGTGGTGCTTGTCGTGGTGCAGCTCGAGGATCTCTCCGTTGACGTGCGGTTCCAGCGCCGCGTAGTCGTAGGGCAGGTCGGGCAGGGTGTAGGTGCTCACGTTCGGACCCTCTCGGTTTCAGAGACTTCTTGCAAAGAGTGCTTACTTGCCAATCTTAGGCAATAGCTTTCTGTTTGATCGCCTCGATCTCGACCTCACGGGTCTCGTCGTAGCTGCGTGTCGCGCTCATGAAGATCACAGTAGGACCTCAAGTGGACTTGAGGTCCAGGCGTTCCAGTGTGGCCAGGAGCACCATGCCGGTGAGATAGTCCGGTGCCGTCCGGACGGGCCACCGCTCCACCGTCGGCTGCCGGTTGGCCTTCGGGGCCTGGTGCGGGTGGACCCCCAGGGGCGTACCGGCGCGCGACCAGCACCGTGAGACGCGAATCTCGTCGACCGGTGACGGCGGCCGGTGCACCGGCTGCTCAGGAGTGACGGGGCCGGGCCGGTGGCAGAGTGGGTCCGGGGTGCCACGCCGGCCAGGTGCCCGGCCACTCTGCCCAGGCACCGACCGACTTCCGGGTTCCGTCCACGGTGACCAGCCGAGCGGCCACGCCGAGCGACTCCAGCCACGGCACGGCGTCGTAGCCCCGCAGCACCGCTGCCGCACTCAGCGCCTTGGCGGCGGCACAGCCGGTCGCGACCACCGACACACTGGCCCACAACGGTTCCGGTGGCCGACCGGTGCGCGGGTCGATGATCCCGGACCCGGGCGGGTCGCGGTCCAGCCCGGACGAGGTGGCGACAGCCGCACCGGCCAGCATGATCCGTTCACCGTCGAGAGATACCGGCCAACCCTCGGCGGGCAGCAGCCCGGCCGTGGCGACGCAGCGACCGAGCCCGACCAGCGCGCCGTTGCCGTACCGTGCCGCCAGCAGATCCGCACATCGTTGGGCGGTGTACGCCCTGGTGACGGCGCCGAGATCCAGCACTACCGAGGCGGGTACCGTGAGCCAGCCCGTACGGAGGACCACGCTGCGCCAGTCGCCGTCGGCCCGGCCGGTTTCGATCGACGAGCCGTACCGTGGCAGCCACGGCCGCTGCAGCCGGAGCCGCAGGATGGCCATCCCGACGGTCGGGTCGACGTCTCCGTCGGTCAGCGCGGCGCAGCCGAGCGCGGCCCGTAACAGGCCGGTGAGTCGCGAGCTGATCCGTACGGGTCGGCCGGCTGCCCGGTGCACCTGGGACAGTTCGGTGTCGGTCCGACCGGGGGAGCAGACCCGGGTCATCGCCGAAAGCTCGGTCGTCACCAGCCGCCGCGCCCCCGTGAGGTCCGCCGGATCGGTGACCGTCACCCGTACCGCTGTGCCCCGGTAGGCCCACCGCGCAGTCCGCATACCTGCCTCCTGCCTGTGCCGTCGTCTTGGCCAGGGTCGGGGCGGGGGCTGTGTCGATGATGTGGCTGACCTGTGTGTCAGCTGTGTGCCGCAATATTCGGCCACACAGCCGACACACAGAAAATGCCGAGGCCGGGCACAGCGATCAGCGCGATGATCTGGGGATGGCCCCGACTTCGCGACCCACCGGACCCGTCGAGCTGCGCCGCCCCGACGGCCAGCCGGTACGGGTACTGGTGGTTGACGACGAGACGACCCTGACCGACCTGCTGGCCATGGCGCTGCGTTACGAGGGGTGGCAGGTGCGTGGCGCGAACACCGGTGCGGGCGCGGTGCGGGTAGCGAAGCAGTTCCAGCCCGATGCGGTCGTACTCGATGTCATGCTGCCCGACCTGGACGGCTTCGAGGTGCTGCGGCGGCTGCGGGACCAGATGCCCGACGTGCCCGTCCTGTTCCTCACCGCGCGGGACGCCGTCGAGGACCGGGTCGCCGGGCTGACCGTCGGCGGTGACGACTACGTGACCAAACCGTTCAGCCTGGAGGAGGTGGTGGCCCGGTTGCGGGCGTTGATGCGTCGGTCCGGTGTCGCGGTCACACCCCGCGAGGACGCGGTGCTGGTGGTCGGTGATCTGAGCCTGGACGAGGACAGCCACGAGGTGCGCCGGGGTGGTCAGCTGATCATGTTGACCGCCACCGAGTTCGAACTGCTGCGGTTCCTGATGCGCAATCCACGCCGGGTGCTGAGCAAGGCGCACATCCTGGACCGGGTGTGGAACTACGACTTCGGTGGCCAGGCCAACGTGGTCGAACTGTACATCTCCTACCTGCGTAAGAAGATCGACGCAGGCCGGGAGCCGATGATCCACACCCTGCGCGGGGCGGGATATGTCCTCCGACCCGCCGACTGAGCCGCTGTCGGACGACCCCGTCCGGCGCGGGTCCCGGCTTCGGGCAGCGGGAGCGTGGTGGTCCGGCCGGCGCGGCGCGGCGCGGCGCGGGTTCGGCCGGCTACGCGCCCTCCGGTGGTGGATCGCGGGACTGACGTTGCGGACCCGGCTGGTGGCCGCGGTGGTGGCCCTGCTGGCCGCGGTCTGTGTGGTGATCGGGGTGGTCACCACCGTGGCGCTGCACGACTTCCTCATCGAACAGCTCGATCAGCGACTCGTCATGGCCGCGAACCGGTTCTACGGCCCACCCGGCCGTCCGCCGCCCGGTGGTCTCGGTGAGCCGTTCCCCCGGGGCCAGACCACCGGTACGCTCACCGCGAGAGTGTCCAACGGCCAGGTCGAGTGGGCGGCGACCTTCCGTCCCGACGCAGCGGTCGAGCAGCAACCGGTGCCGGCGGAGCACCTCACGACGCTGGTCGCGTTGCCGGCCGACGGCCGGGCCCGCACCCGTGACCTCGGTGACCTCGGTGACTACCGGCTGGTTGCCCGGCAGATGCCCGACGGCAACATCTTCGTCACCGGCCTGCCGTTGACCGATGTGCAGCGGACCGTCTGGTGGATGATCGCGGTGCAGACGGTCGTGGCCGGGGCCGGGCTGCTGATGGCCGGTACGGCCGGCGCGCTGATCGTGGGTGCCGCCCTACGACCGTTGCGCCGGGTGGCCGCCACCGCGGGCCGGGTCGCGGAGCTGCCACTGGACCGGGGCGAGGTGGCGTTGCCGGTCCGGGTACCGGTCGCCGACACCGACCAGCGCACCGAGGTCGGGCAGGTCGGCGCGGCACTCAACCGGATGCTCGGACACGTAGCCGCCGCGCTGGCCGCCCGGCAGGCCAGCGAGACCCGGGTACGTCAGTTCGTCGCCGACGCCAGTCACGAACTGCGTACGCCGTTGGCCGCGATCCGGGGCTACGCCGAACTCACCCGACGGACCCGGGAGCCGGTGCCGCACGACGTCGCACACGCGTTGCGCCGGGTCGAGTCGGAAAGCGCCCGGATGACCCGGCTCGTCGAGGATCTGCTGTTGCTGGCCCGGCTGGATACCGGGCGTCCCCTGGCCACCGAGCCGGTCGACCTGTCGGCGTTGGCGGTCGACGCGGTCAGTGATGCCCATGTCGCCGGTCCCGAGCACCGATGGCGACTGGATGTGCCCGCCGAGCCGGTCCGTGTCCTCGGGGATCCCGCCCGGCTGCACCAGATCCTGGCGAATCTGCTGGCGAACGCCCGTACCCACACTCCGCCGGGCACCACGGTCACGACGGGCCTGTCGGTGTCCGGGGACGGGATGGCCGTCGTCACCGTCACCGACAACGGACCCGGCATCCCATCGGCGTTGCAGGCGGAGGTCTTCGAGCGGTTCAGCCGGGGGGACACCTCCCGGTCCCGGGCAGCCGGCAGCACCGGCCTCGGGCTGGCGATCGTGGCCGCCGTGGTGGAGGCCCATCGTGGTTCGGTCACGGTCGCCAGCCGGCCCGGCCACACCGCCTTCACCGTACGGCTGCCCGGGCTCGCCGCCGATGCGTAGCCGTCGGGCGGGGCTAGCTGTTCGGGCCGATCCCGCATAGCACGGTGGTGATCAGATCGTCCACGAATCCGGGCGGCACCTCGACCTGCTCCCGCCGGAGCCCGCGTAGAGGCGGGGCAGGACCAGTAACCCCACCGGTCAGGACCGGGGGTGGACGCCCGTGGTCAGGCCTGTCCGGTGGAAGTCTTCGTCTCGTCGATGGCCAGTTGGCGGACCCGGTCGACCTCCGCCGAACCGGCGAACTGTCGGGCCACCCGGGCCAGCCAGGCGCTCTCCGAGGCCAGGGAGGCGTCGACCTCCTGGAACGGGTGATCAGCGCCGTAGTGGTGGCCTGCGGCGTGCCCGACCAGCGCAGCCGCGATCACCGCAGCCTCCAGCGTGGCGGGGTCAGCGGTTGGACCGACCCAGCGGGCCACGTCCGGGTGGGCGTACGCGCGCAGCGCCAGTTGCGCGTCGCGGATCTCGATGACCCGACGGTAGAGCGCGAACTCGGCACCGGCGGCCAGCCTCGCGGTCGTGTTGAGCGCGATCTGCGGTACCGCCCTACGCAGGGTCCGCCACAGCGGATCGATCTGCCGGTAACGCAGCACGGCCCGGGCCCAGCGCAGCGGTGCGGTGAGTCGGGTACCCCAGGCGGTGAGCGTGGCTCCGATCAGCCAGAGCAGCATGCAGACAGTGCCGATCAGTGTGCCGACCGGCAGGGTCGTCGCCAGTGACCTGCCGGTGAACAGCGTGAACACCGGACGTACGCCGGACCACGCGGCCCAGATGATGCCGATGGCCGCCCCGATGACGACGAACCGGAGCCCGACCCGCAGCGTCGTGGCCTCGACGTGCCGTACGTAGCCGCCGACGCTGCTGATGAAGGTCACCAGGCTGACCGTGATGTAGACGAAGAACACCACCAGATAGCCGACCACCGCCGGGTTACGGGAGTACACGTTGACGAAGTTGAGCGTGAAGTGGGTGTCCGCGACCAGCATCAGCACGGTCATCAGGGTGATTGCCCCGGCCAGGACCAGTCCGTGCCGACGTAGCCACCGCCCGGTCTGCTCCGGCTTGGCGATGTCGTGGCCGAGCGCGCCGAGGAAGTAGGCCGCCACCATCTCCAGGCTGTTGCCGACCAGACGGGCCAGGTTCGGCACCGCCTCGAAGCGGCTGGCCAGGATCAGCGTCGGGTGTGCCATGGTGGCCAGACCGAGCCCGAGGCACAGGAAGAACGCCGACAGGTAGCGCAGGCCGGATGCCCGGCGGTCACGTCGTACCCGGAGCAGCTTGTATCCGGCGACACTGACGGCCAGCGCACAGGCACAGTAGTTGAGCCAGTCCATGCTTTCGAGGGGTGTCGAACTTCTCAGGGAGTGTCGAAGACGGAACCCAATCGTGCCAGACCGTCCGCGAATTCGGGGGATACGGACGACCCGGACCGGCGGTGGGCCCGTTGAGCGATCATCGAGGCGACCAGCTCGGCTTCCTGCTCCTGTTCGGCCGAGTAGTCGGACCGGCCGAGGACCCGCCGAACCAGTTCACTGGAGAGGCTGGGCAGCAGGAGTTTCGGCAGGATGTCCAAGGTGGTGTCACCGATGTGGCCGCACAGCAGGTGGCCCACCTCGTGCAGCAGGATGTGCTCCCGGTGCAGTTGGGTGGTGCTGGCGGAGTAGAAGATGTAGTCGGCCTGGTCGGTGCTGACGAGAGCGCCGCAGTGGCCGGAGCGGCCGGCCATCGGCACGAGTTCGACCGGCCGGCCGCGCTGGCTGGCCAGGGCGGCGATGAACGGCGCAGGTGCGAAGGGGGTGGGTATCGTCAGCCCCTCGACGATCCGCCGGCACCTGCGCCACATGCGGCGGTCAATTGCCATCGCGCTCCATGGCTGCGCTCCGGCGCGCCTCGCGTCGGCTGATCGCCTCGATCATGTCGCTGATCGTGTCGAGTCCCTCCGGTGAGAGCGTGACGGCCCGCAGGGCGATCTGACGTACGGCGTTGTCCCGGAGTGCACCGAGTAGTTCGAGTTCCTCGGCTATCCGGGCGCTCTGCTCGTCGTCGAAGAAGTAGGCCGGCGGCACCTGGAAGAACTGGGCCAGGGCCTCAAGGTGCCGTTTCGTCGGGTTGTTCCGACGGCCAGTGCGCAGCTGCCAGAGGTAGGTGGCCGAGAAGGTCTCGCCGGTGGCTTCGCGGCAGGCGCTGGCAACCTCCTCGTTGCGGTACTGCTCCCGGTCTGGACGCCGGATGATTTCGAAGAGTCGGTTGATCTTCTCGGCAAGGGTGGACTGGGCAGCGGGTGGGACCATGCAGTCGTTCCCTCCTTCCCCCGCAACGGAGAGCGCCCGTTCCTGGTGTTGACGGGGCGTACGGCCTACGACATCCTAGCGGGGCTGGACTTTAGCTGATATGAATTGTCGGTGAACGCAGATTCATTTCAGCTGTGGTGCCCGTGTGACACAGCTCTGCCGACCGCTGGATACGTGGTCCACCACCACCAACGGATCTACCGCCCCAGGTCACGGTGAGTCCGTTGCGGACCGAGCCGGTGCGCTGTCCCCCGCAGCGCGCCGGCTCACCCCGCACTCCGCTCCCGAAGGACAGCGGTCGACCGTCCACCCACGAGTCGTGCCGGCCAGTCTTCGCCGGCGGGGGTCGGCAGCGGCTGAGGCCATCGCCCGGCCTGACCACCAGCTCGCCCTGAGCCAGTGCCACGACGAGTCTTCACGGCCACGCAGCTGCTCGTCTCCCGTCGACCCTGCTGAAGGAGGCCAGTCCGCATGACCACCGAAGCAGCGATGCCCCAGCCCGGCCGCCGGGGAGCACAGTGGATGAGGATGCTGGTCGCCCACGTACGACCACACGGGACCACCTTCATCGTCGCCGCGGTGCTGCTACTGACATCGAGCCTGCTCGGACTGCTGCAGCCACTCGCCGCCAAGGGTCTCATCGACAGCCTTACCGGGGGCAGCCCCATCGGCCGGGCGCTGACCGTGCTGATGCTGCTCGTCGTGGTGGCCGCCATCCTGCTCGGGGTCGGCAACTATCTCATGTTGCGTACCGCCGAGTCGATCGTGCTGGACGGGCGCCGGGGGCTCGTCCAGCATCTCTTTCGCCTGTCCATCACGAGCATGCGCAGCCAGCAGCCGGGAGACCTGCTGGCCCGGGTCACCACGGACACCTCGATGCTGCGGCAGATCGCCAGCCAAGGGCTGATCGACCTGCTCACCGGTGGCGTGATGCTGCTCGGCGCGCTGCTCCTGATGGCGGTGCTCGATCTCGTGCTGCTCGGCATCACGGTGGCCGTCGTCCTGCTCCTGGTGCTCCTGCTGGCGGTGATCATGCCGAGGATCCGTACCGCCGCACTGCGGGCACAGGAGTCGGTGGGCACCATGGGGGCCGCCGTGGAGCGGGTGCTCGGCGCGTTCACCACGGTCAAGGCCTCCGGCACCGAAGCCGTCGAGATGGAACGGGTGGACGTGGCCTCCCGGGAGGCGTACCAGCAGGGACTCTCGCTGGCCCGGTGGAACTCGGTGGCCGGCACCGCAGCGGGGCTGGCCATCCAGGTCGCGTTCCTGGTCGTGCTCGGCGTGGGCGGTGCCCGGGTGGCCAACGGATCCATGACCGTGTCGGCACTGGTGGCATTTCTGCTGTACGTGGCCTACCTGACCCACCCCGTGCTCCAGTTGGTCAGCGCGAACAGCTTCCTACAGGCCGGTCGG
This sequence comes from Micromonospora sonneratiae, assembly GCF_042679305.1. Classification (NCBI taxonomy): domain Bacteria; kingdom Bacillati; phylum Actinomycetota; class Actinomycetes; order Micromonosporales; family Micromonosporaceae; genus Micromonospora; species Micromonospora sonneratiae. The sequence goes on along the minus strand of NZ_JBHTMP010000055.1, from coordinate 18,560 downwards.
GCGGCGCTGACCCGGATCATCGAGGTGACCGCGTTACCGGCCGAGCCACTGGCGCTGCCACCGTCCGGGCCCTCGCCAGCCACCACCGGCTCCGGCCCCACCCGGCGTACCTCGGGCGGAGCCGGCGACCTCGGGCCGGCGTCGGTGATCTTCGACCGGGTGTGGTTCACCTACCCCGGCCGGGACGAACCGGCCGTACGTGATCTCACGTTGACGGTGCCCGCCAGTGGACTGACCGCACTGGTCGGGCCATCCGGTTCCGGCAAGACGACCGTGCTCAGCCTGCTCGAACGGTTCTACGACCCGAACCGGGGACGCCTCTGGCTCGACGGCCGTGACCTGCGCAGGTGGGACCTCAATGAGCTACGGGCCAACATCGGTTACGTCGAACAGGACGTCGCGGTCCTGGCCGGCACACTACGCGAGAACATCGCGTACGCGACCCCGGGCGCCAGCGAGGCCGAGATCCGCGCGGTGCTCCGGACCACGCGGCTGCTGCCGCTGCTGGACCAGTTGGGCGGCGACCTCGACGCCGAGATCAAGCACCGGGGAGTGTCCCTGTCGGGCGGCGAACGGCAGCGGGTCGCCATTGCCCGGGCGTTGCTGCGCCGGCCACGGCTGCTGCTACTGGACGAGGCGACCTCACAACTCGACGCGACCAACGAGGCGGCCCTGCGGGACGTGATCCAGGAGATCTCGCACCACACGACGGTCATCGTGGTGGCACACCGGCTGTCCACGGTGCAGGACGCTGCCCAGATCGTGGTGATGCAGCACGGCCGGGCGCGGGCGACGGGCCGGCACACCACCCTCCTGCGTACCGACCCGCTCTACGCTGAACTGGCGGCGGAACAGGCACTGGTGTGATCCTGTCCGCGAGTTCGGGAGACGGTCGGCGTTCGGGGAGACAGTGGGGATGACGGAGGCAGCAGCGGTCGGCCATGGTCCCGGCACGGCCGCCCGGCTGGATGTGGTCGTGGTCGGCTCGGGCCCCAACGGACTGGCTGCGGCACTCGTCCTCGCCGGAGCCGGTCTTGCCGTCGAGGTGTACGAGGCGGCCGACACCATCGGTGGTGGTACCCGTACCGAGGAGTTGACGCTTCCCGGATACCGGCACGACGTGTGCTCGGCGGTGCACCCGATGGCCCTGGCGTCACCGTTCTTCCGGGCCTTCGACCTGGCCCGGCACGGTGTCGAGATGCTCCAGCCGGAGATTCCGTACGCCCACCCGCTCAACGGCGGCCGGGTCGGTCTGGCCTGGCGTGACCTGGACCGTACCGTCGAGGAGTTGGGCGTGGACGGGCCGGCCTGGCGGTCGCTGCTCGGTCCGCTGGTCGACCGGTGGCAGCCGCTCGTCGCGGACATCATGTCGGACTTCCGCAGCGTGCCCAGCCGGCCGGCCACCGCGTTGCGCCTGGCGATCCGAATGCTGGAGCAGGGGTCACCGTTGTGGTCGGCCCGGTTCCGGGGGCAGGTGGCACCAGCCCTGATCACCGGGGTGGCCGCACATGCCATCGCGCCACCCCGGGCGTTGGTGCCGGCCGGGGCGGGACTGCTGCTGGCCGCGCTCGGCCACGCCGTCGGCTGGCCCATTCCGCGTGGCGGCAGCGCGGCCATCAGCCGGGCGATGGCCGACGAACTTGTCCGACGTGGCGGACGGATCGTCACCGGCCGTCGAATCGAGAGCCTGGCGGAACTGCCTGCCGCCCGCGCCGTCCTGCTCGACGTCGCACCGGCCGGGTTGCTGCGCATCGCCGGCGACACGCTACCGGCCGGGTACGCACGCCAACTGCGCTCCTTCCGGTACGGAGGTGCCGCCTGCAAGGTCGACTTCGCGCTCTCCGGTCCGGTCCCGTGGACGGCCCGGGGCTGCGACCGGGCTGGCACACTGCACCTGGTCGGCTCCCGTCAGGAGTCGCTGGCGGCCGAACGGGCAGTGGCCGCCGGACGGCACGCGAGCCGTCCGTACGTCCTGGCCTCGCAGCCGGGCGTGGTGGACGACACTCGGGCCCCGGCCGGCCGGCAGGTGCTCTGGACGTACGCGCACGTCCCGAACGGCTCGCCCCGGGACGTCAGCGATCAGGTGATTGCCCAGGTGGAGCGGTTCGCGCCCGGGTTCCGCGACCTGATCCTGGCCAGGCGGGTGGTGACCGCCGCCGAGGCGCAGACGTACAACCCCAACTACGTCGGCGGTGACATCTCCGCCGGTGCGGCCTCACCGTGGCAGATGGTGATGCGGCCGGTGCCCCGTTGGGATCCGTACCGCACCCCGCTGCCCGGGGTGTATCTCTGCTCGTCGTCGACTCCACCCGGTCAGGCGGTGCACGGGATGGCCGGTGTGCACGCCGCCGGGCGGGTGCTTCGCCAGCGCTTCGGCGTGTACGCCGATCCACTGCGGTTCGTCGGGAACGGCAGTCGTCGCGTACACGATGCGGTCGCCACCGACCGCTAGGACACGGAACCCGGACGCGCTGCTCCGCGCCCGGTAAAGAACCCGGAGTAGGCAAGTCAGCCTCCTAGGATGCCTTAGCGGTTGTGGTGCACCACTCGAAACACCACCGACAGCGGGTCTGCGGGTCCGGGTCGAGGCGGCTGCGCAGAAAAAGGAAGACATCAAAGGCGTGTCAGGATCTGACCGTTGTGTGTACGGACAACGTCAAGACTGATTCCGTAACCGCACGGGTGATGTTTTTCTGGGCCCATGAGCCGTCGACCTTCAAGGGCCTAGTTGCGAAAGGACAGGTATGCCTGCCCCATATTCGGAAGGTTCTGCGCCCGAACCGGTGATACCGGGCCCGGCAGGTGGCTACCGCAATGCTCCGGTCGGGGCGCCGGGGTTCGATTCGTCGGCTCCCGAAATTGTCGATGGGCCGCCGGAACTGAACGGTGCGGTGTATGTGGACGTCGTCGCGCTGAACAAGGCGTTCGTGTTCGCCAGCATGGTGGCTGACCGGGCGGAGGGGGCAGCCCGACTGGTGGAAGGCGCGGTGCAACGGTCCGGCCCCGCACCGTGGGGTGACGATCCGGGACTGGGCCAGAGTTTCGGGCTGGTATTTGCCGAGCCCAGGCAGGCCCTGGTGAGCACCGTGGGAAAACTGGCGGTGGTGCTGCAGGAGGTGGCCGAAAAGCTGGAGCAGACCAAGCAGGTCTTCGCCGACGCCGAGGCCGAGGCGAACGTGACGGCGCGGTGGCGGCGAGGGCAGGATTAGTCGTGGTCGATGCGCATCACGTGCCGCCGGAACTACAGAACCTGTTGATGATCCTGGTCGGGAACAGGTGGCCGACCGGTGACGAGGCGGCACTTCGCGCCGAGGCTGCTGTGTGGCGGCAGGCCGCCGAGGCGATGCGGTCCTGTACCGACCGGTTGCTTGTCGTTCAGCGACTGGTGCATCAAGGGCTGACCGGTAGGACCCACCAGGCATTCGATGACTACATGACGCAATTGGTGGGGAAAGGGCAGGACGACGAGTCGGCTATCCTGCCGGTTCTTGCCCGCTGCTGTGATTCAGCCGCAGATTCTCTGGCGGAACTGGCAAACGAGATCCAGACATTACGGGTCACCATCATCGGCTGCCTGGTGGTGCTGTGGGCGCAGTTGATGATCGATCTGACGGTGTTGTTCTTTCTCGGTGGTGTGGCTAGAGCCGCCGCCGCGATCGCCGCCGCCAGGTCGGTCATGTTGCTGCTACTGCGACGTGCCATCACCACTGTCGTCACCCGCGTCGCCGAGTCGGTACTGGCACAGGTCGGCTTCACCCTGTTGGCCCAGGTCATCCAGTTGGTGGAGGGGCACCGTCAGTCGTTGAACGGGGCACAGTTGCGTACGGCCGCAATCAACGGGGCGGTCGGCGGTGCGGTGGGGGTTGGCGCGGGTTTCGTTGGCGGAGTGCTGCGTGCTGGTGCTGGCAAGCTGGTCGGCAACGTCGTTCTTTCGCCGGTGGGCAGGGTGACGGTGGATGTGGTCTGGGGCGCTGGATACGGGGCGCTGGCCGGTATGGCGGAGGGGGCCGCTCAGGATGCCGTCTTCGGCCTCTCCGGTGACTGGATCGCCGGCGCGGCCAACGGTGCCTTCAACGGGGCCTGGGGAGGGAGACACACTGCGATGAATCCCGGAAACAGGTTGTCGATGTCGCCAGCTGACCATCTCGAGGGCGCGCTTGACCGCTACTTCGACGGTTCAACCCATACGAAACCACCGACTGGTTCGAGCGAGGGCAAAACTGGTGGGGTGTCGTCGTCCACCGGGTCCAGGTCCGACGGGCCCAGGTTGTCCGAGGGCGGTGAGGGCCGTGAGGTCCGGCAGGACAGCCGGATGTCGAACGGGAACGAACTTCGTGACCTGCCTCCGGTCAGTGTCCCGCGGCACCTGCCTGTCGAACTGGAGAGCAATCCATGGAGCGGTGCGGTTGAACGCGATTCCTTCGGCTTCTTCGTTCGGGATCAGACTCCGGCCGGAACGCAGCCGTTGCCTGTCGTGCCGGGGAACAGGCCTCGGGGTGATGTGCCGGGCGATCGTGACCAGGTCGGCTCCCTGCGGAGCCTGCCTCCGGTAGGTACGCACCGGCCTTTGCCAACCGACCTGGAGAACGATCCGTGGCGTGATCAGTCTGGCGATGATGATCTCCCCGGAGTGCTGCACGACCCTCCGCTGGTCGATGTCGCTGCCTCGACGCACCGGCCGCTGCCTGCTGAGCTGGTGAGCAACCCGTGGATCGATCCGACTGATACGACCAGCCCGGTCAGCTACCGGTCGGAGGACCGGTAGGCGTTGCTGTGAGCAGGGTTCACGTCGCCGGTATGGCCCGCCTCGGTTGGTACGGTGATCATCATGGACCCGGCTTCGGTGCTTGACGCGTTCCGCCTGGAGTGTCGGCAGCTGGGCCAGGTGATGGCCAGCCTGTCCGGGGAGGAGTGGGTGCGTCCCACCGCGTGTGTTCCATGGCGGGTCTGCGATCTGTTGGGCCATGTCTGCGTGGTGCTCGCGTGGTTACCGGAAATGCTGGCAGCCGAGCCGCCGACGCATGCGGACGTCACGGCCGCAACGTACTACCGGCCGGACAGCCGGTTCGCCCCGGAGACGAACGCTGCCCGGATAGACCTGGCCCAGCAGCGCGCGGCAGCCCATCCGGACGGCAGAACGCTGGCCGACGACTTCGCCGCCACCTGGCAGCGGGCGGAGGAACTGTGTCGGGCTGAGCCGGAGGGGCGGGTGGTGCGTACCCGTCATGGTGACGCGATGCTCCTGTCGGACTTTCTGCTGACCCGGGTGGTGGAGGTGGCCGTACACGGCCTGGACTTTGCCGCAGCGTTGCAGCGGCGGCCCTGGCTGACCGAACCGGCCGGTCGCCTCGTGACGGAGTTGCTCCTCGGATCCGACGGCGTAGCGGCGATCCGGCAGCTCGGTTGGGACCGGCTGGGTTTTCTGGAGAAGGCCACCGGTCGGGCCCCGATCAGCGAGGCGGAGCATGCGCAGATCACCGGTCTGGGTATCCGCTGGCTGGCCCTGGGCTGATGCCTACCCGGTAGGGCCCGGAACCGGGCTGCAAGGAAGGCCGGCAGGGGGTCCTGGGCCACTGACGGCTACCGCTGATCGCCACGGATGAGGTACGAGTTTCGGTGGCGCGGTACCTGTTCATAATCGACCCGAACGACCGTTAAGCTAACCACATGTCGGTCGATGATCTTTTTCCGCCGGAGCGACTGGTCGTCGCTCGCCGGGCCGCCGCTGAGGCTGGCCTGGATGCGCTGCTCATTCCGCCCGGCTCCGACCTGCGTTACCTGACGGGCTACCACGCACACGCGCTGGAACGGCTCACCTGCCTGGTACTGCCCGTCGACGGCGAGCCGACCCTGATAGTGCCGACCCTGGAGCGCCCCGCCGCCGAGTCCTCGCCGGCGTCGGGCACCGGCGTACGCATCGTCGACCACCCTGACGGCGTCGACCCGTACCCCCTGGTCGTGAACGCCCTCGGCGGCCCGGTGAAGGTCGTCGGCCTGGGCGACCGGATGTGGGCGGAACAGGTCCTCGCCCTGCGGGCGGCCCTGCCGGGAGTGACCCAGCGGCTGGCCGGTGGGACGCTACGCGAGCTACGGGTACGCAAGACCCCGGCGGAGGTCGGGGCGCTGCGTGCAGCCGGTGCGGCGATAGACGCCGTGCACACCCGGATGGGGGAGTGGCTGCGTCCCGGTCGCACCGAGGCGCAGGTTGCCTCGGACATCGCGGTAGCGATCCGGGAGACCGGGCACGCCAGCGTCGACTTCGTGATCGTCGCTGCCGGTCCCAACGCGGCGAGCCCGCACCACGAACCAACCGGCCGCGTGATCGAAGCCGGTGATCCGGTGGTCGTCGACATCGGCGGCACGATGCCCTCCGGCTACTGCTCCGACTCCACCCGTACCTACGTCGCCGGCGGCCGTCCGCCGAGCGGCTTTGTGGACTACTACCGGGTGCTGCAGGTCGCCCAACAGGCGGCTGTTGCCGCAGTGCAACCCGGCGTCACCGCCGAAGCCGTGGACGCCGCGGCCCGGGCGATCATCACCGCCGCCGGTTACGGGGCGGCGTTCCTGCATCGGACCGGTCACGGCATCGGGCTGGACGGCCACGAGGACCCCTACATCGTGGCCGGCAACTCCCGCCCGCTGGAACCGGGCATGACCTTCTCCATCGAGCCGGGCATCTATCTGGCCGGCCGGCACGGCGCGCGCATCGAAGACATCGTCGTCTGTACCCCAGACGGCGTGGAACGGCTCAACACCACCCACACGGAGCTAGCCCAACTATGACGACTGTCGAACGGATCCTACCCACCGACGAGGCTCACGACCTGCTGGCCCTCGCCACCGAGCTCGCCGACCGCGAACTCGCCCCACGGGTGGCCGACTTCGAGAACCGCAGCGAGTTTCCACGCGAGGTGATCCGTACGCTCGGCCGAGCCGGTCTGCTCGGCCTGCCGTACCCCGAGGAGTACGGGGGAGCCGCCCAGCCGTACGAGGTCTACCTGCAGGTGCTCGAGATCCTGGCGAGCCGGTGGCTGGCCGTTGCCGAGGCGGTCAGCGTGCACACCCTGTCCTGCTACCCGGTCGCCACCTTCGGTAGCGAATCACTGCGCGCGATGCTGCCCGAGATGCTCGGTGGCGATCTGCTCGGGGCGTACTGCCTGTCGGAGCCACAGGGGGGATCCGATGCGGCAGCGCTGACCACTCGGGCACGGCGTGACGGCGACGATTTCGTCATCTCCGGCTCCAAGGCGTGGATCACCCATGCGGCCAGCGCCGACTTCTACAACGTCTTCTGTCGCACGGGCGGTGCGGGACCGACCGGCATCTCCTGTCTACTTGCCGACAGCGGTACGCCCGGCATCGTTCCGCAAACGGCGGAACGGACAATGGGACTGCGCTCTTCGCCGGTCGCGCAAATAGCCTTCGACGAGGCTCGGGTGCCCGTCGATCGAATCGTCGGAGACGAGGGCGCTGGTTTCCGGATTGCCATGACCGCATTGGATGCAGGCCGGCTCGGTATTGCCGCCTGCGCGGTCGGTCTGGCGCAGGCGGCCCTGGACTACGCAGTGGGCTATGCCCGGGAGCGGGAGCAGTTCGGTCGCTCGATCATCGATTTCCAGGGGCTTGGATTTCTGCTGGCCGACATGGCGACGCAGGTGTCCGCTGCTCGGGCGCTGACCCTGGCCGCAGCCCGGCTACGGGACAGGGGTCGTCCCTACTCCACGGAGGCAGCCAAGGCCAAGCTGTTCGCCACCGACATGGCGATGCGGGTGACCACCGATGCGGTACAGATCCTCGGTGGTGCCGGCTACGTAGCCGATCATCAGGTAGAACGGTTTATGCGAGAGGCAAAGGTGCTTCAGATCGTCGAGGGGACCAACCAGATCCAGCGAATGGTCATTTCCCGTTCCCTCGCGCGGTGAGGAACGACTCGACGCGCGATTGCGGCCTCCCCGAAAACCCATCGCTACGTGTAGGTTGCTGGCCGTGGAGGACATCGACCGGGCCATCATCGCTGCGCTGACCGTCGACGGCCGCATTTCCTATACGGATCTGGCGGAGAAGGTGGGCCTGTCGGTGTCCGCGGTGCATCAGCGGGTACGTCGGCTGGAACAGCGTGGGGTTATCAGGGGGTACGCGGCGAAGGTCTCATATGAGGCGTTGGACCTTCCCTTGACCGCGTTTGTGGCGATCCGGCCGTTCGACCCGTCGCAGCCGGACGACGCCCCGGAACGGCTGGCCCACCTACCGGAGATCGACTCGTGCTACTCGGTGGCAGGGGAGGACTTCTACATGCTGTTGGTCCGGGTGGCGAGTCCCGCCGACCTGGAGCGGCTGTTGCAGGAGATCCGTACCGCCGCGAACGTGACCACTCGTACCACCGTCGTTCTGTCCACGCCGTACGAAGGCAGACCACCACGGGTCGGCGAAGGTCACCCGGCCTAGGTGCGTCTCGTTGGTGGTTGTCCCGACCGGCTGATCCCGACCCGGATCAGCCGGTCGGCGCTGCTTTCAGGTCCGCCCCAGTCGTCAGTTGGTCGGGCTAGAGCACGCGTGTGATGCCTTCCGCTGCGATCCGGGCGTCGAGGCCGCTGTGGTCCAGATTGGCGCACAGTACGACCGATGCGCCGGCGGCCAACGGTGCCAGCAGCCATTTGAGAGGCTCCTCGTGTTCGGCCACGTCCACCAGTAGCCGGTCGCCCATGCGAAGGTCGAGCATGGCTGCGATCTCATGTGCCACGGCACCCCACTCCCGGAAGGTGGTGCCGTCAGGGCTTGCCACGTCGGTGCGCTGGATCGGCCCGGGTTCCACAATGTTGTCCGGGTACGAGCTGACCTCGGCCAGGTAGTCCCGGTAGCCGGTGGGCACCTCGTCCATCAGCGCGCCGTTGGGGGCGAGACCGAGCACGAACCGGTGCCGGGCCGCCGGCACCACCTCCAGCCAACTGTCCAGCCGTCGGGGTGTGACGAACACCGCCTCCAGCGGCTCTTCGTTGCCGGGTCCGACCGGCTTCAGGCCGCCAACCGCAAACGACCGGAACGACACGGCAACCCCTATCGACCAGGCGCCCAGCAGCACGGCTGCGGTCTGCCAGTGCGGCGGCAGCAGTACCGCAGCCCGGTCACCGATGCCCAGTTGGCACCCCTGGCGCAGCAGCCCTGCGGTACGGGCGGCCCACCCACCCAGCGCCGACGCGCTGAGTTCGGTCCGCTCACCGGTCGCGTCGTCGTAGTAGGTGAGCAGTGCACGATCGGTCGCGGCCACTGCGTCGCCTGCCAGCAGCGCGGTCAGGTCGGCAGTGGGCGTCGGTTGCATCGGGAGCCTCCAGGGGTGGTGGGCGGCAGCGGCGATTGGCTGTTTCTTCCGTCAGGCCTGTTCTGACGCTTGTTCCGCGGCCCGTTGGACCCGGCCACGGTGTTCCTCCCACCAGGCACGGTCTCCCGGTGGCAGGTTGCCCATCCCCTCTCGTAGGCCTGCGGATCCGTCGATGAGCTCCCGGACGATGTCAGCGTGTCCGGCATGTCGATGGGTCTCGGCGATCACGTGTACCAGGATGCGATGCAACGGCACCTTGTTGCGGTCCGGTGGCCACCAGGCCACGTGCCCGATCGCGTCGAGGGGGAGCGCCCCGATGGTCGCGTCCGAGTGTGCCCATGCTCGGCGGTACAGCCCGACGATTTGGTCACGTGACTCATCGGGGGTGGCCCACATGTCCACGTTGGCCTCGGCGTCATCGGCCAGCCAGGACGGTGGCTCGTCGACCGGACGTCCGAAGGTGTCGCCGAAGTAACCCATCTCGACACCGGCCACGTGCTTGACCAGTCCCAGCAGGTTGGTGCCGGTCGCTGTCAGAGGCCGGCGGATGTCGTACTCCGAGAGTCCATCGAGTTTCCATAACAGCGCCTCGCGGGCGACCTGCAGGTAGCGGTGGAGGTCCGCCTTCGGATCTGACTCAGTCATGCCGAGCAGCCTGCCATTCGGTTCGCCGAGTGTCGTTGCCGGGATCAGCTCGGGACGTTACCGCAGAACACCTAGCATCCTAGGACGCGTTAGAGGTGGTGTCCCCCTCCCAAACCTGCAACCACCCGGTTTTCACCGACCCCACGCGGGCATCCCCACATGAGCCGCAAGCGCCCACCCTCAGCAGGGCGCAGACCGGAGGGAGAGCAGGGTGAGCCTCACCGACAAGGCCAAGGCCAAAGCCGAGGAACTGATGGGTGGTACCAAGGAGAGGACCGGCGAGGCGACCGGTAAGGAGCAGCAGCAGCAGGGGGAACACCCCGACGAGAACATCGGCGCGAAGGCGAAACAGGCCGGTAAGCACGCAATGGAGGCGGGCCGGGAGGCCAAGGACATGTTCAAGCGCTGACCGGGCATCAGCGTGGGAGGGCATCACATTGTGATGCCCTCCCACGCTGTCGTGGTGCCCTGTCCACCCGCATCCCGGGCCGCTCCAAACGGCGGCCGGACCAGGAAGGGGCGCCAGTCAGAGTTCACCGGATGCCGTGTTCGGGTAGGGGCGGTGTGGTTGTCGAGGATCCGCTGGTAGCCCGTACGGTTCAGGTCGAGACTGGCGTAGCTGGGCTGAAGAACCATTCGGCCCGGCCGGACCGACATCGGGGCGTACTCTCTCGCCGCCTGATCAGCGGCGGCTGGAGCAACCCGATCAGGGAAGGGTGGCGGTTTCCTGCTGGACCCACCAGGCCTGGCCTGATTCGGGCAGGGTGTCGATCGGGTCGTAGTAGGCGAAGCGTCGGTTGAGTGCTTCGAGGTCTTCGGACTCGATCGAGGTGCGGTAGTTCTTGGTCCAGTACGAGATGCCCCGCTCGCGGTCGTACTCGGTGAGCATGTGTACCCATCGTTTGCCGACGAATGGCACGTCGCAGACGATCCGAGGGGTGGCGTAGCCGGGCAGGTAGCCCATGATGTCGTGTTGGAGCTGGTGGGCGTGCCAGACCGGTACCCGCCAGTGTTCGGCGTTGGGGATCATGTCGCACATGTAGAAGTAGTACGGCAGGATTCCGGCCTCGCCCTGCAACGCGAAGCACAGGTCGAGCAGGTCGGGGGCGCTGGCGTTGACGCCCCGCATCAGTACTCCCTGGTTGCGGACGTCGCGTACGCCGACCTCGAGGGCGGTCTGTGCGGCCCGGGCAACCAGTGGGGTGAGTGACTGGGCGTGGTTGACGTGGGTGTGGATGGCCAGGTTGACGCCCCGACGGGCGGCGGTGCGGGCGACCCGTTCGAGTCCTTCGACGACGTCGGGTTGTAGCCAGTGTTGGGGTAGGCCCATCAGTGCCTTGGTGGCCAGCCGGATGTCGCGGATCGTCTCGATCTCCAGCAGTCGCATCAGGTACGACTCGAGGTTGCGCCAGGGCACGTTGGCCACGTCGCCGCCGGAGACCACTACGTCCCGTACGCCGGGGTGGGTCTTGAGGTAGTTGATGTGGGCGTCGTAGCGGTCGACCGGCTTGAGGGTCAGCTTGAGCTTGTCCACCGCGGGTGTGGAGTTGCCGACGAGGTCCATCCGGGTGCAGTGCCCGCAGTACTGGGGGCAGGTGGACAGCAGTTCGGCGAGCACCTTGGTGGGGTACCGGTGGGTGAGCCCTTCGGCGACCCACATGTCGTGCTCGTGGAGGGAGTCGCGGGTGGCGTACGGGTGTGACGGCCAGTCGGTGCGCCGGTCCGAGGCGACGGGGATCATGTAGCGGCGGACCGGGTCGGCCAGGAACGCCTCGGTGCTCATCGGTTCGAACGGCACCATGGTGTTGAGCATCTGCGGGGGCACCAGCATGGACATGGTGGCCAGGGCCTTCTGGTCGGCCTCGAGGTCGGCGTAGAAGGTTTCGTCGACGAGGTCGCCGAGCACGGTGCGTAGCTGCTTGATGTTCTTGACGCAGTTGACCCGTTGCCATTGGGCGGATTCCCACTGTTCGCGGGTGACGTGGCGCCAGCCGGGGAAGCGGGTCCAGTCGGGTTCGACGAGGGGCCGACGGCGGTATTCGTAGGGCTGGCCGGCGGTGGGTTGCGGGGCGCTGGCCGGGGCGTGGCGGGGTTGAGGGATGACCTCAACCGGTTGTGTCTGTGTCACGAACCCTCCTCATGGTCCAGCGCGTTCCTGATCGCGGCACGAAGGCTACTGGAAAATATCCTGTGAAGAAACTATTCTGCCGGAAGTTTTCCCGTCATACGACCGGCTGGGAGTCGTGTTGCGGGTGGGATGGGAGTGGCGCGATGACATCTCCAGTGGGTCTGCACCGGGTGGTCGAGCCGGCGGGGGTACTGCCGCAGGCGGCGCGGCGGCTCGACGCGAGGCCGGAGATCGGTGCTGACGAGGTGCGGATCCGGGTCGAGCGGTTGAACCTCGACGCGGCCAGCTTCCGTCAACTCTCGGAGAAGCACGGCGGGGACGGCGCGGCTGTCCGGGCCGAGGTGCTGGAGATCATCAACAGTCGCGGCAAGATGCACAATCCGGTCACCGGGTCGGGTGGCATGTTGATCGGTGTCGTGGACGAGGTCGGTCCCGACTCTCCGTTGCCGGTCAAGCCGGGTGACCGGGTGGCCACCCTCGTCTCGCTCACCCTGACCCCGCTGGTCGTCTCCGACGGCCTCGCCTCCTGGGACGGACGTAGCGAGCAGGTGCCGTGCGCCGGGCATGCGATCCTGTTCGCCCGGTCGATCGCGGCGGTGCTGCCTGACGATCTGGATCCGCAGTTGTCGTTGGCGGTGCTGGACGTGTGTGGTGCTCCGGCGTTGACCGCCCGGGTGGTTGCCGGTTATGACCGGCCGACGGTGGCGGTGATCGGGGGCGCGGGTAAGAGCGGGTCGTTGTCGTTGGCGGCGGCGGTGCGGGCGGGCGCGGGTCGTACGGTGGGGGTGGTGCCGGTGCCCGCCGAGCGGGACCGGCTGGTGGCTGCCGGGTTGGCGTCGGATGTGGTGTTGGCCGATGCCCGCGATCCGGTGGCGCTGTCGACGGCGGTGGCCGGGGCGTTGGGCGGTCCGGCGGATGTGACCGTGGTGTGTGTGGATGTGCCGGGTTGTGAGCATGGGGCGATCCTGGCGACGGCCGACGGCGGCACGGTGATCTTTTTTTCGATGGCGACGAGTTTCGCGGCGGCGGCATTGGGCGCGGAGGGCCTGGCGGCGGACGTGACCATGCTGGTGGGCAACGGGTACGTGCCGGGTCATGCCGAGTTGGCGCTGTCGTTGGTGCGGGATGTTGCCGGGGTACGGGATCTTTTCACGGCTCGACTCACGGCAGACTGAGTGCCATGACGAACCCCTCGACTCTTTACCGCGGCGGGCAGCTCTACTGTCCGGCGGATCCGCAGGCGACGGCATTGCTGGTACGGGATGGGCGGATTGCCTGGTTGGGCGTTGACGTTGACGCGCCGGCCGCCGATCAGGTGGTCGACCTTGACGGGGCGCTGGTGACGCCGGCGTTCGTGGATGCGCACATGCATGCCACCGGCACGGGGTTGACGCTGACCGGACTGGATCTGACGGAGGTCGGGTCGGCGACGGAGATCCTCGACGCGTTGGCGGTGTTCGCGGCGGGTCTGCCGGCGGACGCCATGGTGTTCGGCAACGGGTGGGACGAGTCTCGGTGGTCGCGGCCGGAGTTGCCGACGGCGCAGGAGCTGGATCGGGCAGCGCAGGGGCGGCGGGTCTACCTGTCGCGGGTCTGTGGGCATTCGGCGCTGTGTTCCACGGCGATGATGACTGCCGATCCGCGGGCGGCGGGGCTGGTTGGTTACGACGAGTCGGGCTGGTTGCGGCTGGACGCCCACCATCTGGTGGCGGAGCTCGCGTTCGGGTCGTTCTCCCCGGCCCAGCGCACTGCGGTGCAGCGGGCGGCGTTGCGGCGGGCGGCGTCGCTGGGTGTCGCGGCGGTGCACGAGTGCGCCGGTCCGGGGACGTCGGACGAGAACGACCTGATGAGCGTGTTGGCGCTGTCCGGGGCCGGGCTGCCGGAGGTGTACGGCTACTGGGGCGAGTTGATGGCCTCGGCGAAGGCCCGTGAGCTGGGTGCGGTCGGTGCCGGTGGGGATCTGTATGCCGACGGGGCGTTGGGGTCGCGTACGGCGTTCCTGTCCGAGTCCTATCTGGATGGTGCCGGCTGCGGTCATGGCTATGTCACCGCCGAGCAGGTGCGTGACCATCTGTTGGACTGTGCCGAGCATGGGATGCAGGGCGGGTTCCACGCGATCGGGGATGCGGCGATCGGCACGGTGGTGGCGGGTTTCGGTCTGGCGGCGCGAACCCTCGGGGTGGAGCGGCTGCGGGCGGCGCGGCACCGGGTCGAGCATGCCGAGATCATGAACAAGGCGACGATTGCCGGGTTCGTGGAGTTCGGGATCGTGGCCAGTGTGCAGCCGGCGTTCGACCGGCTGTGGGGTGGCGAGCACCAGATGTATGCGTCCCGGTTGGGGGTGGCCCGGTCGTTGGAGTCCAATCCGATGGGGGCGATGCACTCGGTCGGGGTGATGTTGGCGCTCGGGTCGGATGCGCCGGTGACGCCGTTGGACCCGTGGGGGTCGGTGCGGGCGGCGATGTCGCACTTCAATCCGGCGCAGCGGTTGAGTGTGAAGGCGGCGTTCGCGGCGCATACCCGGGGCGGCTGGCGGGCGGTGCACCGCGACGACGAGGGGGTGCTGGTGCCGGGGGCGCCGGCGACTTTTGCGGTCTGGTCGACGCCTGCGGGGCTGGACCGTGGGTTGCCGGTGCTGGTGTCGGAGGTGGCGGAGTTGCGGGGGCCGCAGGATCCGACGCCGTTGCCGGTGTGTCGCCGTACGGTGCTGCGCGGCGAGGTGATCTATGAGGAGGGAACCCCGTGAGTGGAAAGCTTGCCCTGGACCCGGTGTTGGTGGGTCGGGCGCGGGATTTGGCGCGTCGGGCGGGTCAGCCGGTGGTGGATCTGGCCCGTAGTCACACGACCGTTTCGGTGGAGCGGGCGGTGTTGCGGCTGGCCGGGGTGACCGGGGCGGATCCGGACGGGATTCCGTGGGTGAACCGGCTGGTGGACGCCGTGGTCGCCGATGTGGGGTTGGCGCACGGGGTGGCCCTGCCGGTGTTCGACGCCCTGGCCCGGGAGGGGCTGGACGATCTGACGTTGCTGGCGCAGAAGGCGGCGGCGGGGTCGGTGCGGTTCACCATCCCGCAGGGCCGGGCGGCGACGGCTGCCCGGCGGGCGTCGCGTCGGGCGGTCGGGGCCGGGATACGGCTGATCGACCGGCGGCGGGCGGAGCGGGAGCGGCTGGTCAAGCGGTGGGGTGACCCGAAGCAGCGGCCGTGGATCTATCTGATCGTGGCGACCGGGGACATCTACGAGGACATTCCGCAGGCGCAGGCGGCGGCTCGGGCGGGTGCGGACGTGATCGCGGTGATCCGGTCGACCGGTCAGTCGTTGCTGGACTATGTGCCGGAGGGGGCGACCCGGGAGGGTTTCGCCGGGACGTACGCGACGCAGGAGAACTTCCGGTTGATGCGGGCGGCGTTGGATGCCTCGTCGAAGGAGTTGGGGCGTTATGTGCGGTTGACCAATTACGCGTCGGGGTTGTGTATGCCGGAGATGGCGACCCTGGCCGGGTTGGAGCGGCTGGACATGATGCTCAACGATTCGATGTACGGGATCCTGTTCCGGGACATCAATCCGATCCGGACGTTCGTCGACCAGCGGTTCTCCCGGCAGGTGCATGCCCGGGCGGGGATCATCATCAACACCGGTGAGGACAACTACCTGACCACCGCCGATGCGGTGGACGAGGCGCACACGGTGACGGTGTCGCAGCTGCTGAACGAGTTCTTCGCCCACGAGGCGGGGTTGGCGGACTGGCAGTTGGGGCTGGGGCACGCGTTTGAGATCAACCCGGATGTGCCGGAGTCGTTCCGGTTGGAGTTGGCGCATGCGCTGTTGGCCCGGGAGCTGTTTCCGGATGCGCCGTTGAAGTGGATGCCGCCGACGAAGCACATGACCGGTGACGTGTTCCGGGGGAATCTGCTGGACGGGTTCTTCAACCTGGTGGGGACGATGACCGGGCAGGGCATTCTGCTGGTGGGGATGATGACCGAGGCGGTGGTGACGCCGTGGTTGTCGGATCGGGACATCGCCCTGCAGAACGTGCGGTACGTGCTGGGTGCGGCGGGCGGGTTGCACGAGGATTTCGTGCCGGCGCCGGGCGGGTTCATCCAGAGCCGGGCCAACCGGGTGCTCGGTGCGGCGGTGGATCTGTTGGAGCGTATCGGGGACGAGACGTTGTTGACGGCGATCGCCGAGGGCACGTTCGGGATCATGAAGCGGCCGGCTGACCGGGGCAAGGGGCTGGACGGGGTGGCCGCGCAGGCTGACGGCTACTACAACCCGGCCACGGAGATCCTGGAGAGCCCGGTGCCGGCCGCCAGGGCGGAGGAGGGGCGATGAGCGGGCCGATCGTGCGACCGTACGGGGACACCACCGGTGACGGCATGGTGCAGATGTCGTTCACGCTGCCGGTGCCGCACGACAAGCGGGCCGAGGGTGCGGCGTTGCAGCTGGCCGGGAAGATGGGCATGGACCCGGCGATGCTGGTGCATGCCAAACAGATGGGTGATGGGTTCACCTTCTTCGTCGTGTACGGGCGGGTGAACCACCTGGTCGACCTGTCGGCCGTGCAGGTGGTCGAACGTGACTTTCCGCTGCTGTCGGCCAAGGAGGTCAACGCGGTGGTCAAGCGCCGGTTACGGCGCAAGTTGTCCGTGGTCGGGGCCTGTATCGGCACCGACGCGCACACCGTCGGCATCGACGCGATCCTCAACGTCAAGGGCATCGCCGGGGAGAAGGGCCTGGAGTACTACCGGGAGTTGAAGGTGACCAACCTGGGTGCGCAGGTGAGCGTGCCGGACCTGGTGGAGGCGGCCCGGGCGGAGCGCGCCGACGCGGTCCTGGTGTCCCAGGTGGTCACCCAGCGCGACGCGCACCTGCACAACACCCGGGAGATGTCGGCGGCGTTCCGGGAGGCGATGCCGGCCGGGAAACGGCCGCTGTTGATCGTCGGTGGTCCCCGGTTCGACGAGATGATGACCGCCGAGCTGGGGGTGGACCGCATCTTCGGGCGGGGCACCACCCCCGGTGAGGTGGCCAGTTACCTGGTGCATGCGTTGATCACACAGAAGGCGAAGGCTTCGGCATGACTGATCCCCGACTCGGGTTGACCGTTACCCACCGGCGCTATGTGCCGTACTCCCACGCCCACTACGCCGGTGACCTGGTCGACGGGGCGTACGCGTTGGGTCTGTTCGGGGACGTGGCCACGGAGGTGTGCATCCGTACCGATGGTGACGAGGGGTTGTTCGCGTCGTACTCCGACGTGCAGTTTCGTGGCCCGATCCGGGCCGGGGATGTGTTGGAGACGGTGGCGACGGTGACCCGGGTGGGTAACCGCAGCCGCACCATCGACTTCGAGTGCCGGGTGGTGTGTCGGGGGCGGCCCGAGCTGGGCACGTCGGCGGCGCAGGTGTTGGATCCGCCGCTGGTGGCGGTGACGGCCACCGGCACGGTGGTGGTGCCGGTGGCCGCCCCGGCGGCGTCGCCGGGGGCCGTGTCCGAGGTGCTGTGACGTGTACGCGGTCTGCGCCGACGTCGGTTCCACGTGTACGAAGGTCGCGGTCGTGGACCTCGACGACGGGCAGTTGGCTGCGACGGCCAGTCACCCGACGACCGTCGCCACGGACGTGTTGCACGGCCTGGACGCGGCCGTCGCGCAGGCCACGGCGGGGTTGGCTGCCGGGCCGATGCCCTGGTACGTCTGTTCGTCGGCGGGCGGTGGGCTGCGTCTGGCGGTGATCGGCTACGAGGAGCTGGTCACCGCGCAGGCCGGGCACCGGGTGGGTCTGTCGGCCGGTGCCCGGGTGGTGCACGTGGCCGCCGGGCGGCTGGACGGGCCGGGGCTGACCGCGTTACGGGCGGCCCGCCCGGACGTGGTGCTGCTGGTCGGCGGCACTGACGGCGGTGACGCCGAGGTGCTGACCCACAACGCGACCCGGCTGGCCCGGGCCCGGTGGCGGGTGCCGGTGGTGCTGGCCGGCAACGGCGATGTCCGGGACCCGGTGACGCAGTTGCTGACCGACCGGGGGGTGCCGGTTACCGCAGCCGACAACGTGCTGCCCCGGATCGGGGTGTTGCGGCCCGGCCCGGCCCGTGAGGCGATCCGTGAGGTGTTCCTGCGTCATGTGATCGGCGGCAAGCGGCTGTCCCGGGGGCGCCGGTTCGCCGACCTGGTACGGGCGGCCACCCCGGACGCGGTGCTGACCGGGGTGGAGTTGCTGGCCGACCACGTCGGCGGCGACCTGGTGGTGGTGGATGTGGGCGGGGCGACCACCGACGTGTACTCGGCGTTGACCCCGGACGAGCGGGCCAGCGGCCCGAGTCAGGCGGCGGCCGGGACCCTGTGGCGGGCCCGTACGGTCGAAGGTGACCTGGGGATGCGGTGGTCCGCGCCCGGGGTGGTGCAGGCCGCCGTGGCGGAGCGGATGCTCACCGACGGCCAGCAGCGGGCCCTGGCGGGGCCGGCGGCGGCCCGGGCGG